>JALYYG010000234.1 GCA_030946685.1 Candidatus Dormiibacterota bacterium | reverse complement strand
TTCGTAGGCACAGATCGCAGCTCAACCTAGCGCGCAATCCAGCATTGACGACGACAGAGCCCTCTCGTGATGGTCATCTCCGTGCGGGGCTGCCGGTCGTCCTGCTTGGATCCGCAAGTGGGGCGATATACGGAGTCCTAACGCTGGTAGCCGGTATCGGTTCAATCGCCTGGCTGGCGCTCCTGATCGTAATAAGCCGGCGATATCCCGTGCGGGCGCTGTCAATGACCGCGATCGGGTTCGTCGTGGGCTTCGCAATCGCGCTATTTGGGGTGGTCGTCGCAACCAACTTGTCGTGCACACCACCGAGTTGCTATGGCCCCCCCTTGAGTGAAGACCTGACATGGGCCGCTGCGGACCTGGTCATCGCTGCCGCGTTTTTCGGAGTCGCCAGGCTCGGACTTTTCTTGGCTATGAGAAGGGCCTAGGTTCAACGGCCCTGAAATGGACTTCCCTGCAAGCAGAGTGGCTTTGCCAAGATATTGCCAACTAGATATAATTGGTCGATGACCAAATCTGAAATCGGGCTCATCCTGGCGGACGCTCGGCGTCGATCAGGGAAGACCCAGGCAGAGCTGGCCGATGCTATGGGAACGACCCAACCCGCAATCGCCCGCGCCGAAGGCGGTTATCGCATGCCCACGATCGGGTTCATCGACCGCTGGTCTCGCTCGACCCGAGTCCCCATCTCACTCGCACTTGGTCAGAGCCGACCACGCCTGCAGTCCGCCTCGGAGCGCCGGGCAATGGTCCAGTCCGTCCTGGGTCCCGGTCGTTTCAATCCATGGGATCGGAATCCGGCCCCGGTTGAGGCGGAGTTACTTGAAAGTGCCGGCTTGAGTAGGAAGCACTTTGAACGATTGAGACGGCGTCGTGGACAGGGACAAAAGGCGCGATCAACGGGGAGCTGAGGCTCTCCTGCGCCGAATCCCGACCACGAAGTCTCACCTACGTCAACGCCTGCTCTTGGCTGCGGCCATCACCAAGCTGTTGAGTAAATCGCCGATCGTGGTTGGTGGAACCGCCGAAGAGTATTGGGCAGGAGGCGAATACCACCCAACTGGTCTCGATCTCTGCCCTCGCCCTTCGGCACGTGACGTCAAAGAGCTTCAGGCTGTGGGGTTGCGCAAGCGTGGCCGGCACTGGGTAAGAGACGGTCTGCCGGTCGCGGTGGAGTTTCCAGGGTCGGGCGACGACATCGAAAGGACGGTTGTTGTCCACGTCGGTGGCGTTTCGATCCAGATGATCAGCTGCGAGGACCTGTACCTCGGCCGGATCCGTGAAGCCACGGTGTCGTGGCCGCGCGAAGACGTGAGCTTCGACGGCGCCTTTGAGATCGCCCTGACGAACTACAGAACAATGGATTGGGAATACGCCCGCGCCCGCATCGATGCGATGGTTTCTGCCGAGCGAGCGGTCGGCGAGATGGTCGTTGGTGTCAACCGGCGGGTTAGGTCGCGTGCGCGCCGAGCTCTCGGAAAGGCTACTTCTCAGGCTTGAGGAAGATTGCTCCCAGGGGGGGAAGGGTCAGGGTCAGGCTGTGCAGGTGTCCGTGGCGGCCGACAGGCCTTGAGTCGACGCCGCCCAGGTTCCCCTGCCCGCTGCCGCCGTACATCGGCGCATCGCTGTTGAGCAGCTCGCGCCAGTGGCCACTCACGGGCGCCCCGATCTGGTAGTTGTGCCGCGGCACCGGTGTGAAGTTGAACACGGCCATGACCACGTCATCAGGCGCCACCCCGCGCCGGAGGACGCTGACGACGCTCTGCTCGTTGTCACTGGCATCGATCCAGCTGAAGCCGGCGGGGTCGAAGTCGATCTCGTGGAGGGCGTTCTCCTCGCGAAGGACCCGGTTCAGATCGCCGACCCAGTGGCTGAGGCCTGCGTGCGGCGCGAAGTTCAGCAGGTGCCAGTCAAGGCTGCTCTCAACATCCCACTCGTCGCGCTGCCCGAACTCCCCACCCATGAACATCAGCTTCTTTCCAGGCTGGGCGAACATCCAGCCGAACAAGAGGCGCATGTTCGCGAACTTCTGCCACTCGTCGCCAGGCATCTTCGCGATCAGCGATCCCTTGCCGTGGACCACCTCGTCGTGTGACAGCGGGAGCATGAAGTTCTCGTTGAACGCATAGAGCATCCGGAAGGTCAGGTCGTTGTGGTGGAACTTCCGGTGGACGGGATCCTCCGACATGTACTTGAGCGTGTCGTGCATCCAGCCCATGTCCCACTTCATGCCGAAGCCCAGGCCGCCGAGGTAGGTCGGGCGCGAGACCATCGGCCATGAGGTGGACTCCTCGGCGATCGTCTGCGTGTCAGGCCGCTCCTTGTAGACCTCGATGTTGAACCGGCGCAGGAAATCCACCGCTTCGAGGTTCTCGCGCCCACCGAACTTGTTCGGGATCCATTCCCCCTGCTTGCGCGAGTAGTCCAGGTAAAGCATCGAAGCGACGCCATCGACTCGCAGCCCGTCCGCGTGGTATCGGTTGAGCCAGCACAGAGCGCTGCTCATCAGGAAGCCGCGAACCTCGTTGCGCCCGTAGTTGAAGATCGAGCTGCCCCAGTCGGGGTGCAGGCCCTTGCGCGGGTCCGCGTGCTCGAACAGGTGCGTGCCGTCGAAGTTCTGGAGCCCGAACTCGTCGGTCGGGAAGTGCGACGGTACCCAGTCCAGGATCACCCCGACACCCCGCTGGTGCAGGTGGTCCACCAGGTACATGAAGTCCTGAGGCGTGCCATACCTACTCGTGGGGGCGAAGTAGCCTTCGACCTGGTAGCCCCACGAAGCGTAGAGCGGGTGCTCCATCACCGGCATGAGCTCGACGTGTGTGAAGCCCAGGCTGAGCGCGTAATCCGCAAGCTTCGGGGCCAGCTCGCGGTAGGTGAGCCACCTGTTGTCCTCTTCAGGCACACGCATCCAGGAGCCGATGTGCAGCTCGTAGACGGACCAAGGCGCCTGGCGTCCGTTGGGCCGCGCCCGCTCAGACATCCACGATCCGTCGCCCCAATCGTAGGTGAGGTCCCACACCACCGAAGCCTGCCTCGGCGGCGCCTCTGCGAATGCCGCAAACGGGTCCGCCTTGTCCGCGCCGGCCCGCGTGACCCGCGAATGGACGTGGTACTTGTACAGCGCGCCGTGGCGCACCCCGGGTACGAAGCCTTCCCAGATTCCCGACTGCTCCCGCGGGTGGAGCTGGTTGGCCGACTTGTCCCAGAAGTTGAAGTCGCCGATCACGCTGACCGAGTCGGCGTTGGGCGCCCAGACCGCGAATGAAGTCCCCTCCGGGACAGTCGACAGGTGCGCCCCGAGCTTGTCGTAGAGATGGCCGTGGGTACCCTCGTTGAAGAGGTGAAGGTCGAAGGGCGTGAGCAGCGAAGAAGCGATCATGCCGGCGCCATCAGGTCGATGATGCCACGAAGCGGGATGCGCACCCAATCCGGCCGGGTGTTCAGCTCGTAGCGAAGCTCATAAAGCGCCTTTTCGAGGAGCATTGTGGTCAGCTCCATCTCGAGGTCCTCGGCGCCGTGAGGGATGAAGGATGCCGGGCCTGCGGTGCTCACGTAGCTGCGCAGGAACGCGGCCGACACGGATTCGACCCAGAATCGTGTCCAGGACTGAAGCCTGGCCGTGGCCTCCGCGGGGATGTGCTCCGACCGGAGCGCGGCCTGGCTTGCGTAATCAAACGAGCGCAGCATTCCCGCCACGTCCTTGAGCGCGAGGCGCTTGAGCCGGCGCTCGTACAGCGTGCGTGCAGGCTCTCCCTCGAAGTCGATGATCACGAAGTCGTGGCCCGTGTAGAGCACCTGGCCGAGGTGATAGTCACCGTGCACGCGGATTCGTGTCGTCGTCAACCGCCGGCTCAGGAATGCTCGCAGCGTGGCCGCGATTCGCGGCTCGAGCTCGAGCACCTGGCGGGCCTCGTCGCGCGCGTCCTCGGGCAGTCGCTTCAGCTGGGCGCGCAGCAGCTCCATCGAGCGAAGGGCGACTCCGCTCAGCGTCTGGTAGATGGAGCGCTGGTCCTGCTGCGAAATGTGCTCGGGGGCGAACGCAGGGTCGTCCGGCTCCGAAGCAAGGGCAGCGTGCAGCTCGGCCGTCCGCTGGCCCAGCAGCCGCGCCGAATCGAGGTAGGCGCCGACTGTCCGAGCCGCCGCCTCGGGCAGATCGACTGCGCTCGCCTGCACTACGCTGCGGGGCAGCTTGGGCGGTTCTTCGGCCGGAACCAGGTCCAGTCCTTTGAGGAAGTGAGCGAGCGTTGTCAGCGTGTACTGCCAGGCGTCGCCCTGGTTCGGCACATAAGCCTGGAGGATGGCCAGCGTGAGCGGTTCGCCTCTTTCGCGCCGGAGCTCAAGGCTGCCGGCGATCGGCGCGATTTGCGTGAAGCTGGTCTTCTCGGTAAGGAAACGGCCCACCTCGAGCTCGGGATTCGTGCCCTCCTCGAGGCGCCGCGAGACCTTGAGGATAAGGCGCTCCCCAAACACGACCGAGTTGTTCGTCTGCTCGGCCACGGAGAGGGCGGCTTCGAGCTTGATCGTCTCAGGACCACGCAAGCGCGTGAAGGCCTTGGTGGTCGATCCCACCAGCGTCCCGGTGGAGCCTGTGGACCGGCGGCGGCGTCCGATCGCCGCGAGCAGTGCGTCGGCAAAGCCTGGCGGCCCCAGCGCGTCGTAGAGGAGGCCGCGTTGCTCTTCGCCGTCCGAACGGAGCCACGCGATCGCTGACTGTGGCCAGCGCTCGAGGATCTGCGCCGCTTCAGAGGCCCTCGCGTAAGCCATCGGCACCAGGTACGTGTCCGGGTCGCCCTCCGCGTACGACACGAGCACGGTGACCAGGTAGGCGGCGCCGTCGACGCCCGGAAGATCGAGCGCATCCTGGATTTGTGCCGACTTCAGCCGGCGGGCCTTGCCTGCGAACCATCGGCGCTGCCTGACGTAACTGAGCAGGACCGTCTCCAACCGCTCTCTGGACGATCCGAGCAGCACCGAGTCCCAGCCGGAGGTGACCTTGATCTCCGGCAGCACAGCCGCCGGCGCCTGCCCGTCGCCCTGGATCTGGGCCACGGCGCGGGGCTGCAGGCTGAACCAGAAGAAGGAGTGCGGGCCGAGGGTCAGGAAATAGGGCGTCTCGCCGATCATCGGCAGGTCCGTGGAGCCGAACAGCTCCATTGGCACCATCCCTTTCCAGGCGGAAAGGTCGAGCTCCACGGTCTGTAGGAAACGCGAAAGGTTGGCGATGACCAGGATCTGCTCGGATTCGTAGCGCCGCACGAACGCCAGGATCTTGCGGTTCTCCGGCCGGAGCAGCTCCAGGGTGCCGCGCCCGAATGCGCGGTGACGCTTGCGCAGAGCGATCACCCGCTTCATCCAGGAGAGGAGCGAGTGCGGGTTCTGGTGTTGGGTCTCGACGTTGACCGTTTCGTAGTGGTACTCGGGATCCGTGATCACGGGCAGGAACAGGCGCTGTCTGTTGCAGTCAGAGAAGCCGGCGTTGCGGTCGCCGCTCCACTGCATGGGCGTTCGCACGCCGTTGCGGTCGCCAAGAAAGATGTTGTCGCCCATCCCGATCTCGTCGCCGTAGTAGATGACCGGCGTCCCCGGCAGTGAGAACAGCAGACCGTTCATCAGCTCGATACGGCGCCGCTCGTTGCCGAGCAGTGGGGCCAGGCGCCGGCGGATGCCGAGGTTGATGCGCGCCGCGCGGTCCTGCGTGTAGGCGCGGTACATGTAGTCGCGCTCCTCATCGGTGACCATCTCGAGCGTCAGCTCATCGTGGTTCCGCAGGAACAGCGCCCACTGCGAGTTGTCGGGGATGGCCGGCGTCTGGGCCATGATGTCGACGATGGGGAACCGGTCCTCCATCCGGATCGACATGAAGAGCCTGGGCATGAGCGGGAAGTGGAAACCCATGTTGCATTCGTCGCCCTGGCCGAAGTAGGCGACCGCATCCTCGGGCCACTGGTTGGCCTCTGAGAGCAGCATCCGGTTGCGGTACTTCGTGTCGATGTGCTTCCGGAGCTCGCGCAGGAACGCGTGGGTTTCCGGGAGGTTCTCGCAGTTGGTGCCCTCGCGCTCGAAGAGGTAGGGGCTGGCGTCGAGGCGCATGCCGTCAATGCCCATGTCGAGCCAGAACTCGCATGTCTTGAACATCGCTTCCTTGACTCGCGGGCTGTCGTAGTTGAGGTCCGGCTGGTGGGAGAAGAAGCGATGCCAGTAGTACGCGCCGGCGACGTGGTCCCAGGTCCAGTTGGAAACCTCGAAGTCCTTGAAGATGATCCGGGCGTCCTGGTACTTCTGGTTGGTCTCGCTCCAGACGTAAAGGTTTCGCAGTGTGCTGCCCGGCCGAGCCCGCCTCGCGCGCTGGAACCACGGATGCTGGTCGGAGGTGTGGTTGCAGACCAGCTCATTGATCACTCTCATGCCACGCCGGTGCGCCTCCGCGATGAACTGGCGGGCGTCGGCAAGCCGGCCGAACATTGGGTTGACGTCCTCGTAGTCGGCGATGTCGTAGCCGTCGTCGCGAAGAGGCGATGGGTAGAAGGGCAGGAGCCAGATTGCGCTCACGCCCAGCTCCTGCAGGTAGGGCAGTTTTTCGATCAGGCCTTTGAAGTCGCCACTCCCGTCGCCGTCACTGTCGTTGAAGGCGCGAACGTGGAGCTCGTAGATGATCGCGTCCTTGTACCAGAGCGGATCGTCGTCGAGCTGAAACGTCTCCAGCCTGCGCCGCTTGGCCGGCCGCTCGACTGCCGGAACAGTGCCCTCCGCGGGTTCGGTGATCACAGGAAATACTCGAAGTCGTGTTCGCTGCGGATGCGGCGCCTGAACCTGAAGATCTGCGCCGGCGCGGCTTGGGGGTTGATCTCGACGTAGTTGCGGGGCCCGTTCCACAGGTAGCGCGCTCCGCTAAGAAGCTCGTGCGCCTGGTAGCCCTTGTCGGTTTCCAGGCCGAGCGCCTTCAACGGAAGAGTCACCATGCCCGACTGCGTGTGGTGAGGGTCGAGGTTGACCACAGTGAGGACGACGTCCGCAAGGTCACCTGTGCTCTTCGTGTAAGCCAGCAGGCTGTCGTTCTCCGTCGGGTGGAACCGCAGGCCGCGGTCGCTCTGCAGAGCAAGGTTCTCGCGCCGGATCTCATTGACCAGCGTGATCATCTCGCGAAGGCTATCGGGTGCGTCGAGGTTCCAGCTGCGAAGCTGGTACTTCTCCGAGTCCAGGTACTCCTCGGAACCGTGTTCCTTGGGGCGGGCCTCGCACAGCTCGAACGCGGGTCCGTAGATGCCGTAGCTCGCGCCCAGCGTGGCGGCCAGCACGAGGCGCGCCCCGAACGCGGGCCTGCTGCCCGTCTGGAGGTACTCGGTGAGGATGTCAGGCGTGTTCGTCCACAGGTTGGGCCGAAAGTAGTCGCTCACCGGCGTCTGCGTCAGCTCGGTGAAGTACTGCGTGAGCTCCCACGTGGTGTTGCGCCACGCGAAGTACGTGTATGACTGGCTGAAGCCCGCCTCGGCGAGACGGTACATGACCTTGGGGCGCGTAAACGCTTCCGCCAGGAAGATCACCTCCGGATGGTCCCGCTTCACCTCGCCGATGAGCCATTCCCAGAACGCGAAGGGCTTCGTGTGAGGATTGTCGACCCGGAAGATGCGCACGCCCTGGGTTATCCAGTGGTTGACGATCGACAGCAGCTCGCTCCAGAGCTCGCGCCACGCTGTGCATTCGAAGTCCAGCGGGACGATGTCTTCGTATTTCTTGGGTGGATTCTCCGCGTACTGGATGGAGCCGTCCGGCCGGTGCCGGAACCATTCAGGGTGCTCCCGAATGTAGGGATGGTCGGGTGAGCACTGGAATGCGATGTCAAGCGCAAGCCCCAGTCCGTGTTCATCGGCAGCCCGAACCAGGTGGCGAAAGTCTTCAAGCGTGCCGAGCTCGGAGTGGACGGCCTTGTGGCCGCCCTCTTCGGACCCGATCGCCCACGGGCTCCCCGGCTCGCCGGGCGAGGCCTGAACGCTGTTGTTCGCACCCTTGCGGTTGGTGCTCCCGATCGGGTGAATCGGCGGCAGGTAAAGGACGTCAAAACCCATCGAGGCGATGTAGGGCAGGCGTTGTTCCACGTCACGGAACGTGCCGTGGCGGCCCGGTTCGCCGGCCGACCTCGGGAACAGCTCGTACCAGGCGCTGAAGCGTGCACGAAGCGGGTCCACGAGCATCTCGAGCTCGCGCGGGTAGGTGACCGCCTCACTCCGGTCGGGGTTGCGTTCCATGAGGTCGATGAGGTCCCTGCCCACAGAAGCTGCGGCGCCAAAGGCGTGACGAAGCGTCTCAGCGTGCTTCAGAAGGTGGGTCGCGTCCGCGCCCTGGGCGCGTGCGGCCGCCGCCTCGACCAGCCGTGCTCCCACCTCGAGCTCGAGGACTACGTCCTGTCCCGCTGCGATGCGCTTGCCGAGCTGTATGTGCCACGTCTGAAAGCGATCGACCCAGCCCTGGACCGTGTAGAAGTACCGGCCGAGCTCGCTGACGGCGAACTCAGCGCGCCACCTGTCGTTGCCGAGCGCAACCATCGGAGCCTCGGTCCACGCACTCTCTGACTGGTGGCGATAGCGAATGACGCAGGAAACTGCGTCATGACCATCGGCGAAAACATCGGCCTCGATCGCAACCCGCTCGCCAAGTGAGCGCTTGCTGGGGAACCGGCCGCGGTCGACCTCGGGCGAGACACTTTCTATGACCACGCGGCGCCGGCCGTCGGCAACCAGCTCCGGCGTGGGGGAAGGCTGGATGGAAGGGCTACCAAGCCGGCGCTTCACAGGAGCACGTGCCACTAATGCAAATCGTACCCATGTCCCCCTCCCCCCTTGAGGGCGGAGGGCAGGGTGGGGGGCGTTTACTAGGGACAAACGTCAACGGCAGCGCTGAGGTAGGGCGGGGGCGTTTGCTAGGTTGGGCCGTAAACGAGGCGTGGTTGGCAGGGCAGCTAATCTGTAGACATGCTGAGATCGATCGACCCCGCCAACGGCAAGGAGCTGGCGACCTTCCCCGAGCTTGACGCCGCCGACATCGAGACAGCCGTCGACCGCGCCTGGGGCTCGCGGCACGCCTGGCGCGACGCCGGCCTCGACCTGCGCACAGCGCTCCTGCGATCCGTGGCGGGCGTCCTCCGAGCGGAGAAGCCACGCTTCGCCGCGCTCATGACATCGGAGATGGGCAAGCCCATCGTGGAGGCTGAAGCGGAGGTCGAGAAGTGCGCGTGGACCGCGACCTGGATCGCCGACAACGCCGCGCGCCTGCTCGCGGACGAGCCGGTCGAGAGCACGGCCACCAAGAGCTACATCCGGTATCAGCCGCTGGGCGTGATCCTCGCGGTCATGCCCTGGAACTTCCCCTTCTGGCAGGCCTTCCGCGCGGGGCTGCCGGCCCTCGCGGCCGGAAACGTGATGCTCCTGAAGCACTCCTCCAACGTCCCACAATGCGCGCTGGCAATCGAGGACGTGTTCCGAGAGGCCGGCGTTCCCAAGGGCGTCTTCCAGACCCTCCTGATCGGCCCGGGCCCGGTAGAGAGCATCATCGCCGACCGACGTGTCGCCGGCGTCACCCTCACAGGCTCTGAGGCTGCGGGCGAGCTGGTCGCCGCGGCAGCCGGTAAGGCGCTCAAAAAGTCCGTGCTCGAGCTGGGCGGCTCGGATCCCTTCATCGTGTTGGAGGATGCGGACGTCAAGGCCGCGGCCACCGTCGCTTGCCGCGCTCGCAACCAGAACAACGGCCAGAGCTGCATCGCCGCCAAGCGTTTCATCGTCGCCGAGCCCATCGCCGAAGAGTTCGAAGAGCGCTTCTCGAGCGCGGTCGCGGCGCTCAAGGTGGGGGACCCCATGGATCGCGCGAATCAGGTCGGTCCGCTCGCGCGTGCGGATCTCGTCAACGACCTAGAACGCCAGGTGAAGGAGTCGGTAAAGAAGGGCGCCCGAGTTATGACCGGCGGGAAGAGGCTTGACAACGGCGGGAACTTCTTCGAGCCAACGGTCCTTGCTGGGGTGCGCCCTGGGATGCCCGTCTACAACGAAGAGACCTTCGGCCCTGTCGCGGCGGTCATCCGCGTCCACGACGCCGAAGATGCCCTGCGGGTCGCCAATGACACCGACTTCGGGCTGGGTTCGAGCATCTGGACCAGCGATGTCGAGCGCGGCCAGAAGCTTGCGGAGCGGGTGGAGGCGGGCCTGGTGTTCGTGAACGGCATGGTCGCGTCAGACGCTCGCCTGCCGTTCGGAGGGGTCAAACGGTCAGGCTACGGCCGCGAGCTGTCATCGCACGGAATCCGAGAGTTCACCAACGTCCAGACGGTCTGGGTGGGCCCGGCTAAAACCTAGGCTCTAAGACGCCTCCCCCGCGGAGCGGGGAAGGCGCGCATCAAGTCAAGGCCTATCCCGCGCGGGAGGGGGCCGTTTGCTGGGATTCCCCGGCACGGCCGCGGCCTTCGCCAGGTGCTTTCGCGCCAACACCGAGTAAGAATCCTTCAGCGCCTTCGCAGGGTTGAGGCCGAGGCTGCGGGCCTGCTCTGGAAGCGCCTCGAGCGGTCCTTCCAGCTCTACGAACCAGCCGGCATCCAGCGTGTCGAGGGTCACCGTTACGACCCCATCCAGCGTCCACATCGCGCGGTGCTTGTTATATGTGAACTCGACTCGAAAGCCGAGCTCGGTCAGCAGGTCGAGCGTCGCGTGTGCGTCCTTGACCTCGACCTCGGTCTCCTCGCGAACCTTGACGCTGCCCACGAAGCTGGCCGGGCCTTTCGCCGTGAGCACCCCTAGCGGGCCGCCGTTCAGCACTCGCAGCCTCAATGTCGTACTGCGCGTCGACTTGCCAGGGCCGTCGAACCTGTAGTTCTCCTCGTCGTACTTGCGATCGAGCCGGGCTCCTCGCTTGCGCAGGACGGCGCGCAGCCGAGCGTGATCGCGAGGACCTTCCACGCGAAACTTCAGCTCGCATTCGACGCTTCGGTCACGAGGGCGATGCTGGGGACGCCGGGAAGCCACGATTTGAGGTTAGCTGCCCGCGCTCCGCGTTGGTTGCTGTTCAGGGACTAGCGTCGCAGGGTTGGCCGGGGTGGCCCACAGAGCATGCAATCAGTAAGTCCGATCCTGCTCGCGCCCGGCGCGCAGAGGGAACCATCCGGGTTCCCTTTCACATCTACGCCGCAGTCTCTTTCGTGATTTTATAGAGCGCGGTCACCACAGCCGTGCATTCGTCCTGGATGAAGTCCAGGCCCGCGGACTCGGCGATCTTGCGCGCCTCCTCCGAGCGGATGTCCTCCTGGAGCCACAGCGCCTTCGCGCCAATGGCCACCGCCTGCCGCGCAATGTCGGGCGCGTCAGCGGCCGGCCTGAAGACGTCGACCAGGTCGACCTTCTCCGGCACATCGGCGAGGGAGCGGTAAACGCGCTCGCCGAAAAGGACCTCGGCGAACGGGTTGATCGGGATGATGCGGAAGCCGCGCCGCTGCAGTCCCTCGGGCACCGAGCCTCCCGCCTTGAACGGATCCCTGGAGGCGCCGACCACGGCGATCGTCGTCGCCCTCTCGAGAACCTCTCGCGAAGACCGGCGGGCGGCCACTATCCGGAGATCCGAGTCAAGCGCACGACCGGGATCTCCCGGTCTGTCTTTTTCGGGTAGCCCCCGTAGCGGGCCGAAATGGACGCTATGCGATTTAGCGCGTCTTCGCGTGCCGCACCGGTGAGAGAGTCGCATCGCACTTTCATCTTGCGTTTGCCCACCTCGAGCCAGAGGTCGTCAGGGTGTCGCACCATGTTCGCGAACCAGGCCGGGTGGCGTTGCGCGCCCCCATTGGAAGCAACGACGAGCCACGCGTCGTCTCCGTCGGCAAACCCTCCGAGCGCGGTCGTACGCTCCATTCCCGACTTTGCTCCCTTAGTTGTGAGGAGCACAACCGGGAAGCCCATCATTCGGCTCATTCGGTTCGTCCGCCCGTACGCCGGTACGCGTCGATCTGCCTCTTCGCCAGCGGCTCGAAAAGCTTCTGCAGCCACTTCCCACCCGGCATCGTTGTGCCGAAGGTGCCTTGGGGCGAGGATTGGATCGGCACTGCGGTCAGGCCGCTACGGTCTTGCTCTGCGCCGACGGCTCGAGTGCGAACTCGAGCACCTCTTCCACCCGGCCGGCCAGGTGGAAAGTCATGACCTTGCGCACGCTCTCGGGCACGTCGTCGAGGTCCTTCTCGTTGCGGCGGGGAAGGATTACCTCGGTGAGTCCCATCCGGTGAGCGGCCAGCACCTTCTGCTTGACGCCGCCGATCGGCAGCACCAAGCCCTGCAGGGTGACCTCGCCCGTCATGCCGACTGTGCTCCGAACCGGACGCCCGGTCAGCAGGCTCACGATGGCGGTGGTCATCGTCACGCCGGCGGATGGGCCGTCCTTCGGAACCGCGCCCTCGGGGACGTGGATGTGGAAGGACCGGTCCGCAGCGTCGTCCGCGATCTTGAGCTCAGCGGTGTGCGACCGCACGTAAGAGAGCGCGATCTGCGCCGACTCCTTCATGACGTCTCCGAGCTGGCCCGTCAGGGTCAGGCTGGCGCCGTGGCCGTTGGTGTTCGTGGAGGTGGCCTCGACGAAGAGCACGTCTCCGCCTGTACCGGTGACTGCAAGGCCGGTGGCCACGCCCGGCACAGCGGTGCGGGCGGCGACCTCGTTGTCGAACCTGGGCTTGCCGAGGAACTCGCGCACGCGATCTGGCGTAATGGCAACCGGCGGCGTGAGCGCCTTGGTGGCGACCTTGGTCGCGACCTTGCGGGTCATCTTGCCGAGCTCGCGCTCGAGGTTGCGGACGCCGGCCTCGCGAGTGTGGTCCGTGATGACCTTCATCAAAGCCTCATCAGTGACGGTTACCTCTTCGGGATTCAGGCCTGCCTGCCTGACCTGCCGCTTCAGGAGGTGGTCACGCGCGATGGCAACCTTCTCTTCCTCTGTGTAGCCGTCGAGCCGGATGAGCTCCATGCGGTCGAGCAGCGGCGCGGGAATCGTCTCGGAGACGTTCGCGGTCGGGATGAACAGGACCTCTGAAAGGTCGAGGTCGACCTCGAGGTAGTGGTCGCGGAAAGTGTTGTTCTGCGCGGGGTCGAGAACCTCGAGCAGCGCGGCTGATGGGTCGCCCCTCCAGTCGCTGCCGACCTTGTCGATCTCGTCCAGCATGATCACCGGGTTCTTGGTCCCGGCCTCTTTCAGCGCACGCACGATGCGACCCGGCAGGGCGCCGACGTAGGTGCGCCGGTGTCCGCGGATGTCGGCTTCGTCGCGAATGCCTCCGAGGGAAACACGTGTGAACTTCCTGCCGAGGGCGCGCGCGACCGACTCGCCAAGCGAGGTCTTTCCGACTCCGGGAGGTCCGACCAGCGTGATGATCGCGCCCGAACCACGTCCGCCGAGCACCTCGAGCCCGCGCTCTTTGCGCAGCTTGCGCACAGCGAGGAATTCGATGATTCGATCCTTGACGTCGGACAGGCCCGTGTGGTCCTCATCGAGGATGCGACGGGCCTCGCCCAGGTCGTAGTTGTCTTCCGACCGCACGTTCCAGGGGATGTCGAGCATCCAGTCGAGGTACGTGCGGATCCAGCCGTACTCCGGGTTCTGCTCGCTGGTGCGCTCCAGCCGGTCGAGCTCACGCGTGACCTCGGTGAGCACGCCCTCCGGCATGCCCGCCTTCGCGACCCGCTCGCGGTACGTTGAGACGACGTCGCTGCTGCCTTCGTTTAGCTGCTTCTTGATCGCTTCGAGCTGCTGCCGGAGCATGAACTCGCGCTGAGTCTTCTCCATGCCTTCGGCGACGTCGCTGCGGATCCTCTCCTTGAGCGATGCGTCGGCGAGGGTCTGCTTGGTCCAGCCGATGAGCTTGGCCAGGCGCTCTTCCAGGTCCAGCGTCTCGAGAATCTCTAGCTTCTGTTCGGTGCTGAGGTCAGGCGAGTAGCCGGCCAGGTCCGCGAGGTGACTCGGCGTCTTGGCGGCGCGAAGGAACTGAATGAGCTGCGGGACGCCCCTCGACTCCACGAGGTTCTCCAGCATCGCGCGGTACTCGCGGCCGAGCTCGATTGCCTTGTCAGTGGCGGGGTCCGGGTCGGGCACGGGGTCGGCCTTCACCCACAGCGCTCCGCCGATGTCGGCCTGGCCGCTGCCCAGGCGGGCGCGGTATTCGCCCCGGATCATGAAGGCCTCGGCGCCGGTCGGAAGCTCGGCCGAATCGCCCAGCCGGGCGACGGTGCCGATCTTGCCGAACTGCCCGTCGATGCGGGGTACCAGGAGGACGAGGCGGCTGCCCTGGCGGGCGGCCTCGATGGCGGCCTTCTGGCTGTCGCCTTCCACGGCCAGCGTGACGGTCATATGGGGAAGGACGACCACGTCGTCCATGGGCAGAACGGGCAGGAGTTCGGATTTCGGGGTGCTCATATGTAGAGAAATAGTTACCCCGCCAAGCAAATTCCCAATCGCCCCGCCCCAGAGCACCCTAGAAGGGGCTCAATAGGTGATCCTCCCCGCTCCGCGGGGAGGTGGCGCGCCGTGCGCGCCGGAGGGCCGATCAATGAAGGCTAACCAGAAACGGGGAGGCCTACTGGAGGCTAGACGCCCGCCCTCTGCCGGCCCTGGCGGGCCACCGCGTCGATGGTGACCGCCGCCAGCAGCACGGCTCCCGTGACCATCGACTTGACGTCTGAGGCTGCGCTCAGGAGGGCCAGGCCGTTATTGATCGACCCGATCACGAGCGCCCCTGTGAGCGCCGACCACACGGTGCCGCGCCCGCCGAACAGACTGGTGCCACCGATCACAGCTCCAGCGATGGCGTTGAGGAGGGTGTCCCCAGTCCCAGATGAATAGCTGACAAGTGTGACGCGCGAAGCCCCCATGATCCCGCCGGCCACGGCCAGGGTCCCCGACAAGGCGAAAACCGCGATCCGGATGCTATTGACCGAGATGCCCGCCCGGCGCGCCGCTTCGGCGTTGCCCCCGACAGCGAATATGTGCCGCCCAAATTTCGTCCGCGTCGTGATCAGGTCGAAACCGGCCACAATCGCGAGCAGGATGACCAGTGGGAGCGGCACCCCCTGGTATGAGCTCATGACGGCGGTAGCTCCCACCACGACGGCCACAACGACCGCGAACTTGACGAGGTCGCCAATCAAGCCTGTCTGAGGGAGGCCAACTGCCGCCCGCCGCCGCCGTCGCACCACCAGGTCGATTGACAGCACGACGACGACTATTCCCGCGAGGATCCAGCCAACGGTCGCGGAGAGCAAGAGTCCCGCTAGATTGAGGATGTTCGGGTCGCTGATGTTTATCGTGCCGGTCTCGCCCATGACATGGAGCTGGGCGCCGAACCAGGTCAGCAGTCCGGCCAGTGTGACCACGAACGACGGGATCTTGAACCGCGTGAAGAAGAAGCCCTGGAACGTCCCGATCGCCGCGCCAACAAGAAGGCCCGCGGCGATAGCCGGCGCCGCAGGCCAACCCTTCTGGTAGCTGAGAATGGCCACAACGGCGGAGCCAAGGCCGTACACCGAGCCGACCGACAGGTCGATCTCGCCCAGGAGCAGGACCAGAACGATCCCCACCGAGACGATGCCGATGTCCGCCACCTGTGTGGCGAGGTTGGTCAGGTTCCGCGGGCTGAGGAAGAGCGGGTTGAGGAAGTCGAACACGAGCCAAATCAGGATCAGCCCGGCGATGACCGGCAGCGATCCGATGTCGCCCTGGCTGATCCTCCGCCAGAATGCCCTGACGTTGCTGGTTACAGGAGCCTCTGTGGGTGCGCTCGGCGTGCCTGCGGTGCTCATGTCAGGGGTTGGAACTTGCCGAACTCGGCGCCGGTGATCGCTGCCACGATGGCCTCTTCGGATGCCGCCTTGCGATCGAACGACCCCACTCGCTTGCCCAGCCGCAGGACGACGATGCGGTCGGCGACCTCGAAGACGTTGGCGAGGTTGTGGCTTATCACAACTACGCCCAGGCCCTGGTTGCGTAGGCGAAGGATCAGTTCGAGGACCTGTTTCGTTTGCTGCACGCCGAGCGCCGCAGTGGGCTCGTCAAGCAGCACGACCTTTGCCTTCCACATCACGGAACGGGCGACTGCTACGGATTGGCGCTGGCCGCCCGATAGCGCAGCCACGGGATTGCGAGGGTTCGGAATCTTGACGTCCAGCGTCTTGAGGACCTCGCGCGCGCGCTGCTCCATCCGCTCTTCGCTCAGGAGACGGACTGGCGGCGAAACCTCCTCGCGGCCGAGGTACAGGTTGGCAACGACATCGAGGTTGTCGCACAGGGCGAGATCCTGGTAGACGGTGGAGATCCCAAGAGCGGCCGGGTCGCGTGGACCGTGGATGGTGACGTGGTGGCCTTCGAACAAGATCTCACCAGAGTCAGGGATGTTGATGCCCGCGATCGTCTTCACGAGAGTCGACTTGCCGGCGCCGTTGTCGCCGACGAGCGCCACCACCTCGCTGGGATAGACCTCGAAGTCGACTCCTGACAGAGCTTCGACGGCCCCAAAGTGCTTGCTGATCGCCCGGAGCTGAAGAATCGGTT
>JALYYG010000222.1 GCA_030946685.1 Candidatus Dormiibacterota bacterium | reverse complement strand
GGACGCGACCAACATCCAGATGCCGGCTGTCCGGGACGGCTCGGAGTGGGTCCTCAACGGGCGGAAGGTCTTCATCACGAATGGTCTCGAAGCGGACTTCGCGATCGTCTTTGCCGTCACGGACAAGAGCAAGGGTCACCAGGGTGGCGTCACGGCTTTCCTCGTCGACCGCGCGATGGGATGGAGCAGCCAGCCCATCCAGACGATGGGGGCGTGGCGGCCGGCGGAAATCAACTTCGACGGGGTCCACGTCCCGGGCGACAACGTCCTCGGCGAAGTCGGAAATGGCTTCCAGCTCGCCATGGCCTGGATTGGCCAGGGACGGATCATCATCCCTGCCCGGGCAGTCGGCCAGGCGCAACGGCTGCTCGAGATGGCGCTGGATTATTCGCGCCATCGGATCGCTTTTGGCCGCCCCATCGCCGAGTACCAGGCGATCCAGTGGATGCTGGCCGACAGCGCCGTCGAGATCGAGCAGGTGAAGTGGCTCGTGCTTAACGCCGCCTGGAAGGCCGACCAGGGTGGTGACGCTCGGCATGAGGCGTCGATGGCGAAGCTGGCGGGGGCCGGCATGATCTGGCGTGTGGTCGACCGCGTCATGCAGATCCACGGCGGCATGGGCTACACCAAAGAGATGCCGATCGAGCGCGTGATGCGCGACGTTCGCGTCTACCGGATCTACGAGGGAACGGACGAGATCCAGCGGCGGTCGATCGCGCGCAATCTACTGAAGGGACACGCGACGCTGCGCGCATGGGCCTGACACTGGTGCGCACGTGATCTTTCGCAGCCGGTACCCGGACCTCGACATTCCCGATATCTCCCTGCCGGCCTTCGTGCTCGCCGGGGCGGCGGGGCTCGGGAGCAAGCCGGCCCTGATCGATGGGCCGACCGGGCGCGCCCTCACGTACGCAGAGCTGGCCGGGTCGGTCCGCCAGGTGGCGGCCAGCCTCGCGCGCCGTGGGTTCGAAAAAGGCGACGTCTTCGCGATCTACAGCCCGAACGTTCTCGAATACGCGGTGGCCCTGCACGCGGTCGCCACGCTTGGTGGGATCGCGACGACCTCAAATCCATTGTCAACGCCTCGCGAGGTCGCGCTTCAGCTCAACGACTCCCGGGCAAAGTATCTGGTCACGATCCCCGAGCTCCTCGACCATGCGCTCGAGGCCACCCGCCAGGCGCCGGTGAAAGAGGTGTTCGTCTTTGGCGAGGCGGCACGGGCCACTCCGTTCGCGGCTTTGATGGAAGGGGACGATGCCGTTCCGGCTGTGTCGATCGATCCACGGAAAGACCTGGTGGCGCTGCCCTACTCGAGCGGGACGACCGGGTTACCGAAGGGCGTCATGCTCACCCACCGAAACCTGGTCGCGAACATCGTGCAAACCTCGGCGGTCGTCCAGGCCATTGAGAACGAACGCTCGATCGCGGTCCTGCCCTTCTACCACATCTATGGCTTCACGGTGCTGCTGAACATCAGCCTCTACCAGGGCGTCACCATCGTCACCATGCCCCGCTTCGACCTCGAACTCTTCCTGCGGCTGATGCAGGACTACGCGATCACGCGCGCCAACGTCGTGCCTCCCATCGTTCTGGCCCTGGCCAAGCACCCATTGGTCGCCCGATATGACCTGCACGCTCTGCTGTCGATCAACTCGGGAGCCGCACCGCTCGACGCCAATGTTGAGCAGGCGTGCGGAGACCGCCTGAAATGTTTCGTTGCCCAGGGATACGGCCTCACCGAGACGAGCCCGGTGGTGTCGACCACACCGGTCGACCCCTTGAAGCGGCGCGGCGGCTCGGCCGGCCTCCTCATCCCGAACACGGAATGCAAGGTCATGGATCCCTTAAGCGGTGCCGAGCTAGGACCGGGAGGGCAAGGGGAAGTGTGGATCCGCGGACCCCAGGTGATGACGGGGTACCTCAACAACCCGGACGCGACCGCGGCCATGCTCGATGCGCAGGGTTGGCTGCACACGGGCGACATCGGATCCGTGGATGCCGATGGCTACCTGCATGTCGTGGACCGGCTCAAGGAGCTGATCAAGTACAAGGGTTACCAGGTCGCGCCCGCCGAGCTCGAGGGTCTCCTCCTCACGCACCCGGCCGTGGCCGACGCCGCGGTGATCCCATGCCCCGATCCGGAAGCCGGCGAGGTACCGAAAGCGCTGGTCGTGCTCAAGGGCGCCATCACGCCGGACGAGCTGATGGCATTCGTGAACCAGCAGGTGGCACCGTACAAGAAGATCCGGCAGCTCGACGTGGTTGACCAGATCCCGAAGAGCCCTTCAGGAAAAATCCTGCGACGGGTGCTGGTGGAACAAGAACGAACGAGGATCCCGTCATGACGTCTGACCGCACGGGCTTTCGCCCCGGCGAGCGGTTCGCAGAAATGGACTCATGGCAACAACCAGCGCCGGGGGAGCCCGGCATCTGGAATGCACTCGGCTGGCGGCGTGCCGAGCTCGAGGCGGGACGCGCCGTGCTCGAGTGGGAGCCGAACACCGATCAGGCATTCCCGGCGGGCGACGGCTGGATCGTCCACGGCGGCATGGTGACCGCGATCCTGGACAGCGCGATGGGCAGCGCGACCTGGAGCCTTCTCGACCGGGACGAGGTCTACCTCACCGCCGACCTGAGGACCGAGTTCTATCGGCCGACCCGGCCCGGGCGAATCCGCGCGACAGGCTGGGTCGTCCGCAAGACCCGACGGGTGACATTCGCCGCTTCGGAGCTCCACGATGACGAGGGCAAATTGCTGGCCAGCTGTCGCGCCACGAACATCACCGTCGATCTGCGAGACGAGCCTCACCGCGCGCGTCGCGGTCCGGCCAGGCCGGTCTCCGGCTAAGCGATGCCGGAAATGTCCTTTCCGATTGGGCCGGCGACGCAGGCCGAAATCTATGGCGGGAGCGCCGACGATTTTCCGCTCGACCCGGATGGGTGGGAGTCCCGTGCGAAAGCGGCGCTCGAGCCAGGCCCCTTCGACTACATCGCCGGCGGCGCCGGCGGCGAGTCGACGATGCGGGCCAACCGAGAGGCCTTCAGGCGCTGGCGTCTGCGTCCCGCGATGCTCGCCGGTAACCAGCAGCGGGATCTCCACGTCAGCGTGTTGGGCACATCGTCGCCAGCCCCGTTCTTTCTGGCCCCGGTTGGCGTGCTCGCCGCCGCCCGTCCCGACGGCGACCTCGCGGTCGCCAGCGCCGCCGCGGCCTCCGGCATTCCGTGGGTGGTGAGCACCGCCTCCTCCACATCGATGGAAACGATCGCCGCGGCGATGGGCGACGCTCCACGCTGGTATCAGCTCTACTGGGTCAACGACCGCGAGGTGGTGGCCAGCCTCGTGCGTCGCGCGGAGGCGGCCCGCTATGCGGCCATCGTCCTGACTCTGGACACGCTGCAATTGGGCTGGCGCGTTCGCGATCTCAGCAACCGCTACCTACCGTTCGTCCTCGGCGACGGGATCGGCCAGTTCACCAGTGACCCGGTGTTCCGTTCGCGACTTTCGGTCTCGCCGGAAGAGGATCCGCGGGGCGCTGGAGCAGCCATGGTCGGGATGTTCTCCAATCTGGGCCTGCGCTGGGACGACCTCGCCTGGTTACGCGAAAGGACCCGCCTGCCGCTGCTCGCCAAGGGCGTCCTGCGTGCCGACGACGCTCGCCGGGTGCTGGACGCCGGCTTTCAGGGCGTCATCGTTTCCAACCATGGCGGCCGGCAGGTGGATGGGGCCGTAGCTTCGCTCGATGCGCTGGTGGAGGTGCGCGATGCGCTTGGAGACAACGCGGTGGTGCTGATGGACAGCGGCATCCGTCGCGGTGCCGACGTCATCAAGGCGCTCGCCCTGGGCGCGAACGCCGTCCTGTTGGGCCGGCCCTACGTCTACGGGCTCGCGGTCGCGGGGC
>JALYYG010000218.1 GCA_030946685.1 Candidatus Dormiibacterota bacterium | reverse complement strand
GAGGTTCGCACGGGGTCCGCTGCGGTGCCCGCCTGGTACAGGTGGAAGCCGATCTCTCCGGCGCGCTCGCTGGCGCTCTTTCCATAAACGCGCTCAAGCGTGTCCGCGACCGCGAGGTGATACGCCTGAAGGCGCGGCAAGGAGAGAACGCCGAGCACGCGCTGCCGCACGAGGTCGTGTGCGAACCGATAGCGGTCGCCCCCCACACCGATGAGGAAGCGCGCGCGTATTGCCTCGTCGAGCGCCTCGCGCAGCTCGTGGCCCGATAGCTCTCCGAACGCTTCGAGCAGCGCAATGTCGAAGTCGCGTCCTACCACCGCCGCGGCGACCAGCATTCGCTGGGCGGGTTCGCTGAGACGTTCCAACCTCCGGCCGATCAGTCCACGCACGCTCTGAGCGAGCTCGAGGTCCTCCTCGGTGAAGCTCGGCTGAACCCGAGAGCTGCCGCCAAGCATGCTTTCGGACGCCGACATGTACAGGAAGGACTGCTCGACGAACAGCGGGTTGCCCTCTGTCGCGGCCTGGATCCCGATGAGCTGAACCGGCGTAAGGGGCGTCTCCGCCAAGGCCGCGACCATCCTCTCGACCTCGCGGTCGGTGAGGCGGCCGAGGCCGATCCTCTGCGCTCGGCGGCGGCGCAGCAGCCGGGACACGATGGATGTGAAGGGCCGGCCCGAGTCCAGCTCCGATTCCCAATACGTGGCCGCGATCACGATCCGGCTACCGCCAAGCCGCTCGGCCAGGTCGCGGAGCAGGAGGACGGTGCCTTCATCCGCCCACTGCAGGTCGTCGAGAAGGATGAGCAGCGGCTTCGCGCCCTGGCAGCCGACCAGGAAGTCGTGCACGGCGCGGAACAGCCGCTCGCGCAGCTCGTCCGCGCTGATATCGCTGCCGGGTTCCATTCCACGGACCTTTTGTCGCAGCGCCGGCACGAGGTTGGCCAGCAGCGGACCGTTATCGCCGACTGCGTCTTGCAGCGTCTTGGCCCCGGCGCCGGCCACGGCGGCGCTCAGCGCCTCCCGGAAGGGGGCATACGGCCCGCCGGCCTGCTCCGCGCACCTGCCGCTGAGCACCATCCATCCCTTGCGCGCCGCGTCGGCGGCCACCTCCGCGGCGAGGCGCGAGGCGCCGATGCCTGGGGCTCCGGCGATGAACAGCATTCCGCCCGAGCCGGTCGCGGCGCGGTCGAGCACCATCCGAATGTCCAGGCGCTCCTGGTCGCGGCCGATGAAGCCGTCGCCGGCTGATAGGACCGCCGTCGTCGACGGCGCCTCGCCTGGGGTGACCTCGTGCAGCCGCCACCGGTCCGGAAAGCCCTTGAGCTTGTAGGCGCCCCGGTAGTCGAATTTGATCTCGGCAACCGGGCCGACGAGCGATCGCACGACGTCCGAAACCAGGATCTCGCCGCCCTTGGCTTTGCCGGCAACCCTGGCGGCGACGTTGACCGCTGCGCCGAAGATGTCGCCCGCCTCCTCGACAACTTCGCCTGTGTTGAGGCCGATGCGGATCTTGATCTTCCGCTCAGGGTTCTGCTTGCTGTACTCGGTGATCGCCGTCTGGATGTCAAGCGCGCACTCAACTCCATGGCGGCTGGAGCCGAAGCTGACCATGAGACCGTCGCCCAGGCCCTTGATCCGGCGGCCGGCGTGCTCGGCGACCTTCTCGTCGATGATCGATTCGTAGGCCTTCATGATCTCGTGGGACTCGGTGAAGCCGCGACTTGAGAGGAGGGTGGTCGACCCCTCCATGTCGGTGAACATGATCGTGACGGTGCCTTCCGTCTGCCCGACGGACAGGCTGCCGATGATGGTTTCCGGCGTCAGCGGCTGCGCCGCGTTCACCTGCTGGCCGAGGCCTTCTGCGACCGATCGCAAGAGGTCGGGACCGGCGCGGAACCCGGCCTCTCCCTGCGGGTACCGAACCACCTGCAGGACCCCAGCCTCGACAGCATGCCGAAGCTCGCGGCCCGCCGATTCCTTGCTGATGTGGCTCAGCCCTGCATAGTCGCTCGCCTTCAGCTCTGCGCCCTCGAACGCCTGGGTCACCGCGGGTGCGAGGCGCAGGTTGAGGCCCTTGCGCGTGATTAGGCTTTCGATCACAGCCTGGATCCGGCGTGTCGCGCCGGCCGGGACGGTGCCCTCCGCATGGATGGTCGGCAGCATGCCGGCCGTGCCCATGAACCCGCCTGACGCGGCCGCCGCCATCTGCCCCAGAGCGGTGGTCGCCCGCGCCATCGCAGTCGCGGCCTGCAGGGCTTGGGACGCCTGCGCAGCCGATTCTGCTGAGCCGACCGAGGGCGCCTGGGGTGCCGGCCACTGCTGAACCGGGGCGGGGGCGAAGAGCGGCGCAGGCGCAGGCGTGGGCATGGGCGTCGGCTGAGCGACGGCCGGTGCGCCTGCCTCGCTACCGGCCGGGGCGGGAGGAGGCGCTGCGGTGGGTGGCGCGTAGACAGGAGGCGCGGGCTCCATCGGATAAACCGGCGGAGGCGCCGGCGGTGGAGCCGCGGCCTGCAGATCGGCGACCGCGGACCGGGCGGCGTCGATCAGCTTGCGCATCTCCTCTTGCATCTCCGGAGTCGAAGCCATCGTGCTGGCGGGATCCGACTGCGAAGCCTGCACGGTGTGGGACTGGGGCGCAGCTGCTCCGGGCCGGTCGGAGCTGAAGGGCACCACGACCACCTGGCGGACCACTTTCTCGCCTCCGCCGCGCTGCCCGCTCATCAGCGGATCCTTGACGACCGGCATCATGCTGTCGGACCCGGCGGGGACAAAGCGCGACTTCACCGGGTCGAATAGATCCTGGTCCACCTGGACCCCGTAGAACGCGGCCTTGTCCAGCGAGGTCGGGACATAGCCCGTGGCGTTGTACTCGAGGCGCAGGTCGGCGCCCATGCCGAGCAGGAAGATGTCGCGCAGGATTGCGCCGTTGGAGTCGTAGCCGACCACCTCGGCGATCTGGGCGACCTTGCGGCGGCCGTCGGGCATCCGGGCCTGGTGGACGATGAGGTTGACAGCAGATGCGATCTGCGCACGGACCGCTTCGAACGGGATGTCGATCGACGCCATCATCACCATCGTCTCGAGGCGTGACAGCGCATCACGGGCCGAGTTCGAGTGGATGGTCGACATGCTGCCGTCGTGACCAGTGTTCATAGCCTGCAACATGTCCAGGGCTTCCGCGCCTCGCACCTCTCCGACGAGGATCCGGTCAGGTCGCATCCGGAGGCTGTTGCGCAGCAGCTGCCGGATCGTCAGCTCACCCTTGCCCTCGACGTTGGGTGGCCGGTGCTCGAGCGCGATGACGTGCGGGTGGTCGATCTGCAGCTCAGCGGCATCCTCGATCGTGATCACGCGCTGGTTGTGCGGGATGAAGCGCGCGATGACGTTGAGGGTTGTCGTCTTGCCGGACCCGGTGCCGCCGGAGACCAGGACGTTCATGCGGCCCAGCACGGCGGCTTTCAGGAACTCGGCCATCGCGGGGCTGAGGCTTCCCTCGCGGGTGAGGTCGTCCATCCCGAGGACGGCGTCCTTGAACTTCCTGATCGTGAGCGCGGCACCGTGGATGGCTGCCGGCCTGATGATCGCGTTAACGCGGCTGCCGTCGGGGAGCCGCGCGTCCACCATGGGGTTAAGGCCGTCGATGTGCCGTCCTGTGGTCGCGACCATGCGTCGAATCGTCTCGAGCAGCTGGTTCTCATCTTCGAAGCGGATGTCGGCCTTCGTCAGGACGCCGCGCCGTTCGATGAAGACCTGGTCGGGGCCGTTGACCATGATCTCGCTGACCGAGCGGTCGTGAAGAAGGCTGTCGAGCGGCCCATACCCGACCGCGGCGCGCAGGATGATGTCGGCGAGCGCTGACTTTTCGACCGAGTTGAGGCTGATGCCGTCTTCGGCGAGGAAGCGGTCGAGGTGGCTGCGCACCGCTCGCGAGAACGCGAGCGTGTCGCCGGTCGTCAAACCGACGTCTCGGATCAGAGCCAGGCGGTCGCGAAAATCGTTCGCGAGCTTTGTCAGGTCGCGACCCTGCCGCGCGGCCGCCTCCACGATGTCGGATCGGCGGCGGTGAGGTTGGGGCGAATCCGTTGTGCTGGCCCACAGGTCCACGAACTGCATCTCGAGCAGCGCCGCAGAGGCTGCGACGGCCGGAATCACGCGCTGGCGTTCTGTAAGGCGGATCTTGATCGCCAGGCCGGCGCCGTCTTGAGGCTGGTCGGCGTCCATGTATGCGGCGATCCACTCGCCGTCCCGGAAGCGAAGTATCGCCTTGCGCGCCTGGCTCTTCTCACCGGGGTCGGCCTCAAGGTCCGGATCCTCGAGCGATCCAAAGACCACGTACTTGATGTCGCGAACGGGGATCCAGCGTGCGCGGTCCAGGTCCGGCGGCGTGTAGATGGGGAAGCCCTCGGACGTAAGAGCGTGCGCGTCTGATTCACCCCGCTCGAGGCCGCCATCGAGGCGGTGCACCGCAACCTGGCGGCGCGTCAGATTGACGGCGCTGCGCTCGGGTGTGCGTGCGTTTGAGGTCGCGGACGGCGCATCCGCGAGACCTGTGGGCATTGAGGATGAGGGTTGGGGGTCACTCATAGGCAGCATCCGCTGGGGTCGATTGGGTCGATGCTAGCATCGGAGACCCGGCCTTCCTGCACATTAACGCGTACGGCCTTCACGAGCTTCCGGAGGCCGCCTGCGATCTAGCACCCACCTCGAGCCCGGCATCCTCTTGGCGACTCCCTTGACCTCGGCCGCTCGGGATGCGAGAGCCGCCGCGCTCTCGTAGCTTCCCGGCTCGGCCAGGACGATACCGATCGAGACCGAGACGAGCCCGGTCTTGAGCGTCGCCCCGGAGCGGTCCTCGTACTCAATCGCGCCGCGTTCCCTGTCGGCCTCGTCGTACAGCCTGGGAACCGCCTCGTCGAAGCGCTTGATGATCTCAGCCGCCACTGCCTCGGCCATGCCGGGCTCCGTCAGGATCACGAAGTCATCGCCGCCGACGTGTCCGGCGAAATGCTGCTGCGAATAGTGCGTCTCCAGGACCTCGAGGATGATCGTCCCGAGCGTTTTGATCACGTCATCGCCGCGAAGAAAGCCATAGTGGTCGTTGTAGCTCTTGAAGGTGTCGATGTCCGGGTACAAGACGGCGAATCGTTCGTTCGCCTTCAAGCGCAGGTTGAGCTCACGAAGGATGTCGGTGTTTCCGCTCATGCCTGTCAACGGGTTCAAATCGCGCGTATTCGTGGAGCGGCTGATGACGGCCCTCAGACGCGCGATCAGCTCCTCGGGGATGAAAGGTTTCGTCACGTAGTCGTCAGCCCCAGCCAGCAGGTGCTCGACCTTGTCCTTAAGCGAGCTGCGAACAGTCAGGAAGACGACAGGGATCAAACGGGTTCGGAAGTCCTTGCGGATCTCGGCGAGGATCTGGTCACCGGTCGTGGATCCGAGCATGAGGTCGAGCAGGATGATGTCCGGCCGCCAGTCGACCGCCGCCTCATGCGCAGCCTCCCCGTCGGCGATGGCCACGCACTCGAATCCGGCCCGTTCGAGCACACGCTTGACCAGGCGCAGCATCTGGTCGTCGTCGTCGACCACCAGGACGAGCTCGCGAGCGTTTGCCGGGACATCGGCGCTCCCCGCCGTCCGGGCCTGCGGTCCAGGCCTCCGGGTGATCGTCACGGCGAGCTCGCCGGAGACTCCGACTCAGGGGCGGGAGTGGGCGGGCGCCGAAGCTTGTCCGTCAGCGCGATCGCCCGCTCAGCGGCGACGCGTATCTCCTGGATGTCTGTGCGTACCGCCTCGGGATCGCCGGTCTCTTCGGCGATGAGCTCGCAGTAGTTCACTATCACGGCGAGCAGGTTGCGGAAATCATGGATGAGGACCCGGTTTCCTTCATCCGAGTTTTCGCCGCCGGCGTTCAAAGCCGTTTCACCAGTCGCCAATGGTTCACCTCGCCGTCGCGTTTGTATCCCAGCTCGTCTAGCACCTTGCGTGCGATCGCGATACCGCGGCCGGCCTCGCTCGTCGGCGCAGGCATGGCCCGAGTCAGCTGATTATGAATGGGCGGTCCCCGGTCAGTAAAAGAGGCAGTTGCGGTATCCGCTTCGAGGCGGAGGTCGTACTCAACCGGGGATCCGCCTGAGCCGTGCTTGCCTGTGTAGATCAGGACGTTGGATCCGATCTCCGCGAGAGCTGTCTCGAACAGGATTAGGTTGCGATCGTCGGCGGGCCGGCCGGATCGTTGGCGCAGCAGGTCCACCGAATGGTGAAGGGTGTCCAATCCATCGTCCAGTCGAGTGAGGGTGGCGTGGAACTCAAACGGTTGCGCATCCGGGTCAGGGTCAGAAGTCAGCGAGCGCGTCCTCGACCGTGGCGAAGTACGGGAACACACGGTCCAGGGTGGTGAGCTCCAGGACCACGCGCACCTGCTGATTCGGCGCGGCCAGCCTGAGGTCGCCCTTGGAGCTGCGAACCATCTTCAGTGCCGCGATGACCGAGCCGAGCCCGGTGCTGTCGACGAAGCTCACTCCTTCAAGGTCGATGACCAACCGAGGCTGGCCGGTCTTGACCGCTTCGGTGACCGCCTCTTTCAAAGTCGGAGCTCCAGTGACGTCGAGACGACCAGATGGGGCCAGCACCGTAACTCCGGCGTCAGTCTGCCGGCTCTGAACCTCGAGGCTCACAGTCGCAAGCCTATAACGGCGCCATTGTCGACCGCCGCCAAGGAGTTCCCAAACATGCGTGGCGAGTAGGCCGGGTTCACCCTGGCCGTCACCCAAACCTGCCTGATATATCTCCTGCATCGCCGGGAGCCCCAGGTGAGGGCCCACGGGAGAGGACCTCAGTCCTCTTCCGTGCTCTCTGTCGGCTCTGAACGTCGAGGCTCATGCTCGCAAGCCTACAGCGAGGGCACGGAAGTAGGCCCGAATTAGCTTCACTCGTGCTTACACTGCAAGCCGATGTCAGCGTCAGACGGCCTGCTCCGTACCCTCATCGTCGACGACGAGGAGGCCCTCGCCAAGGTGATGCAGCGCACGCTGAGAAGCCGCGGCTTCCAGTCCGACGTCGCCCTGTCGGGTGCGGCGGCCCGCCAGCTCATCGAGAGCAATGAGTACGCGCTCGCCTTGCTGGACGTGCGACTTCCCGACGAATCCGGCTACGGCCTCCTGGAAGAGCTGCGGGCAAAGCACCCGGATACGGCCGTGGTCATGATCTCGGGCGTCGACGATCCCGAGCTTGGCAAGGCCGCCGTGGAGCACGGCGCATACGCCTACTTCGTCAAACCTGTCGGAGCCACCGAGCTGTACCTGGCCGTCGTCAACGCCTTCCGGCGCCGGAGCATGGAGCTCGACTACCGCGGCAACCTGCGGCGCCTCGAGTCACTGGTTGCAGAACGGACCGAGCAAATGGCCAAGGCAGCGAACGTGCAGGCCGGGTTGCTGCCCTCCTCGCCGCTGATCGGGGACGGGTTCGAGGTCGCCGCACATTTCGCGCCGGCCCGCGAGATCAGCGGCGACTTCTACGACTGGTATCTCCCGGAACCGCGCCGCTTGGCGGTGACGCTGGGGGATGTGATGGGCAAGGGTTTGCCGGCGGCGATCCTGATGGCCACCGTTCGGGCAGCACTTCGGTCAGCCGCCCAGGTCGGGGCGGTTGAAGACGGCGTCCAAAGGGCGGCCGGCGTCATGGCGGCCGCGCTCGAGGTGAACCAGGCGTACGCGACCCTGTTCCACGGCCTGTTCGACGTGGCCACGGGGGAACTTCACTACATCGATGCCGGGCACGGGCACGCGCGCCTCGTTCGCGGAGCGGGGGCCCAGGAGCTGCTCGCCGAACGGGGCGCTCCCATCGGCCTCCTGCCCGAGAACTCTTTCACGCCGGGAACGGTCATCCTCAACCCCGGAGACACGTTGGTCGTCTTCTCCGACGGGCTTCTCGATCTGCGTCCCGACCTGGCCACGAAGGAAGTCCAACTCCCGCTGGCCGCCCGGCGAGCGGCACATGCTCAGGAGATGGTGGACATCCTGGCCGCGGGATCCCGCGAGCGTGACCTGCCGGACGACGTGACTGTATTGGCGCTGAGAAGACTCTGACAGCGGCGTGCCACTCGGGCGCCAAGGCGCGGCTGACTCTTGTTGGGCGTCCGCTCCGGCGCGCTTTGCGACCACCGCCCGCGCGTGCCGCGCGGGGGTCCCAGGGGAATGGGGAGGACTACGGTCCGGCTGTTCGCGGGACCTCCCGGACGGGTGCCAGCCAGCGCTCGAGCATGGCCGCCACCACATGCAGCTTGATCGGCTTGGAGATGTAGTCGTCCATGCCGGCGGCGAGGCACCGCTCGCGGTCGCCTGACAGGGCGCTCGCGGTCATCGCGATCACCGGTGTGTGACGTCCCTCGGGTTCGCTTCGCCTGATCTCTCGCGTCGCCTCGAACCCGTCCATCTCCGGCATGTGACAGTCCATCAGCACCGCGTCGTAATGGACCTCGCCAAGGACCCTCACCGCCTCGATTCCGTTGGCGGCGACATCCGCTCGATAACCGAGCTTCTCGACCATGCGCACGGCGACCTTCAGATTGGCGATGTTGTCTTCGACCACGAGCACGCGGGCCCATCGATGTGAGGCCTGGTCGGGTGGACTCGATCCCTCGTCCATCACCTGGCGGTTGGCGTGCTCCGGCTTGGCCGCCAGCAGGGAATGCAGGACGTCGAACAGCAGAGACGGACGCACGGGCTTGACCAGCTCCACGTCGATCCCGGGCACCGGATGAGGGGAGTGACCCGCAGACGTGAGAAGGATCACAACCATGTCCTTCAACGCTGGGTCCGCCCTGATCTCGGCGGCGACGGCCGCCCCGTCCATGCCGGGCATCATCATGTCGACGATCGCCACCTCGAAAGGGTCGTTGCCGCGCGCTGCCTCGCGCAGCTCGTCCATGGCCTGACGCCCGCTCTCGAAGGTCCGATCGCGCATACCCCACGAGCCCAGGTAGCGCTCGAGGATGGTCCGGTTGGTGCGGTTGTCATCGACGATCGCGACCGAGGTCCCAGACAAGCTTGCAATCGGCGGCGGGCTGGGCGCCTTTCTCTCGCCCTCCCGAAAAAGGGCGGTGAACCAGAACCGGCTGCCTGCCCCCTTTTCGCTCTCGACCCCGATCTCCCCGCCCATCAGCTGAGCGAGCATGCGCGAGGTGGCGAGGCCGAGACCCGTGCCTCCGTGCTTGCGAGTGGTGGAGCTGTCGACCTGCGAATAAGTGGAGAAGACGCGCGCCTGCTCCTCATCGGTCAGGCCGATACCGCTGTCCGCGACCTCGAAGTGGAGCAGCACTCCAGGGCCTGGAGACTCCTCCAGCCGTACCCGAACCACAACCTCGCCCGAATCGGTGAACTTGATCGCGTTGCCGACCAGGTTGATGAGCATCTGCCGGAGCCGGCCCGGATCGCCTATCGCGTTGTGGGGGACATCCGGCTCGACATCGAGGACGAGCTCGATGCCTTTGTTGGCCGCGGGCTCGGCGAACAGCTCGACGGCTTCTTCGGTCACGTGCTTGGGGCTGAAGTCGATTCGCTCCATGCGCACGCGGCCGGCCTCGATCTTGGAGAAATCGAGGATGTCGTTGATGATCTCCAGGAGCGTGTCGCCGGACGCCCGCACGGTCTCCACGTAATCCCGCTGCTCGGGAGTCAGCTCGGTCTCCATGAGGAGACCTGTCATGCCGATGACCCCGTTCATGGGGGTGCGGATCTCATGGCTCATCGTGGCCAGGAACTCGGATTTCATGCGGGTCAGCTCCTGCAGCTCCTGGTTGCGCTGGGCGAGATTCGCCAGCAGCTCCGACCTGGCCGACTCCGCGGCTGTCGCGGCCGCCCGGTTGGTCTCCTGCTCGCGCACGACCCGCCTGACCAGGATTCCAAGCGCGACGAGAAGCACGCCTTCCAGCAGGGCCGGGGCCGGGTCGCCTGTGGCGGGGTTCACGGCAGTCACCAAAATGAGGTCGGCGGCGCCGAGCGCAGCGCCGATGGCGAACTCGACACTCGTGTAGTACAGCGCCAGGAACATCAGGAGCAGCAGCACGAACGGGAAGGCGCGAAGCACGCTCAGCCCGAACTGGACCTCCAGCGCGAACGCCACCGCAAGGCCGCCGATCGGCGAGATCGCGTGGAGGTAGCGGGGGATCCGCTCCCAGGGCAGCAGCACCAATGCCCCTCCAAGCACGACCAACACGACCGACGCGAGGATGCCGAAGGCAGACCCGACCTGCCAGAGCGGGTACAGAGCAAGGCCCAGGCCGACCAGGACCGGGAGCGCGATGATCGGGCGGGCGGTGGGAAGGTTGATCGGGGCCAGGGGAGCCAGAGCAAGCAGGACCCCAACCGCCAAAGCCGCCAGCAGCACGGGAGAGGCGGCGACGTCGGAGGATCCGTGAAGGCTGACCAGGCCGACGATCGCCAGCCCAATGAAGGGGTAGACGCGCCGGGCCAATCCGTCCGCGTGCAGGGGCGTCCAGACCGGCATCAACGGTTCAGGGTACTTCGACCCCCTTCGTTAAGGGGGGTCTGATCGGACAACCGACGGCTACACTTTGCCTCCTGCGCACCTCAAGCCCAGCCAGGGGGGGTGAGGGAACAAAGGTGTTGCCAGGACCTCGTCCGCGGCCCGAATTGAAGCCGTTTCGGACCCGAGGCTTGGTCCGTCGCGCCACGCCCTTTGTCGCCATCGTCGCGGTGTTCGCCGTCCAGGCCGGCGCCGGCTTGAGGCCAGTGCTCGCCTTTCCGCTCTATCTGGCGGTCGTCCTGCTCACCGCGTGCTACCGCAGTGGGATCGTCTCGCTTGGCGCTGCCGCCCTCGCCGCCATCGGGATCTTCCTGCCCTCGCTCGTGGGCTACGAGTCTGGCGACACGGTTGCCGCCCTACTCCTGGCTGCTGTGCTCGTCGTGGTGGCGGCGGTCGTTCACGAGGTCGTCGGCCGGGTTCGGCAGGACGCCGTCGCCGCCGAGCGAAAGGCGCTGGAGGTCGAGGCCCGCGAGGAGCGGCTCCGGATCACCGTGGAGGCGGCGCAGGTCGGCCTGGCGCTCATCGCCGCAACGGGTGGCTGGCTCCAGGTCAACGAGCGTCTCTGCGTCATTCTCGGTCGCAGCCGCGCCGAGCTGCTGCATTTGACGCTTGGCGAGGTGACGGCGGAGCACGACCAGGTAGCGATCCAGGAGGCTCTCGCCATGCTCAGGACCGGCGGCATCCTGCGGTGGGAGGCCGAGCTCCACCAGGTGCGAGGTGACGGCAGCCGCGTCCCGGTCGAGATCACCATCGCCGCCGTGAGCGACCATCCATCCGGCGAGCTGGTGATGCTGGTGCAGGAGGCGGACGTCTCCGTGCGCAAGCGCCTCGAGGGCTTCCGCGACGGCCTGGTGGCCGTTCGACACACGATAGTCAGCGCCACCACCTGGGAGCAGGCCGCGCCCCAGCTGCTCAGCGGGCTGTGCGCGCACCTCGACTGGGACCTCGCGCAGTTCTGGGCGGTGGACACCGAGCTGCAGGCTCTGCGATTGCGCTACGCCTGGCATCGGGATGGCAGCGCACTCGAGGAATTCCACCATCAGAGCCGCCGGCTGTCGATCGCGTCAGGCGATGGACTCCTTGGCCGCGTGTGGCAATCCGGCGTTCCGGCAGCGCAGGACGACCTGTCGGGTGCGACCGACTACGACCGGGCCGCGGCGGCGCAGCAGGCCGAGCTGCGCTCGGCCATCGCATTTCCAGTCATCAACGCCGGCTCCGTCACCGGAGTGATCGAGATGCTCACCCACGAGGCTCGACCGATCGAAAACGACCTGGTGACCATGCTTTCGACCGCCGGCGCCGAGATCGGCCAGTTCATCCGCCGCGCCGAAACAGCGCAGGCACTGCGCCGAAGCGAGACCGATCATCGCGCCATCTTCGAGCGGTCTCCGATCGGGATCGCTCGCATCAGCAGCGAGGGCGAGCTGCTGGAGGGAAACCCGGCGCTGCTGCACATGCTCGAGCACGATTTCCAGACCATGCGGTCGCACGCGTGGCCGGACCTTCTGCGCGCTTACGACCAGGCCGCGGCAAGGTCGCGATTCGCGCCCCTGCTGGCGGGGATCACGGACGGGAAAAGCGTCCAGATTCGCGCCGGCACCGGCGGAGGAAACTGGCTGTGGCTGCAGCTGACCGCGACATCGATTCCAGATTCGAGCGGGCGGCCGGAGCATGTGCTCGTGATGGTCGAGGACGTGACTGTCGTGCGCGAGGCGCAGGACAAGCTCGGCGAAGCACTGGAGTCCCAGCGGAGCGCCAACGCCACCCTCGAAAAGCTGGATCGCACGAAGACCGAGTTCCTGTCGATAGTCAGCCACGAGTTCCGCACCGCGCTGACGGGAATTCAGGGGTTCAGCGAGCTCATCCGCGACGGCGGCCTCGAACCCGATGAGGTGCGCGCGTACGGCGGATACATATTCAATGACGCGGACCGGGTCAACCGCCTGATCGGCGACATGCTCGACCTCGACCGCATGGAGTCCGGGAGGATGAGCATCCGCACCGCCGACGTGGACATCAACGAGGTCCTCGGCGACGCGATCGCCCGCGCGGGCTCCTCGCCGACCGTCGACTTCAAGGCCGACCTCGATCCGCGCCTGCCCATCGTGGCTGGCGACCGCGACAGGCTCATCCAGGTGGTGAGCAACCTTGTCAACAACGCGGTCAAGTACTCGCCCGACGGTGGGACCGTCACCCTGTCCAGCCGAGTCGAGGGCGGGTTTGCGCTGATCAGCGTCACCGATACGGGCGTCGGCATCCCGCCGGACGAGATCGGCCATGTCTTCGAGCGCTTCCGGCGCGTGCGCAGCGGAGCCGCCCAATCGATACCTGGGACTGGCCTTGGCCTCACGATCGTTAAGCAGATCGTGGAGATGCATGGGGGCAAGATCTGGGTTGAGAGCGCGGTCGGGCACGGGTCGGCGTTTCACTTCACCCTCCCGCTGGCGGCGGAGAACGTCACGCCACTGCAGCGACGGCATGCGTGACCCGGCTTCTCCGAGCGCGAACGCGTCCATCAAGGTGCTGGTGGCCGACGACAACGACGTGGCCCAGCGATTGTGCCGGCGGGTACTGGAGAAGGCGGGTTACACGGTCCTGATCGCGGCCGACGGCCTCCAGGCAGTGGAGGTCGCCCTTCGCGAGCGACCGGCGATGATCCTCATGGACGTCGCCATGCCGGGCATCGACGGCATCGAGGCGATGCGCCGCATCAAGACCGAGGTTCCCGACCAGCCGATCGTCATCGCCAGCGCTCACTCCATGGCCAGCGACCGGGAGCGTTTCCTGGCGGCCGGGGCCGACGACATCCTAAGCAAGCCCTTCCGGCTGGCCGACCTGGTCGCCATCGTCGCGAAGCTGACCGCCGACAGAGTCTGATGGTTAGCCGGCGGCCCGCGTACCAGAACGTATCCTTGGTGACCCCCGTGGACATCCACGACCAATGAAAGACCTAACCGGCACCAGGCTGGGCTCGTATGAGATCGTCGAACGCCTCGGTGGCGGTGGGATGGCAGTCGTCTATCGCGCCGTGCAGCAGCCGCTGGGCCGTGAGGTGGCGCTCAAAGCGCTGTCGGCCGAGCTGTTCCAGGACGAGGGGTTCGTCAAGCGATTCGAGACCGAGGCGAAGACGCTGGCCAAGCTCGACCACCCGAACATCCTGCCGATCTATGACTTCGAGGTCACCGAGGGGGTGGCCTTCCTGACCATGCCGCTGATCAGGGGCGGCACCCTGCGCGACGTCCTCAACCGCGGTCCTCTCGACACCCTCACGGCATGGCGCTACCTGCGTGAGATCGGGGACGGTCTGCAGCATGCCCACGACGCCGGCATCGTGCATCGAGACCTCAAGCCCACCAACGTCCTCATCCACTCCGACGGCCGCGCTATGCTCGCCGACTTCGGGCTTGCGCGCGGAGCAGGCCAGCCCACCCACCTGACCACCATCGGTCTCGCCATCGGCACGCCAGGGTACATGGCGCCCGAGCAGGTGATGGGCCACGAGGTGGATCGGCGCTGTGACATCTACGCGATGGGCGTCCTGACGTTCGAGATGCTGACCGGCCGCCTGCCGTTCATCGGCTCCAACCGCATGGAGGTCGCATACGCCACAGTCAATGCTCCGGTCCCGTCTGCGGCCAAGCTGAACAACGCCTTGCCCGACGAGCTCGACCTGCTCCTCGCCAAGGTGCTCGCGAAGGACCCTGCTCAGCGGCCGCAGACTGTTCGCGATCTGCTGGCGCAGATGGCGAAGCTGCCGCAGCGACGCCAGGCGCCCGTGGTTGCGGCATCCGTGCCGTTCGCGCGCCCATCCATGTCTCAGCCTGCCGAGACGGCGGCGATGAGGATCATCTCGGCGTCGCCGCCGATCCTGCACGGGTCTCCGCCGCCGACGCCCAGCACTGGTTCGGCGTCGGCGTTGAAGACCCTCGAGATGATGGGGGTCAAGCCTTCGAGGGCCAGGGGCAGATTCATCCTCAACTCCCACGTATCGAATCTGATTCATGTCGCGCGGGACGTGACAGCCGACCGGTGGCCGGAGATCGCCTACTCGGCCGGCCTCGTCCAGTACATCGAGGACGATCCGCCGAACGACGAGCAGCTGGCCACTCCCGTCGAGTTCCTCAGCCGCCTAAACGAGGCGTTCGAGAGCATCTACGGGCACGAGGCCGAGGATGCGATCAGGGCCTGGGGCCGGCGGGCGACGGAGCGCTGGCTTGCCGAGGGTCGCCACGGCATGGGCGGACCGCGGCGGCTGGTGCCGGGACGGCAGCGCAAGCTGGCGGGCGTCGTCAAGTCGTTCACCGAGGCGATGGACCAGGTGCGCGGGGAGCGCACGCACTCGTGGCTCCAGGTCGACGCCCACCAGTTCTGGCTAGTGAACTTCTCCAACATGTTCGCCCTCGGCCGGATCAAGGCAGTCAAGTCGTGCTACATCTGGACTGCGAGCATCGAAACGATCCTGCGGTGGGCCGGCCTCGCCAACGACTGGTACGTGGAGGAAGTCGAGTGCGGCTGCGTCACGGGAACGTTCGACTGCGTCTTCGCCATCAGATCAGTCGAAACGTGATGACCGTTTAAAACGTGACGACTGCTCAAGTGGACGCGGTCCTCCCCACTTGCTGGGGAGGTCCCCGGCGAAGCCGGGGGGAGGGGACGTCCGATAAAGGTCAGCGTGTCGCGGCTGCAAGCGAGTTGCAATCGGGCTTTTGTTAAGTTCTCAATTAACTGCACCCGGGAGCAGACGAAGCCCGGCTTCTTTCGCCCTCCCTCCTTTCTGAGGGTCCTCCGCCGAAAGGTGGAGGACCTTCTTTTCTTTCTAGTCCCTGCCTTAGACCGCGATCGAGGTTGTCTAGGTACAGTCGTCTGATGGCTAGGTTCGCGATCGATGTGACCGCCTGCTGGCGCCCTCGACGGGTGGGGATGCTCACGGTGGCCGTCGAGCTGACCAGGGCCCTCGTCGCCAACCGCGGCGCCGACGAGTTCACCCTCCTCTGCAGCCGTGAGCGGCCCACCGCCCTGAGCGACCTCGACTGCGACGCGGTGCTGTCGCCCTACCGGCACGAGGTTGCGCTGAAGACGCGCTGGCTTCCAAAGGTCGAGGCGCAGCTCGACTGCGACGCCATCCTCTATCCGTACTGGCCGAGCCCGCCCTGGCGCCGGCCCGACGCTCCCCCCGCTGCCATCTTTGTGCACGACCTCGCTTTCAAGCTGAGGCCGGCCGAGGTCCCCTGGCAGCAGCGCGCCTATTTCGGCGCCCTCCTTGGCCGTTCGCTGCACGGCGCCGCGGCGGTCCTCGTCCCCTCGGCGGCGACGCGCCGCGACCTGATCGACTGCTACCCGATCGCGGGGCTGGAATCGAAGGTCGCTATGGTGCCGGAGGGCGTGTCGCCCGACGTGCCGGCCGCGCCTCTGCCGGCCGGCCTCGAGCCAGGATTCATACTCGCGGTGGGCACAATCGAGCCGCGCAAGAACTACCGACGCCTCTTGGCCGCATACCGCCACCTCCGGCGGGAATCGATCCCACTGCTCGCCGGCGACCGCCCTGGGGTGCCACAGCTGGTGATCGCGGGGCGGCCGGGGTGGGCATACGGCGACACGCTTGAACGGATCAAGGCCGAGCCCGGCGTGCGCTACCTCGGCCACGTGGACGATGCGACGCTGAGCGCTCTGTACCAGTCGGCCGCTGTGCTCGCGTTCCCGAGCCTGTATGAGGGGTTCGGCCTGCCGTTGCTCGAAGCGATGGCCCATGGCGTCCCTGCGGTGGTCGGCGACGCGGGCTCCCTGCCCGAGCTCGCCGGCGGCGCCGCGGTGCTTGTCGACCCCGAGGATGCGGCCTCGATCGCCGGCGGGCTCGAGCGCCTTCTCGGCGACGCGTCTTTGCGGCAAGAGCTCGGCGCCGCGGGCCGGCGGCGGGCGGCCGATTTCACGTGGGAGCGTGCGGCGACCGCGACCCGTGAGGTTTTGCGGCGGATCGCCTCGACGGCTCGAACTGCGGCTGGTCGTACGATCTCTTAGATGTCGCGCAACCGAGTCTCCGTGCTGGCGCTGCTTGCCGGCGCGACGCACGACTACATCCGCATGTCGCGCCCGCTCCTGCGCGCTCTCGAGGGAACGCAGCACTTCCACCTCGATGTCGCGAGCGACCCCAAAAGCCTCGCGCTCGACGGCCGCCACGTGCTTCTTGTGGCCAGCGACCACCACCTTCAGCCGGGGCAGGCGGCGCAGATCACCGACTTCGTTCGCGGGGGCGGAGGATTGGTTCTCCTCCACGGCACGCTTGCGAAGTGGGCCGAGACGGGCGAGCTGGCGGAGCTCGCGCGGTGGGCGCCCACCGGGCCTGCGCCTCTGACCGAGCTTGTCGTTCGCGCCGACCCGTCCCACCCTTTGACCCAGCGCGTCGGCCCGGACATGACTTTCACGGACGAGCTCTACCTTTCGGAAGGTCCGCCGTCCGATGCCGCGGTGTTCCTTCGCACGAGCTGGCATTTCACCGAGCAGGTGGTGGCGTACGAGCGTACCTTCGGGGCCGGACGCTTCGTCCACGTCGGGCTCGGACACCAGCCGTCGACCTACGAGGACGTTTGCTTCCAGAAGCTCCTGCACCGGACGCTCTTGCTCGCGGCCGGACAGGAATCGGGTGCCGCGGTTGGAGTCGGGCTGGTCGGTTACGGCGCCATCGCGCGCGCACACGCGACCTCGATCTCCGCCACCTCCGGCCTGCGGCTTCGCGGGATCTGCGACGTGTCGACGGAGCGCCGCGAGCTGGCGGCGCGGGAATGGGAGGTGCCCACCCATTCGAGTGCAGAGGACATGTACGACGATCCCGACGTTGGGTTGGTCGTGGTCGGCACGCCACCCAGCGCGCATTCCGAGGCGGTGCGGGCGGCTCTCGCCGCAGGCAAGCACGTGGTGTGCGAGAAGCCGTTCGCCCTGCGTGTCGAGGAGGTCGACTCGATGATCGACTCCGCCGCAACGCGCAACCGGGTCCTTACCGTTTATCAGAGCCGGCGTTGGGACCCGGACTACGTCGCGATGCGCGACGTGGTTCGTTCCGGACGTATTGGTGAGCTGTTCTACATGGAGTCGTTCATCGGAGGCTACTCGCACCCGTGCGATTTCTGGCACAGCCACGAACCCATCTCCGGCGGGACCATCTACGACTGGGGCTCTCACTACTTCGACTGGGTGCTGAAGCTCTTTCCAGCTGCGGTCAAGGTCGTTTCGGCGGTCGCGCACAAGCGTATCTGGCACGACGTCACCAATTCGGACCAGGTGCGCGTCGACCTGACATTCGACGGTGGGGCGCAGGCGAGCTTCTTGCAATCGGACATCGCCGCTGCTTTGAAGCCGAAGTGGTATCTGCTCGGCACCCGCGGTGCCGTTGTCGGTGAGTGGCGCGACGAGACCGTGACATCGCGGGGGCCGGGCGGAGACCTGGTGGAGGAGCGCCTGGCTCCGGCGGACTCGCCCGCGCGCGTCAAGGTGATGCGCCCCGCTGAGGGTGGTGGCTCGCATGAGGAGGTGCTCGTGCTGGGACGGCGCGACGAGAATGCCTTCTACCGCAACCTCGCGGACCACCTCGCGTGGGAGGAACCCCTGGCTGTGCCACCGGACGAGGCGCGGCGGACGGTGGCGGTGATGGAGGCTGCCGCTCATTCGATCGCGCGGGGTGGTGGCCAGGTCGAGGTCCACATATAGAGCGGCGCCTCGGGTGGGGTGTGCTGGGCGCTGCCGGCATCGCGGACAAAGCTGTGATGCCGGCGATCGCCGCCTCGAGCAATGGACGGTTGGTTGCCATCGCCAGTCGCGATCCGGCGCGTGCGCGCGAATTTGCAGCTCGTCACTCCGTTGCGCGCGTGAGCGCCACTTACGAGGAACTGGTGGACGACCCCGAGGTGGAGGCGGTTTACATACCGCTCGTCAACAGCCTGCACAGGGAGTGGACGCTGCGTGCGGTGGCTGCTGGCAAGCATGTGCTGTGCGAGAAGCCGCTCGGGATGAATGCCAGGGAGGCACAGGAGATGGGGGTGGCGGCCGAGAAGGCTGGGGTGTGCCTGATGGAGGCGTTCATGTACAGGTTCCATCCGCGGTCGCTGGCTCTCGTCCAGGGATTGCGTGATCCGATGTTCGTTGCTGCGAGCTTCGGGTTCTCCCTCCAGGACCCTGACAACTATCGGATGAGGAGGGAGCTCGGGGGCGGGGCGCTGCTGGACGTCGGGTGCTACACGGTGAGCGTGGCGCGGTGGATCCTTGGGGAGCCGGACGGGTTGGCGGCGTGGACTCGGGGCGGGGAGGTGGACATGACGGTGAGCGCGTTGTTGCACTTTCCTGGTGGGTCGACCGCTGCGGTGTGGGCGAGCTTTGAATCAGCGGAGGAACAGGAGCTCACCGTGCTGACGAAAGATGGGCGGCTGCGGTTGGAGAACCCGTTCACCACCATGGACCCAGATCCGTACCGGTTGATGGTCGAGTCGTTCGGGGAGAGCGTGATGGGTGGGCGGCCGGTGGCGATACCTGTCAGCGACTCGGTGGCGAACATGAGGGTGTTGGACCGCATCGCGGAGGCGGCGACGAGGGCGTCGTAGGGGGCTTGGTGCGGGC
>JALYYG010000040.1 GCA_030946685.1 Candidatus Dormiibacterota bacterium | reverse complement strand
GGACACGATGCGGCTGAGCACCTATCTCACGCAGCGGATCTTGGGAAGATGTCATGGGCTGGAGGCGGTCAGTGCTTTGGCCGCCGGCCATCACGAGAGGCTCGACGGATCCGGCTATCACCGAGGGCTAAGCGGCGATCGGATTTCGACGGGGGCGCGAATCCTGGCGGCTGCGGACGCCTTCAAGGCGATGACCTCCGACCGACCGTGGCGCCCCAAGCTCGCGCCTGACGAGGCCGCCCGAACGCTAGGCGCCGCAGTAAAGGAGGGCAAACTCGCCCATGACGCGGTCGATGCGGTGCTCGCGGCGGCCGGACACAGCGGCATGTCGCGCCGGCAAACACGGCCCGCCGGCCTGTCCGACCGCGAGGTCGACGTATTGAGGTTGATCAGCCTCGGCCGGACCAACCGGGATGTGGCTGAGCGACTCTTCATCTCGCCCAAGACCGTGGGGCGCCACATCGAGAACATCTACGCCAAGACCGGGGTCTCGACCCGGCCAGCCGCGGCTCTCTTTGCCATGCAACATCAACTTTTGAGCTAAAGCGCAGGATCCAATCGCAACCCCAAAATGGGGTGTTCACCCGATGCGGTCAAATCGCGATTATCAGACGATCCCCAGCGAACTCGAGCACCGCTCAGCAAGGAGGGACCAACCCATGATTCGCGAAAACGCCAACCGGCCAGATTCGAGGATTCTTGCCGCGTTCTCGGCGATGGTCCTCATTGGCGGAACGAACTTCGTTGCGGTCCGACTCTCAGATCGCGGCCTTGCCCCTTTGTACGGCGCGGGCGTTCGTTTTCTAGGCGCGGCGGTGCTGCTCTACGTTTTTTTGGCCTGGCGGCGTATTGCCCTGCCTACGCGCGAACAGCTCAAAGGCACCCTCCTCTATGGCGTTCTCGGCTTTGCGGCCTCATACGCCTGCGCGTATCTCGCTCTGGTGTCACTTTCGTCCGGTGTGGCTGCGGTAATCATGGGATCGGTCCCCTTGATCACGCTGCTTCTGGCGGTTGCTCAAGGAATCGAGCGTTTCAGGCTGCGTGGGCTGATTGGAGCAACGATTGCCATCGCGGGCATTGCCGTCCTGGTTGGTGCCCCTTCGAAGGCGCACATTCCAGTCGGCGCGCTGTTCCTCATGCTTGGCGCCGCGTTTAGCGCTTCGGAGTCAAGCATCGTGCTCAAGAAGTACCCGACCGGCCACCCAATGGCTACCAATGCAGTCGCCATGGCGTTCGGTGGGGTCTTGCTCCTTGGCCTCTCGGTTGCCTCCGGCGAGCACTGGTCGCTTCCCGCGGGCTCGACGACGTGGGCGAGCTTGATGTATCTGGTGGTCCTGGGCTCGATCGGGTTGTTCGCGCTGTTCCTCTTCACGCTCAAGCGTTGGACGGCGTCGCGGGTCTCGTATTTATTCGTGCTAACCCCAATCGTGGCCTCGATATTGGGCGCCGCATTGGCCGGCGAGGCCGTGACGGTAGCGATGATCGCTGGGGGAGTCACCGTCCTGTTCGGTGTCTATGTCGGAGCCCTGTCCGGCTCACGGGCACCCGCTCCGCGGTCAACGCCGGCGCGCAAGCCAGAAGCAGTTTGGGTTGAGGTGACGAAATGACCATAGATGTAATTGCGCTGCCGGGCGGAATCATGCCCGCTGCTCTCCGTTATGGGGCGCTGGCCTCCGCACTAGGTAACGAGGTCAAGCTGCACTTCAAAGATCTCGAGGTCTACGCCCAGGAACAACCGCCGGCCGGTTACTCGGTCGCAATGGAGGTTGATGCAACAAAGAGGTTTGCCGACTCTCTGGGACTCGACCGCTTCCACCTCCTCGGCTACTCCGGAGGAGGGTTCGTATCGCTGGCATTCGCCGGCGCGCACCCTGGGCGGCTCTTGAGTCTTGCGCTGTTCGAACCGGCGTCCGTGCCGGGAGGGCTGAGCGCTGAGGAGGAGGAGTTGGATGGTCGGCTGCGAGCGGCAGTGGCGGGTCTCGACGGCGCGGAATTTATGCGTGCGTTCGTCGGCAGCCAGCTTCGCCCTGGCGTTGCAGCAGCTGCGCCGGTCGGCCCGCCACCGCAGTGGATGCGCAACCGACCGGCGGGCATTGCCGCGATGATGGTGGCATTCGGTGAGCATCGTTTCGACCGCGCCTCGCTTCGCGGGTGCCGGTTCCCGGTTTTCCTGGCCTATGGCGACCAGACCGGCGAGGTGGAGGAGATCAGGGCGGCCGTCCTCGGCCGCTTGCTTCCAGATGTCCACATCCGCAGGTTCAGCGGCATCCATCACTTCGTGCCGCC
>JALYYG010000037.1 GCA_030946685.1 Candidatus Dormiibacterota bacterium | reverse complement strand
CTCTCCGGGTTCACCATGACCACCTCGAAGAGATCCTCGAAGTTCACATTGAAAAATTTGATCAGCGCCTGGCGCAACTTGGGACCCGGCCGGCGCGCTCCCGACTCGAGCGCCGGAATATAGTTCTGGCTGATGCCCAGGTTGTGCGCCAACTCGCGCTGCGTCAGACCCTTCTTCTCGCGCATGGCCCGCAGGCCGGTCGCACGAACCTCGACATTCATCTCGGCATCATCACACCATTGCGTATATTTGTCAAGGCATGCCTACAAAAAGGTCTAGTCGAGATCAATCCGCGCCAAATTTGCCGACCGGGCGCCTCATCCTGTCCGGCCTGACGGCATTCGGCTATCACGGCAACAACCCCGCCGAGAAACAGCTCGGCCAGACCTTCACCGTTGACCTCGAGGTCAGCATCGACACCCGCAAGGCCGCTGCGACCGACCGCATCGAGGACACCATCAGCTACCCGCTGCTCGAGAAGACCGCCCGTCAAATCCTCGAAGGCAAGCCGGCTAACCTACTCGAGACCGTGGCCGAACGAATCGCTACTGCCATCCTCAAGCATCGCGAGGTGATCGAGGTCACGGTCCGTGTGAGCAAGCGCCCCCCGCTTCCGAATCTCGACGCCTTTACCGTCGAGATCACCAGGCCGGCTGACTAAACTCAACCGGTGCCTGCCCGCCTGATCGACGGCCGCGCCCACGCGCGCGTCATCCGCGACGAGTTGAAACTCGCCGTCGAACGCCATCCTGGCCAGCGGCCGCCAGGAATCACCGTCATCCAGGTCGGTGATGATCTCGCGTCCACCACCTACGTCCGCGGCAAGCACAAGGCCGCGGAAGAGGTCGGTTTCAAATCCGCGATCGAGCACCTGCACGCCATCACGCAGGCCGACCTGAACAAGCGGATCCAGGCCCTGGCGAACGATCCCTCGATCGACGGCATCCTTGTCCAGATGCCGTTGCCGGACGGCCTCGATCCGGATGAAGCACTCGAGCAAATCCCCCCACATAAAGATGTCGACGGTCTGCATCCTTACAATGCCGGCCGCCTCGCCCAGGGAAACCCAACCTTCATTCCGGCGACGCCACTTGGTGTTCTCGAGCTGCTCCGACGCGAGGGCATCGATCCCACGGGTCGGCGCGCCGTCGTCGTGGGCCGCTCCCGACTGGTCGGGCGGCCACTGGCACTGCTCCTGCTCCAGAACCACGCGACCGTCACCATCGCGCACTCCCACACCGTCGACCTATCCAGCCTCACCAGGTCCGCCGACATCCTGGTTGCGGCCACGGGCAAGCGCGCACTCATCACGGGCCAGCACGTTAAGCCAGGCGCGATCGTCATCGACGTGGGCATTACTCGCGATCCAGAAACCGGCAAACTCACCGGCGACGTCGACCGGGAGAGTGTCGAGCCGGTCGCGGAGGCGCTGACCCCAGTTCCCGGCGGCGTCGGCCCCATGACCGTCGCCATGCTGCTGGTCAACACCTTCCGCGCGTATCGTCAGCACCTTGGCCAGGCGTGACCTATCAAGAAGCGCTCGACTACCTGACGTCGCTGGGTCGCTTCGGTATCAAGCTGGGCCTGGAGCGGACCGAGGCCTTGCTGCACGCGCTCGGCGATCCACACGAACTCTTCCAGGGCGTGCTTGTCGCCGGGACAAATGGCAAGGGTTCCGTCTGCGCCATGCTGGCCAGCGTCCTTCAGTCAGCGGGCTATCGCGTCGGCCTGATGCCGAAGCCTCACCTCATCTCCTACACCGAGAGAATCCAGGTCGGTCAGCGGCCGATCGCCGAGGCCGACTTCGCTTCTCTGCTCACCGAGCTGCAGCCCGTCATTAATAAGGTTGCGTCGGAGCTCGGCCCGCCCACCGAGTTCGAGATCCTGACCAGCGCGGCGCTCTACTACTTTGCGCGTGCCGGCATCGACCTGCTGGTCTGCGAGGTTGGCCTTGGCGGGCGCCTCGATTCCACCAATGTCCTCGATCTGGGCGTCAACGTGATCACGAACATCGCGCTCGACCATACCCAGCATCTCGGCTCGACGCTCGAGGCGATCGCGGCTGAAAAAGCGGGCATCCTCAAGCCGGAGAGCATCGCCATCACGGGCGCGCAGCCACCCGCACTCGGGGTCATCGAAGCCACGGCCCGCGACCAGCAGATCCCGTTGCTCCGCCTGGGTCAGGACATCGAGGTCAGCGCCATCGATAAGGACTGGGCGGGCGTGCAGACGACGATCACCACACCGGGCGGTACCTACCGCGACCTGCGCATCCCGCTGCTCGGCCTGCATCAGGCGGACAATGCCGCCCTCGCCGTGGCGTCCATTGACGCGCTGCGTTCTCGTGGGTGGGACATCTCCGATGGCGCGCTCCGCGATGGGCTGGCCCGGACGCACTGGCCTGGGCGCCTCGAGGTCATCGACAAGAACCCAATCGTCCTCGTTGACGGCGCGCACAACCCGGCGGGGCTGGAACGGTCTCTCGCGGCGGCTCAGAAGCTGGTGAAGGGCCGACCGATGGTGATCGTCTTCGGGGCGATGAGTGACAAGGACCTTCCATCGATGCTCGTGCTGCTCGGCGGCGTCGACGTCCCCGTGATCTTCTCGCGAATCGATTGGCACCGCGCTGCGTCGCCGGCTGACCTGGCAGCGCAGTTCCGCGGCCAATCCGAAACCGCCGAATCGTCAGCCGAGGCGCTCAATCGCGCGCGTGAGCGAGCAGGCCGCGACGGCATCGTCTTCGTCTGTGGCTCGCTCTACCTCGTTGGCGAGGCGATCAGTGCGACGCGAGCTCGACTCGCGAGGGGATCTCGTGTGGCGGCGAGCTAGCGCGAGGCCTGCGGAGAGAGCACCAGTTTGCGGTGAGGCGATGAGGCCTGCCGCTTCCAGGCTTCCGGCGCCGTCTCGAGTGGCAGGACCTCGAACTCAACCCTGAGCTGGCCGGCGACGACGTAGTCGACCAGTTTGCGATAGGCGGCCGCCTGCTCTTCCCAGGGCACGACGAAACTGTTGTACCCGAGGACAGACAAATACCGGCCGCGTACGATTCCTGAGTTCACGACAGCTTCCGGACCGGCGGACGCGCCGAGCTGCACGAATCGACCAAACGGGCTCAGCGCGCCCATCGCCGTGACGCCCGGCACTCCCCAGACGGGATCGATCACGACATTGAGCTGCCCGCGACTGGCCTCCTTGATTCGATCGGCCAACCCATCGGTCTGCTTCAGATCGACGGTCGCGTCGGCCCCGAGTTCTTTAGCCCGGGCCAAGCCTCGCTCATCACGGGCAGCAGCGATGACACGCCCCGCCTTGAGCAGTCGGGCCACCTGCACGGCGATCGTGCCGAGGACGCCGCTCGCGCCAAGAATGAGGACCGTCTCCCCTGCTTTTAGCTCCGCGCGGCGGGTGAGCCCGAGATATGCGGCGATCCCCGGCGTGCCCAACGCCGCCGCTACTCCATCAGGCACGCTGTCCGGAATCGGTATCGCTTGACCGCCGCTGACCACCGCGCGTTCGGCCATCGCGCCGTTGGGCAGCGCTGCCCGGAAATACACGCGCGGTCCAGCCTTGGCATTTTGTTGAAGCCGTCCGATGCCTTCGCCGCCCGGCACGTACGGGGTTGGCGGCGAACCGGCGTAGAACTTTCCGCTCGCGATCGACAGATCGACAGGATTGAGCGGCGCGGCCGTCA
>JALYYG010000034.1 GCA_030946685.1 Candidatus Dormiibacterota bacterium | reverse complement strand
TCCAGGTGCGCGCCTGCGAGGGGCGCTTCGGCTACGACATCGAAACAGCGGTCTATTTCTGCTGCGTAGAGGCGCTTCAGAACGCTGCCAAGCACTCATGCGCGCGCCAGGCGTGGATCTCGATCGACGAGGTCGATGGTCATCTTCACTTCGAAATTGGCGATGACGGCCAGGGCTTTGACATCGCCAGTTCCAATGGAGGATCTGGGCTTCAGAACATCCGGGACCGGGTCGATGCGCTCGAGGGAACCCTCCAGATTCACAGCGGAGCCGGCGGCACCCGCATCGCAGGCTCGATTCCCGTAGCTGTCGAGGAACGATAACCCCAGGTTCAGGGTTCGACGTCTCCCACTGCGATGGCGCTTCGTTTGAGGATCACGACTGTTACCACGTCATCGGCCAAGAAGACTGAGATTTTCAGCGATCACGGAATGGTAGGCAGCGCACTCGGGTTTTTCTTGACATGCCTGTTTTGTTCGGCTTTCACATGCCCAACTTCACGTTTCCCGGTGTTCCCAACGACGGGCTGTTCGATCGCGTGGCTCAGAACGCGAAGGCGGCCGAAAAGGCGGGCTTCGACCTTGTCACAGTGATGGACCACCTCTACCAGATACGTGGGATCGGTCCCGAGACGGACCCGATGATGGAGGCGTACACCACGCTGTCCGCGCTCGCGACCCAAACGTCCCGCGTGATGCTCGGAACGCTGGTGACGGGGGTGACCTACCGCAACCCCGCGCTGCTGGCAAAGCAGGTGACAACACTGGACGTCATTTCCAAAGGACGCGCCATCCTCGGCATCGGCGCAGCTTGGAACGAGGACGAGCACAGCGGGTATGGCTTTGAGTTTCCGCCCATCGGGCAGCGCATGGACCGCCTCGACGAAGCACTGACAATCGCAAAGCTGATGTTCACCCAGGACCGGCCTTCGTTCGAGGGCAAGTACTACAGGATCGATCGCGCTCTGAACGTCCCGCGGCCCGTGCAGCCGGGAGGTCCGAAGATCCTGATCGGCGGCACCGGCGAGCGACGCACCCTGCGGCTTCTCGCCCAGCACGGCGACATCGGTCACTGGTTTGGCGGCCACCTTGACGAGCTCAAGCGCAAGAAGCAGGTCTTCGAGGAGCACTGCGAGGCGGTCAATCGTGATCCATCTGAAGTGCGGCTCACGCTCGGCCTTACCCTTGTGCTTGCCGAAAATGAAAAGGACTCCGCAGCTCTTATCGCTGGTCTCACACCTGAGCGGCGGGCCATGGCCACAACTGCGACCGTGCCCCAGGCTGCCGAGCTGATCGGCAAGTACTTAGAGGCCGGATTCCGGGGCTTCACCTTTAACAACAATGTCCTTCAGACAGACGAGTCGATCGCGCTCGCGGGTGAGTTGATCAAAGTCGTGCGCGGCAGCGCTGTGCCGGCTTAGCTCTCTAGGAGAGTCCACACCAGCCTCAATACGCCGGCTGGTTCCCGGACCCGATCATTGAGATCGGCTTGGCCGCGTCGATAGCGGTTCATTCAGGGCTTCGGCTGGGCGCGCAACTCGACGATCGCCAGGGCGCCCGCGGGATGCACCGCAGCGACCGTGAGTCCAGCACCTGCTGCGAGGTTGCGGAGCTCGGCGACGCCGCGTTCCCGGCCCGCGAAATACACGAGCGTTCGCAGATCCATTTCGGTGCGCAGCGACTCGCCGTCGGCGCCGATCTTCTCCACCACAAACACCGGCGCCTCGGGCCTTGCCGCTTCCGCGCAACGGCGCAGGATCTCGCGCGCCGCACTGTCGTCCCAGTTGTGGAGGATTGCCGAGAGCACGTAACCGCCCGCGCCCGGCGGTAGCGGGTCGAAGAAACTGCCCGCAACAACGTCGCTCCGGTCGCCGAAGCCCGCCGCCGTCAAGTTCTTACGCGCAGCCTCGGCGGCACCTGGCAGGTCGAAAACTGTTCCTCGCAATGCAGGGTGCTCGCGCAGCATGGCACTCAGCAGTGCACCGTTTCCGCCCCCGACGTCGACCACATGCCGCAGCGATCCCCAGGCGTAGGCGGCCACGATGGCCGGCGCGTCGGCGGTGACGTCGGAGCCCATCTGCGCATCAAAGGACGCAGAGCGCGTGGGGTCTTCCGACAGGTCGTCCCAGAAGGAGCGGCCGAACTGGACCGGGAAGGCGGGCTCGCCTGAACGCACACTGTGCAGGAGCTGGACGAAGGACAGGTCGGCGCGACCGATCGCACTATCGATGTCCAGCATGGTCCGCGTGCCGGAGGGGTGATCATCACGCAGCGACTCGCCTCGAGCCGTCAGCGAGTACCGACCAGACTCGTCACGGTTGAGCACTCCCGCATTGACGAGGTGCCGGAGCATGCGGTCGAGTGCATCAGGGTCGGCGCCCGCCGCCTCGGCCAGCTCCGGCGCGGTCAGCAGTCCCCGGTTGATGTGGTCAGCTATCCGCAGGGTTGCCGCCACGCGCACCGCCATCGGCGTGGCCAGGTCTGCCATGACCCACAACCCGATATCCCGTTCGCTCTCGTCTGCCACTTCATGTTCCCTTCGCGTCAACGCAAATACGTGTCGCTCCGAGTCACCATTTTGAGCCGGGAGCGCCGCCGCTCCGCTAAGTCGCAAGAGCGGCGGCGTTGTTCCTTTGTTGTTATCCGGCGTGCTTGTCCTTCAAGAGTTCAGCAAGAAGCTCGGCCAGCCGCTCCATGGTTTCGGCCGCTCCTTTCTCCATGCCCGACTGGACCACTGCGTCGCGGTCTGCGACCGAAGGGAACAGAGACTGCTCGACCAACTTGGTCTTGCCGTCGACTTCCTCCAGCGTCATCGACACGAGACCGACATGTCCCTGCATGCCTTCGAACTCATAGGTCTGGACATACCGCTGCGGCGGATCGATGAGGTGAAAGAAGCCATTGAAGCCGTACTCGTTGCCACTTGAGTCGCCGTTGATGAATCGCCACTTGCCGCCCGGCCTGACATCCATCTTGTCGACCTTCGTCCAGTGGTCCCTTGGCCCCCACCACTTCGGTATGACGTTCGGATCGGTCATCGCCTTGAACACGAGTTCGCGCGGCGCGTCGAAGACGTGGATCGAGAAAATCTCCTGAGTCCCCGGCTTGATGATGAACTCGGTCTTGCCCACCGTCATTGCTCCTTTGCCATTCTTACCGTCGGTCATTGTTTCTTCTCCTTCTGTAGTTCCTGCAGGTAGTCGTCCAACCGGTCGAAACTTTCGTCCCAGAAGCGGCGGTACTGCTCCATCCAATCCGCTATGTCGCGGAGTGGCTCCCCGTCGAGCCGGCATGGGCGCCACTGAGCTTCGCGGCCGCGGGCGATCAGGCCAGCCCGCTCCAGCACCTTGAGGTGCTTGGAGACGGCCGGCATCGTCATCTGAAAGGGCGCGGCGAGCTCTGTAACCGAGGCCTGGCCCAACGTCAGGCGCGCGAGGATCGCGCGCCGGGTGGGGTCGGCGAGCGCTGCGAAGGTGCTGCTGAGGCGATCGGGCGTCATTTGGCGATTAACTCCTCGGTTATGTAACTAATCGGTAAAGTACGCCGCGTTGCGGCGTTTGTCAAGAGCTATCGGGCCGCCTGGGAAGACCCCACCCACGTAGCC
>JALYYG010000018.1 GCA_030946685.1 Candidatus Dormiibacterota bacterium | reverse complement strand
GATCCACGTAACACACCTGTGGCGATAACATCGGCAACTCATGTGGAGATGACCCCTGCTTAAGCGACTCAGCCCGCTCGCCGCCTTGATCCTTTTCGCTGCTTCGTGCTCCTTCGGCAGCACGCCCGCAGCAATGCCGTCGCCGTCGCCGGTCCAGGGGGCGCTGGCGCAGGGCCTGATCGCTTACGTGGCCGGCAACGGCGTCGGCGCCCTTGACCCAACCACTGGCAAGTCAACCGTGGTCGCCCCGCTGCCGCCAGGGGCGGCGTTCAGGGTTTCCGGGCCCGTTTGGGGACCGGCCCAGGGGTTGTCGTACCCGGTCCTGTATTTCACGATCCATGACGACAGACCTGCGGAACGCCGAACCACACCTGGCGTGGTGCCGTACGACTGGCTGTTCCGCGTTGACCCTTTCGCCGGAGTCTTGACCCCCGTGGCCGCTTCGTACGACTTCCAGAGCGAAGGCCCGTTCGGCCTCGTCGCCAACGGCCACTATCTGGCGCTGACGGTCGGATGCTGCACCAGCTACGAGGTGGATGCGCTCGACCTTACGAAGTTATCGGCCGGCGTAAGGGTGGCGGCCAAGCCGCCGGCACAGACAGCGCTTTTCACGGAAGGGGCTGCCCCGGGCGTCAGCGGACTGTTCGCCGTGCGCGCGTTTGCGACCGGCTTGTGGTACTGGCTCAACCTGGACGCAAACGTCCTGCACACGTTCCCCCTGACGCTCGGCCCAGATGACGGTCCCATCGCCGTCAACTCCAAGGGCACGCTCGTTGCGGTATCGCGGCCCGACCACGGCCCGGTGATCGAGCCGATCGATGTGACTGTGTCGCTGGCGCCCGTCACCCCGGCTGCCGGCAGCTCGCCGGCGGCCACGCCGACCACCAGTACGCCGCAGCCCACGACCAAGCCACGCGCAGTCAATTCCAGGCTTCCCCATGCCGACGCGCTGGCCTGGAGCCCGGACTCGACGCTGCTGGCGCTGGCTGTGAGTGGCGAGCTCCAGGTCTACAACGCAACCGGAGTGGACGGAACCCCACCCGTGAAGAGATATCTGACCGGGACAGGTGTCACCGGTGTGGACTGGTCGGGGCCGATTCACGGCGAGAGCTTCGCTGACGTCAAGCCGGCCGGCGGTCCGCAGGCTGCAGTTGATGCCCTGCTCAAGGCGACGCAGCTGCCGGCGGCCGCAGACAGCCCCTCAGCTCGGCCGTTAACGAAGGTTTACCTGTGGCAATTCGACTCGAGCAAGACGTCACCGATTGCGGCGATCACCGACGCAACGGCGAGCGTGCTCCAGCTGTATCCGCTGGTGCCGGCGGCTGTGGTCTTCCACCACTGGGCGCCGTCCGGCGCCTGGGCGCTGCTTGGGGGGTGCTATCGCTACCGAGTGGTCATCAAGGGGAGCATCGCTCCGACGGCCTCGACATTCGGGCTGGGTACGAACACGCTCTGCAACAAGTAGGTCCCGCGACAAGCCGGACCATTGACTCCCCCACTTGCCGAGGAGGATGCGCACAAAGCGTGCGGGTGGGGGCCTTAACAACCAGAGTTGGCGCTGTGGTGACCAATTCCTAAACTCACGCCCAGGCGCGTTGGTTGAGGGGGAGGGGCAACCGGCGCTGGTGGAGGAGGGAGGGCCCCGGCGAGGGCCGTCGAATCCATACGATTGGACTGTGGCCGATATCGATTTCCTTGCTCGCCACGCCGCCACCAGTCCGGCCAAGGTCGCGCTTATCTCCGGCGAGAGGGTGGTTGACTTCGAGACCTTGAACGGCCGGGCGAACAAAGCCGCCAGCGTCTTCCAGAAGCTCGGCTGCCTGGCGCACGACAGGGTCGCGGTGATGTCGTTCAACTCCATCGAAGGCTTTGAGATCTCGAACGGCCTGCGCAAGGTGGACCTTCTCGGCGTGCCGGTCAACTACCGTCTGCGGGACTCCGAAGTCGCGTACGTCCTCAATGACTCCGGGGCGAGGGTGGTGGTGGCAGGCCCCGATCTCGTCGATGTGGTGGACGCGGCGCGAGGCGAAGTTGTCCACGATCCCCACTTCGTAGCCTTGGGCGAACGCACGCCGGCAGGATGGCTGTCCTATCGGGACCTGATGACGGGACCATCAGATCAACCGCTGAACCCCTCAGGCGGCGGCGGGTTGGGCGCTTCGATGATTTACACCTCTGGCACGACAGGCCACCCAAAGGGCGCATGGCGCCCAAACGGCGTGAACATCGAGAACGTTCTTCAGGTGATCTCCATCTTCGAGCTCGGCGAGTCTGACATCCACCTGATGTGCGGGCCCGGCTATCACAGCGCCGTCTCCTTCTTCTCCGCCCTGCACCAGGTGCTTGGCGCCACGGTTGTCATTCAACCCAAGTTCGAAGCCGAGGATGCCCTTGACCAAATCGAGCGTCATGGTGTGACGACCACATTCATGGCGCCGACCCTCCTCCAGCGCCTGGTCGACGCTCAGGTTCGCAGGCCACGCGATGTAACCAGTTTGCGAGCACTCATCCTCGGCGCTGCACCATGCCCGAACGCCTTGAAGGCACGCGCCCAGGCCGTGTTTGGTCAGGTGCTCTGGGAGTTCTACGGCGCTACCGAGACCGGCATCAACACGGTGCTCCGGCCGGAGGATCAGCTTCGCAAACCTGGATCGTGCGGCACTGCCGTCCCGGGTCAGGAGATCCGGCTCGTAAATGCCGACGGCCAGGAGGTTTCCGACGGCGAGCCGGGCGAGTTCATGGTCAGAAACACCTGGCTTGCCGAGTACTACCAGCGCCCCGACGCCACCAGCAAGAGCCTGCACGACGGTTTCTTCTCTGTGGGTGATATCGCCTACCGCGACAGTGACGGCTACTACTACATCTGCGACCGACAGATCGACATGGTCATCTCGGGCGGGGTCAACATCTATCCCGCGGAGATCGAGGCCGTCCTTCACGCGCATCCCGCGGTGATGGACGTGGCTGTGAT
>JALYYG010000307.1 GCA_030946685.1 Candidatus Dormiibacterota bacterium | reverse complement strand
AATGCGAACCAGGGGACGTCGATTGCTGCGTGGGACGCGACGGTTCGCGACAATCTCACCTCGACAGTCAATGTCACGGGCAGGGTCTTCGCGTACTACCTGGCGCTGTTCACCGGCGGCAACGGCCTGCCTGTCTTTCCGACCATCTACGCCGTGACGAGGGATGGCTACCGCTATCGGGTGGACCTGCGAGGCATGGACCCGAACGGCTGGCTGGTCTACGGAAACCAGCTTGGTTTCCTGGATTCGGACGGCACCACGCCGCTGTACCACGACGCTGTCGCCGCCGCCGGCGGCAGCCCAGGCCAACTGACCAACATCCAGGGTGGGGTCAGCCTGGCGCTGCCGAGCTTCCCGCTCTTCTTCGAGCCCCCTGCACTGGCAACCATCGCCGCCCTGGGCATCCCGGCGGCGCCGATTGCTCCGACGATGAGTGCGATCTCATTCACAGGAACGGTGGGCGGCAACACGAGCACTGTTAACTCAGGCGGCACCTTTAAGTTCACGACGAACGTCCCAGGGGTTTACGACATCGTGATCAGCCGGAACGGTGCGAACTTCGATCCCACGCTACCCGCCAACCGATCGCTGCGGGGCTCCCGGGGCGCGGGCATCAATACAGTGGTGTGGAATGGGAGGGACAACTCCAATACCCCGTTCCCGGTCGGCTCCTACCAGGCCCACGTCGCCCTGCACGGCGGTGAGTATCACTTCCCCATGATCGATGTGGAGAACAACACGCAGGGCGGCCCGATCCTGACCATGCTCAACCCGCCCGGCGGCCTGTGCCCTGCACTGACTGGCGCCTGCAGCGCAGCGTTCTACGACGATCGCGCTTACATAACGCTGAGCGGGGTGGTGGTCAATTCCACCAACGCGGTCGGCAACGTCCTCTGTGGACTGTTGCCTCCGGCAACCACCTTCGCCAACACCATTACCGGGTTCGACTCCACGACGACGCAGCGAAGGTTTGGCGCCGCCAACGGTGGGAACACCAATGTGCCCTGCACTGGCAACTTCGGCGATGCCAAGGGCCTGGACACCTGGACTTACAACCAGAGCAATATCGTCGTCACACCACTGAACATCGTCGCCACCGCAGCCGACATCCAAGTGACGAAGTCTGTCAGCGACCCAACGCCGGCGGTCGGCACCAACGTCACGTTCACCATCACGGCACGCAACCTTGGACCCAACAATGCGACGGGCGTGCAGGTGAGGGACGTTCTGCCGGCCGGAGTCAAGTTCGGTTCGGCCGCCCCGAGCCAGGGCACGTACAGCGCCGGGATCTGGAACATCGGCAACCTCGCGAACGCCGCCACGGCCACCCTGAAGATCACTGTCAATGTGACCGGCACGAGCAAGGTCACCAACACCGCGACTTCGATCGCCGGCAGCCCGACTGACTACGATCCCGGCAACAACTCCGCATCGTCCAGCGTCACCGGCAGCACCATCCCCGGCCTCCCCAACACGGGCGTGCCGCCAGCCGCAACCTGGTGGCCTGCCCTGCTGCCGCTGGCGCTCGTTGTCACCCTCGCGGCCGCGGCACTCCGAAGAGGGCCAAAGGCGAGGCCGCCCGGCGGGTCGCGCGGCGCGTGACCAGATAGCGAAACCCGGAGACGCGTTGCGACCGCGATGAAAGTCCTTGTCGCGGGAGGCGGCCTCGGCGGCCTCGCCACAGCCATCGCGGTCATCAAGGCAGGACACGAGGTCGAGGTCCTCGAACGTGCCGCTCAGCCTGCCGAGGTTGGCGCGGCGGTGGCGATCTGGCCCAACGGACAGCAAGCGCTCTCGGACCTCGGGGTGGATGGTGCGCCCGGCTTCCCGGTTCGCACTTTGCGGCTGCGCAGCCGGTGGGACCGGCTGCTGATGGAGGTACCGGTTGGCGAGCTCAGGTCGCGCTACGGGTACGACCTTCTCATGATGCACCGCGCGGAGCTGCAGTCCAGCCTGCTGAGGGCCCTCGGTAGCGCAGCCGTCCAGTTCTCTTCGGAGGTGGTGGGATTCGACCAGGACGAGTCGATGGTCACCGTCAATCTGGCTTCTGGAGAGCGCCGCACGGGCGACCTGCTGGTCGGCGCCGACGGCTTGAGATCCGAGGTGCGGCGCGCGCTGCTTGACGAGGGCGGCCCTCGCTACTCAGGAGCGACCTGCTGGCGCGGGGTCACGCCGTTTCCCGGGCTCGAGGCCGGGGCGTTCAACTGGATCGGTGTTGGCGGCGAGTGCGGCATCTTTCCGCTCAGCGACGGCCGCGTCTACTGGCTCGGCGTCGTCAATCGTCCGGAGCGAGGTGCGGATGGGCCTGGCGGTCGAAAGGCTGACGTCGCGGGCGCGTTCGCCGGCTGGCCCGCACCGATGGGCGCCGTGATCGAAGCGACCGACGAAAAGGACATCCTCCGCAATGACCTTTACGACCGCAAGCCAATTCGAGCCTGGACCCGGGGCCGCGTCACGATGGTGGGAGATGCCGCGCATCCGATGCTGCCCAACGCCGCGCAGGGTGCCTGCTCGGCCCTTCAGGACGCAGCCGCGCTGGGCCAAGCGCTGGGGAAGCACCCGCTCGGGAAGGCGCTGGAGGAATACGAGGCTCAGCGCGTGCGGCGCGCAAACATGCTGATCGTTCAGGCGCGCCAGGCCGCTCGGCTGATCCAGTCCACGAACCCAGCTGTGACGGCCTTTCGCGACTTCGCGATGTCACACGCCCCGCGCGGCCTGCTGTTCCGGCAGCTGGACGGACTCATGTCCAGGAGATAGCTCTTGACGGACGCGCACCGGCGTGGTCAGGCCGGTTTCTGTACGACCGGAGATCGGCGTCCTGCAGCCCTCAAGCCTGGCACCGCGGCCAGCGCGAACGCGACACCGACCCCGCCCGCGACGAAGAATGGCACGCCCAATCCCATCGCGAAGAGAGCGCCACCGATCAGCGAGCCGATCGCCATCGACCCGCTCATCGCCGTCCCGGCCACTCCCTGCGCTTCACCGCGCCTGTCCGGCACCGCCTCCATCAGAAACGAGTTCATGGCGGGCTCTGTGAAGGCCCAGAGGGCACCCTCCAGCGCGCCGACCGCAATGACGACGGGGATGTAGCTGAGAAACGGGTACACGAGAGCCATGAGCGACCCGATCGTCACGGAGCCGAACGCCAGCCACCGCCGGTCCCATCGGTCGGAGCTCCATCCGGCGAAAGGCGTCGCCGCGACCAGTGGCAGCGCGAACAGCGTGAAGGACAGCCCGATGACCCAGTCGGTGGCTCCAAGCTGGCGCATATAGAGGCTCCAGATCACGTCGTAGATACCTATCAGCAGCCCGAGGCCGATGGTCATCGTGACCACCGCGCGCAGCGCCACGCCAACCCGAGTGGACCGCACGAAGACGCGCGCAATGCTCACGTCCGCCCGCGGGCGCCGCGCTGATCGGGGGAGTGTAAGCGCGGCCACGAGCGCCGCTCCGGCAAGCGCGCCTCCGGTCACCGCGAACACTGTCCACCTTCCGAACACCGCCAGCAGTCCGCCGATTGCCGGACCGACGATGATTCCGGACTGCCGGGCCGCCGAAACCCATCCGTAAGACCGCCCGAGCTCATCGGCCGGGACGACATCGGCAACCAGCGCCACCTCAGCGGGCGCTGCAGCCGCGAAGCCGAGCCCCTGGACGAACCTCACGACCACGAGCCACTCGACCGAAAGGGGAAGCAGGAACATCAGCGAGCCGGCCGCGGCCACGAGCAGTCCCGCCACCATCATCTCTCTGCGCCCGATCCGCTCGGCAAGCCAGCCGGCGGGCCACTGGCCGACCGCCTGCGCCGCCAGCGCGGCGCCGACTATCACCCCGACGAGGGAGTACGACGCGCCCCGCTCGCGCAGGAACAGCGGCAATATGGGCAGCAGCGACCCGATGCCGGTGCCGGAAACGAAGACGGCCGCCACGATGCCGTAAAGCGCTTTGCGGGGTCGGGCTTCGGGCATCCAGAAAGGTTAAAGGTCCGGACCTGGACCTTTGGGCCCGCGCGGTGCCTTGCGACGATAATGGCCCGATGGCAAGCGACCGCGCAGACCTGGTCGTCGTCGGAGCCGGAACCGTGGGCGGCTGGGCGTCATATTTTGCGCGAGTCCAGGGCGCCCAACGGGTGGTGGTGATCGAGCGAGGGCGCGCGGGCGTGGGAGCCAGCAGCCGCGCGGCCGGGATCGTTCGGGCGCAGGGTGGAAACCCGACCACGGTGGCCCTTGGCCGCTGGAGCATCGATTTCTATCGCGGGCAGCAGGCCCGGCTGGGCACCGACTCCGGATTCCGAGAGCTCGGCTACATGATCTTCGCCCAGTCTGCCGACGAGGTCCGCGTTGGCAAGGAACGGGTCGCCATGCAGCGGGGAGCGGGAATCGACGTGCGCTGGCTGAATCCCCACGAGGGTGTGCAGCTCAACTCGTGGCTGGCACCCGAGAGCTTCATGGGGGCGAGCTATCTCGCCACGGACGGGTGCATCGACCCTCCGCGAAATGTGCTCGCCTATTCGCTCGCGATGCAGCAGGCCGGCGTCGAGCTTCGCGAGCACACGACGTTCGTTGGACTTCGCACCGAAGTGACCGCGAGCGGAAGCAAGCTCGTTGGCATTGAGACCTCCGCCGGGCTGATCGAAACCTCCCGGGCGATACTCACCGGCGGCCCGACCTTGCACGAGGTCGGTCGAGCAGCCGGCATCGAAATTCCGGCAGGCGCGGTTCGGCACCAGGTCGCAGTGACCGAGCCTCATCCCGCCTTCGAGGTTGAGCGACAGGCGATGGGATTCGACCTGGGCGCCGGTCTCTACTGGCGGCTCGAAGAGGGCGGCCTTCTATTCGGCATGAGCAATCCCCACGAACCTCCTGGGCTCGCCCGCGAGATCGATTGGCCGTACATGGAGAGGATGCGATCACGCCTGGCGCGGTATCTGCCGGTGACCGCGAATCTCGCCCTGCGCAAGGCCTGGGCAGCGACCATCGACTACACACCCGACCATCAGCCGATCCTCGGGCCTGCCCTCACCGCAAAGGGCGACCGGGTCAGCGGCCTCACTATTGCTTCGGCGGGTGGACACGGCATGATGTGGGGCCCAGCGGTGGCCAAGATCGCCGCCGACCTGGCTCTGGACGGCCGGACCACGGTCGCCGATGTTCACGACCTTGGCCTGGACCGTTTCGACGACGAGGGGCGTAGCCGCCTCCCTACCGACCCGATCGCGCTGCCCTTTCCGGTGGTGGTGGCCAAGGAGGCAGTCCCCTCCGGGAGCGCCCGGATTCCAACAGACCCCAGCCGAACATCAGGCGGAGGCCGGAAACGAACATGAGCACATCGGTGCAGGACATGACCGAGCGAGTCGCCAAGCTGATCGCGAAAGAGGAAGGCAAATTCCGCGATGCACGGCGTCGTTCCGACCAGATGTGGAATGAGGCGAAGGAGTTCATCTCAAAAGGTGTGCCCTCGTCGTTCCAGGATGCGCCGCCGCAGCCAATCTTCATCAAGCGTGGCCAGGGCAGTCGCGTTTGGGATGTCGATGGCAACGAGTACGTGGACTTCCACAACGGGTTCGGCGTGATGGTGGTCGGCCACGCTCACCCTTTGATAGTGGAGGCAGTCTCCGAGCGCGTTCGCATGGGCACTCATTTCGCCCAGCCTGGTGAAGATGTGGTCGTGGTGGCGAGGGAGCTGGCGGCTCGGTTCAGGCAGCCGCAATGGCGCTTCACCAACAGTGGCACCGAATCAACCCTGGACGCGGTTCGCCTGGCGCGCGGCTTCACGGGCCGCGACCGCATCGTCAAGATCGAGGCGTCGTACCACGGCCACCACGATGCCCTGATGGTCTCCGTGGAGCCGCAGCCGGAGCTGATGGGACCGGCGGACGATCCCGCGTCGGTTCCGTACTACGAGGGAATTCCAAAGGCGACCAGCGACCTTACATCGGTGGTCGCGTTCAACGATGCTGCCCAGCTCGAGCGCGTCTTTGCGCGCCACAGAGGTGAGATCGCCGCCGTCATCGTAGAGCCCGTAATGATGAACCTCGGCATCGTCATCCCTGACGACGGCTACCTGGCGCAGGTGAAGGAGATCGCCCACCGGCATGGCGCCCTGCTCATATTCGACGAGGTCAAGACAGGGTGCACCATCGCCCCGGGCGGTGCGACCGAACGGTTTGGTGTGACCCCGGACCTGGTCGCGCTGGCAAAGGCGATCGGTGGTGGAATCCCATGCGGAGCGATCGGCGGCAGGGCGGACGTGATGGCCACCATCGACGACAACCGCGTTGCCCAATTCGGGACGTTCAATGGCAACCCCCTCACCATGGCGGCATCTCGAGTCACCCTGACCCGCATCCTCACTCCCGCCGCGTACTCGCACTTCGATGCGCTGGGCGAGGCGCTCACTGGTGGTCTCCGGCAGGTGATCGCCGAGCACGGGCTCCCCTTCCACGTCATCGCCATGGGCGCGCGGGGCAGCGTGACATATCGAAAGGAAAGGGTTCGCAACTATCGCGACTACCTGACCATCGACAAGTCTTGGGCGTACGTGTCGTGGCTCTATCAATGCAATCGCGGCGTCTTGATGGCGCCGTTTGCCGAGGAGAACTGGACGCTCTCCGTCCAGCACTCGGAGGAAGATGTCCAGCGCTACGTTGACAACTTCGCCGAGCTGGCCCGCGACCTGCAGCGTTAGTGTTCGGTTCGCAGGAGGGTCGCGCGCCTCCGCGCGACCTCGGACCGCTCTTCGATCCGCGCTCGCTCGCCATCCTCGGCGCGTCCGCTACCCCGTCCAAGTGGGGCTACTGGCTCGCCCGAAGCGCGTTGAAGGGGGTCAAGCGCCGGTCCGTGTTCCTGGTCAACCGCCGCGGGCAGGACATCCTCGGCCAGCGGACGTACCCCTCGCTTAGCGACCTGCCGCAGCCTGTCGAGATGGTTGTCATCTCCATCGGCGCACCGGGATTCGAGCAGGCGGTGGATGACGCACTGGCGGCTGGGGCTCGAGCCATCGTCGCGATCACGGCGGGACTCGGAGAGATGGGCCGCGACGGCCGAGCGATCGAGATCGCAGTCACCGAAAAAGTACGCGCTGCCGGAGCCGTGCTCGTGGGCCCCAACTGTCTCGGTGTGGCCGACACCGGCAGCAAGCTCGACCTCGCGTCAAGCGAATTCGGGGTTGGCTCCATCGGCTTGATCTCCCAGAGCGGCAACCTGGGGCTCGAGCTCGCCATCACCGCAACCGAGGCGGGCGTCGGGTTCTCCCGATTCGTCTCCGTTGGAAATCAGGCAGATCTTGGCGTGACCGAGCTCATCGAGGCGTATGCGGCGCACGACCAAACTCGCGTTATCGCTGTGTACGCCGAGGACTTTCGCGATGGGCGCGATCTGGCGGAGGCGGCGGCACGCGCACGCGATGCCGGCAAGCCCGTGATCCTTCTCACAGTCGGGTCGTCAAGAGCCGGCGCACGGGCGGCGCGCTCTCATACCGGCGCGATGGTCAGCGCCTCAGTCGCGGTCGATGCGGCGTGCCGGGCAAGTGGAATGCTTCGAGTGCGCTCTCCCCGCCAGATGATCGAGCTCGCGCAGGGTTTGCTCATGTTGCACGCCCCTCGTGGTCGTCGTGTCGGCATCGTGGGGGACGGCGGCGGTCACGTCGCCCTGGCGGCCGACATGGTGACCGAGCTCGGCATGGCGCTGCCGTTGCTGACCGACGAGCTCGCTGCGCGAATCGGCGCCACGCTTCCGGCCGGGGCGACGACGCGCAACCCCGTCGACCTTGCGGGTGGCGGCGAGCAGGACTTCTTCAACTTCGAGCGGACCGTGCGTGCGCTGGCGGCGTCCGACGAGGTGGACGCCGTTCTCCTCACGGGCTACTTCGGGGGATACAGCCAGGAATCGGTCGATTTTGCTCGGCGCGAGACCCAGGTCGCTCTTGGAATGGCCGCCGCCGCCGAGGAGAGTGGGCGTCCGCTGGTCGTGCACACGATGTACCCGGCGTCGCCGTCGATACGCGCGCTGCGGTCCCGCCACGTCCCCGTCTACTCAGACATCCAGTCCGCGGTTGATGTGCTCGCGCGCCTTGTCGAACGTTCGGAGCAGCCTCCATCCGGCGTGCCGGCCCTACCCGCGCCCCATGCGACTCAGCCGGTCCCCGAGAGCTACTTCGAGGCGCGCGACCTGATGGCCGCCGCCGGCATTCCGTTCGTCAAGGCGTGCCAGGTGACAAAGCTGACCGAGGCGCAAGCCGCGGCGGGCGACCTTGGATACCCCGTCGTCCTGAAAGCGCTCGGAACGTCTCGCAAATCGGACAGGGGCGGCGTCCAGGTTGGGATCGCGGGCGAAGGTGCGCTGGAGGCTGCCTTCATGGAGATGAAGTCCCGCCTCAAACCGCCGGCCTTCTCCGTGGAGCGAATGGCTCCGAGCACGGACGGTGTCGAGCTGATCGTCGGCGTGCGGCGAGACCCCAGCTTCGGTCCCGTGGTGGTGATCGGCATGGGAGGCGTCTATGCAGAGGTGCTGCAGGACGTCGCCGTCGCGCTCGCCCCTCTCACACCGGAGGTGGCCGAGCAGCTGCTCCGATCATTGCGCGGTGCCCCGCTGCTCATCGGAGCACGCGGCCGCCCTTCATTGGACATTTCGGCGGCGGTGCGCATCGCGGTCACGCTCTCCCAGCTCGCCGTCGATCGCTCGGACATCGCCGAGATCGAGATCAATCCGGTCCTGGTCGGGCGAGAGGGCACGTTGGCTCTCGACGCGCGCATCGTCAGGATGGGAGGCGGACGCTAGCTCACATACGGGCCGGCGCCCCTCTTGAACAGGCCCCTGGCGATGATCAGGCGCTGAATCTCGCTGGTGCCTTCCCAGATCCTGTCTACGCGCACCTCACGGTAGTAACGATTCACCGTGTGCTCGGTCATGAAGCCGCGGCCCCCGAAGATCTGCACAGCGCGGTCGGTGACCCGGGCGACCATTTCGGACGCGAAAAGCTTGGCCATGGCCGCCTTGCCGTGCGCGATCCGAGGATCTCCGTCACGGTCGAACTCAGCGGCGGCGTAGTAGGTTAGGAGCCGGGCTGCTGCGAGCTCGGTGAGCGAATCTGCAAGCGGGAACTGCACGCCCTGGTATTCCGCGATCGGACGACCGTACGCGATCCTTTCCTGCGCCCATGACCGAGCGAGCTCGATGACACGTTCCGCGGTGCCGCAGCTGCGGGCGGCGATGAAGAGACGCTCCGCCGTGAACCACGCTTTAGCTCCCTCAGCGCCGCTCGCCGGGACACGGTCTTCGTCGCCGACCCGGCAGTCGACGAATCGCATCTCGGCGTGCTTGCTGATGTAGGGGTCGTGCATGAAGTGAGGGAATCGGTCGAAGTGGACGCCAGGGTTGTCGCGGCGCACGAGGAATAGTGACTGCTCCTGACCTGCCCACGCCAGCACGATGAAGAACGCCGCCGTGTCGGCGTCGGTGACGAACCACTTCTCTGCGTTGATCACCCACTCGTCGCCGTCCCGCTCCGCGCGTGCGCTGATTGCGCTGACATCAGACCCGGCACCAGGTTCGGTCACGGCCCAAGCCTCGCGAGCCTCACCGCGGATTACCGGCATCACGAAGCGCTGGACCTGGTCCTCGGTGGCGATCTCCACGAGCTCGCGGGGACCGCGGTCCGCGACCGTGAAACCCAGGCCGTTGGTCGCCTTGCCGGCCTCCTCCTCGATCGCCACCTGCCCGAGCATCGACAGGTCTTTGCCGCCATAGCGGACCGGCATGTTGAGCATCGCGAAGCCGGCTGCACGCGCCTTCTTTCGCAGCATGGCAACATCCGCTTGTTCGATCGACTCGGTCTTTGCCACCTTCTCCTCGACGTGGCGGATCTCGCGCTCGACGAACTCGGCCGCCCGCGCCTTCAGCTCGCGTACCTCGGCAGGGAGCTCGAAGGCTGCCTGTTGCGCGCGGCTGGTGACGGGCGTCATGTCCTCTTGTCTCCTAGCTGTCCGTATCGGGAGTCACGCCAATTCAAGGCGGATTTCAGCCCTTCCTCGGCGACGATCCGGTCGAATTCGCGCTGCTCGGGGGTGTCGGCGGCGTTCAGGATCGCAGAAAGGTCGAGGTTGGCGGCGACCGCGCTGCGCAGGCCCATCGCCTCGTAGGCTCTTATCAGCGCCAGCTTGGTCAACCGCAGAATCGGCAGCGGCGTGGGTGCGATCTTCCCCACCAGCTCCCCGACGGCGGACTCGAGCTCGGACGTTTCCACGACGCGGTTCACGAGACCACATCGATGCGCCTCCTCCGCACTGATCGTGTCGCCCGTGAACAGCAGCTCGTTCGTCTTCTTCTGGCCCAGCATGAAAGGCATCAGCAGAGCCACGGGCCCCGATCCGTACCGAATCTCAGGCTCGCCGAACCGCGCGTCCGAGGTGGCGACGATGAGATCGCATGCCATTGCAAGCTCGCACGCGCCGGCCAGGCACCAGCCTCTGACGGCGGCGATCGTGGGACGGGAAAGCGCCCACAGCTCCATCGCCAGCTCGACGTCCACTGCGAGCACAGACCGCCACTGGTCGGCCCCAACAATCCGGTCCTTGACCTCTTCCGAGATGTCATAGCCTGACGAAAATGCGCGGCCGGCTCCGGTGAGCACGACAACCTTCACCGTCTCGTCATCCTCAACCTCGCGCAGTCGCGCCCGCAGCGCTCGCACCAGCTCGCCATTCATCGCATTCAGCTTGTCTGGCCGGTTGAGCGTGATCCACGCCGCGGGCCCACGCCGCTCGAACAGCACAACGGCGGGTTCGCTCACCGTATCTCTCCGTCGACGATCACCAGCGCATCCGCCGCGACAGCGGCGTGGTCGTCCACGATCAGGGGATTGATATCCACCGCCGCGAGTTCCGGGTGCTCGACGGCAAGGCGCCCGAGCGCGACCAGGACGTTGGCGATGGCGTCGCGGCCAGCGGGCGACGCGACCCGCGCAACGACCGTCGCATCCCGAACCAGGCGCCGCGCTTCCTCGAGCCCGATCGGCGCGATGCAGGTGCACGCGCCCGGCAGCCGTTCGACAGCGGTGCCACCCAATCCCACGGCGAGCACCGGCCCGTAGTCGGGGTCGCGTGTCATTCCACAAAAGACCTCGAGGGCTGTGGGAACCTGGACGGCGACCAGCACCGAGCCGCCAAGACGCGCCGCTGCGCGGCTGACTGAAGCCTTGTCCGCAAGCCCAAGAATCACGCCGCCGGCTCGGCTCTTGTGCGCCGGGCCGTCACGCTTGACCACGACTGGAAAACCGAGCTCGGCAGCCGCCTGGGCGGCCGCTTCGGGCGTGCCGGCTCGCCGGCGGGCGCCAACTGGAATCCCGTAGCGCTCGAGCACCAGGCCGGACTCGAACTCGGAGAGCGCGCCTGGCCTCAAAAGGCCGGCGAGGTCAGGTGGTGCGGTGCCATCGCCGGCTGGTGGGTGCCTTGGCGTCCAGCCGGCGACCGCGCTGAGCGCCCGCATGGCGTTCCGCGAACCACGAAGCATGGCCACGTCGCGCTCACGCGCAAGGCGCGCGACCGACGGCATCGGATCGCACGGCTGGACGGAGGCAACGGCGGGGAAGATGCTCGTCCCGTCGACCGCGTCCGCCAGAGCGGTGGTGATCAGGAGCGCGTTCGCCGCCTCAGGCTCGCCGAGGAACTGCGACTGGTCCACCTGGGCGACGAGGATGTCCAGCTCTTCCGAACCGGCCAGCAGATGCAGCGTGCCGGGGAAGACCTTCTCGACGTTGTCGATCGCCCACGCGTCGACGGGGTTCTGGGGCGCGATGTAGTTGGGAAAGGCGTCGGACAGCCGGTGCGCAAGCGCTACGGAAAGAGGGTGGAACGGCATGCCGGCAGCATCCGCATGATCGGCCAGCAGGGCGCCCTCTCCACCTGAGTTCGAGACCGCCCCGAGCCTCCTGCCCACCGGCCGGCGGTGCCGCCCGAGCACCTCCAGGACCTCGACGAACTCAGGGTAGTCATCGACCTCGATCACTCCGTAGCCGCGGAGCATTGCGCTGAAAGCCTGATCGGATCCGACCACGGCTCCGCTGTGCGCCAGGACCGCGCGTGCTCCGCCTGGCGAGCGTCCTACCTTGAGGCAGACGACGGGCTTCCCGGCGCGCGCGAGGAGCTCGAGAGAGGCCGCCAACGCGGGTGGGCGTCTGACCGACTCGAGGAATAGACCGACTGCTCGCGTGCCATCGTCGCCCGCGAAGAACCGGCAGTAGTCGGCGACGTCGCTGACCAGTTCGCCTCCAGACGAGATCACGCATCGAAAGCCGACGCGTGGGCCTATCGCCAGCAGCGCCTCGCCGATGGACCCCGACTGAACCACCGTTGAGACATGCCCCGGAAGGAAGGTCGGCGGAACGGTTCCGATCCAGAACGAAGCCGCATCCGGCACGGCTACGCCCATGCAGTTCGGACCCACCACCGCCGTGCCCGACTCCAGGGCGCGCGTGGCGAGCCGGGCGGCCACCGCCGCGCCCTCAGCTCCAGCCTCGTTCCCGAGGCCGGGGATGATGAATGCACGCACACCGGCCGCGAGAGCCTCGTCGAACGCGGCCTCGATCCGCCGGTGTCCGACTAGCAGGAACGCGAGCTCTGGAGTTGACGGTAATTCGCCGATGGCCGCGAAGCGGTCAAGTCCGCCAACCTTTACGTCGCGCGGATGGACCGCAACCACCGAGATCCCCTTGCCGGCGACGTTGTCAATGACCTCCGGCACCGTCCGCTCCGAGACGCCGATCAGCGCCGCCGACCTCGGGAAGAGAAGTGGACGCAGGTCCGGACGCGGCCCGGCGGTGTCAACCCTCTGGCGAGGTCGTTCGGAGCCTGACTGCTCTACGACCGGAGCACCCGGCCGTGCTCGGGCAGCCACCCGATGGTCACCTTGCTTCCGCGGGCGAGGCGGTGCTCGCTGCTCGCGGTGTTGATATTGTTCTCGATCGCCACCAGCCGCAACCCGGGCGCAAGCTCGACCAGGTACTGTGTCGCTGTGCCGAGGTAAACAGTCTCGACCACTGTGCCCTCGACCCTTACCTGTCCGTCAGCGCCCGGGCCAAGCCGCAGTTTCTCCGGCCGGACGCAAACAAACACAGTCTCCCCCGCGGTGAGGCCACTATCCATCTCTGCCGGGATCAGCTGGCCAGTTTGCAGGCGCACGCCGTCGTCTTCGACCGCGCCGGGGAGGAGATTGGAGATGCCGATGAAGCCAGCCACGAAGGCGTTGGCGGGCCGCTCGTAGATTTCTTCGGGGGTCCCGCACTGCTGCAGCATGCCTTCGTTCATGACGGCGATGCGGTCGGACATCGTCAGCGCTTCCTCCTGGTCGTGAGTCACGTACACGAACGTGATGCCCACAGTGCGCTGGATCTGCTTGAGCTCGATCTGCATTTGCTTGCGCAGCTGAAGGTCAAGCGCACCCAGCGGCTCATCGAGTAGCAGCACCGCCGGCATGTTGACGAGCGCGCGTGCCAGGGCGACGCGCTGCTGCTGTCCGCCCGAGAGCTGTCGTGGCCGGCTGGTCGCCTTCTGCTTCAGGCGAACGAGCTCCAGCATGTCGCCGACCCGCTTGCGGATGTCTGTCTCCAACACCTTCTTGCGCCGAAGGCCGAACGCGACGTTGTCCCATACGTTCAGGTGTTCGAAGAGAGCGTAGCTCTGGAACACGGTGTTCACGTTTCGCCGGTAGGGCGGAGTGTTCTCGACCGAGAGTCCCTCGAGGAAGACTGTCCCCTCGTCTGGCTGCTCGAAGCCGGCAATGATCCGCAGGGTGGTGGTCTTGCCGCACCCAGACGGACCGAGCATCGAGAAGAACTCGCCACCGGCCATTTGCAGGTCAAGTCGGTTGACGGCTGTCACATTGTTGAATCGTTTGACAACACCTTCGAGGCGCACCGTTGGCGACTCGTCTGCAGCGGTCATTCCGCGAGGAACGCCAGCTGCCGGCGCGCATTCTGTTGGCGCGTGAACAGGGCCAGGGCCGCCAACACGATCACGATGGTGATCACCATCATCAGCGTGCCGACCGCGTTGATCTCCGGTGTCACGCCGAAATGGATCATCGAGTAGATGCGCAGCGGCAAAGGCTGAACGTCGACACCGCTGGTGAAGAAGCTGGTGACGAAGTCGTCGAACGACATCACGAATACGAGCATTCCCGAGGCGATGATGGCCGGCCAGAGCAGCGGCAGCGTCACCAGGCGCATGGCGCCCAGGTTCGTCGCTCCGAGGTCGAGGGCAGCTTCCTCCACCTCGCGATTGAGCGCGACCAGGCGGCCCCGGACGATGATGGTGACGTACGCGATCGAGAAGGTGATGTGACCGAGCACCACCGTTACAAGTGAGAGTCCGAACTGAATTCCGTATTGAGATAGGAAGGCTCCGGCCTGACTGAAGACGAGGAGAAGGGCGATTGCGGTCACGATCTCGGGGCTTACAAGATTGAGGAGCATGAGGACGTCGGTTGGGCGGTTCGCACGCGAGCGAGCGCGGACGAGCCCAAAGGCAAGCAGCGTGCCGATCACAGTCGCCACGACCATGGTTACAAGGGCGATCTCGACGCTGGCGCCCAGCGAGCCCATGATGCCCCGGTCCTGAAGCAGCTGCGCGTACCAGGTGAGGCTGAAAGACCTGAAGATCTGCAGGGAGCGGGCGGAGTTGAAGGAGAACCAGATGACCACCAGGATGGGCGCAAACAGGTAAACGAACACGACCACTGTGAACATCGTGAGGAAGCTGGGTTGATCAAATGCCCGACGCTTGGGCCGCCGCCGGCCGGCTGCCACAGCTTCCGGGGCGGCCGGCGAGCGCAACCGATCGCGCCCGAGGACAGCCGCGCCGGCGCGGTGGATCCCGAGTCGGTCGCTCATGAGATCGCCTCCACCGGGCGCGATGCGGAGCGGAGGTAGAAGATCATCAGCAAGGAAAGCAGAGCCATCAGCACAATCGTCAGGGCTGCACCGAACGGCCAGTAACCGCCGCCGAACTGATCCTGGATCAGATTGCCGATCATGTAGGTATTCGGACCACCAAGGATCTGCGCGGTGGCGAAGTCACCCACCGCGGGGAGGCCCACCAGGACGGCCCCGGCGACCACACCCTGGATGGTGGCGGGCCAGGTGACGTGCAAGAAGGTCTGCAATGGCGTGCCATAGAGGTCCTTACCGGCTTCTATCAGAGACGGATCCATCCGCTCGAGCGCGGCGTAGATGGGCAGGATCATGAACGGTAGGAAGTCGTACACCAGCCCGCCGACCACCGCAAAGGGTGTGTTCACGAAGACGATTGGTGGATCCCCCTGCAGGCCCGCAGCGTGAAGGAGACCGTTGACGACGCCCTGGTCACCCAGGATGACAAACCAGGCGTAGATCCTCACGAGGTAGTCGGCGAACCACGGCAGGATGATCAGGACGATCAGAAGGTTTCGGAATCGTCCACCGTACCGGCCGATCATGTAGGCAACCGGATACCCGATGAGCAGGCAGAGCACGGTCGTGGCGACCGCGAAGGCGACCGACCTGAGAATGACCGGCACGAAGATGGGGTCGAAGACCTGCTGATAGTTCTCCGGGTACCAACCCAAGATCGGCCGGCCCAATATGTCGGTCGTCCCGAGCGAGACCGCGATGACCACGCCGAACGGCGCTACGAACAGGAGCAGCAGCCACAGCGCGCCCGGCGCCAGCGTCAACCGCCATAGCCGGTTGGCGGTCACCTTTGGGGCCCCAGCGTCAGCCGGCAGCCTTCACTTTCGTCCACTCCGAATTCCACAGCTGCAACTTTGCGCCGGTGGGTGCGATCTCGCGCAACCCATGAATTGCCTGGTCGAGCGTTATGTTGAGAAATGGGTACTGGGCGACCAGCTTCTGAAAGGCGGTGATGCCGGCCGTCGTCACCTGAGGGTAGCCGAAGTAGTTCACGTTCGTGGTGGCATTCTCCGGGGCGAGCATCCAGTCGATGAACTTGAGCGCGGTCCCCGGGTGTTTGGCGTTCTTGGGGATGACGAACGTGTCGTTACCGGTGGGGACTCCTTCGTGGGCGGTTTCGTACCGGTAGACCTCAGGTTTGCTGGCCTGGCTGATGACCTGATAGACGTCGCCAGACCATGCATGGCTGATCCAGGCCGTCCCATCGACGAGGCCCGGGATTTCGTTGGATACGAACTGCCTTACGTTCGGCTTGATCTTCAGGATCTCGCTGACCGCCTTATCCAGCTGGTCGCGACTCCCTGAATTGACGTTGTAACCCAGGCGAAGCAGGCTCATGCCGAGGCCCTCCTGGAAGTCGTCCAGAAGGAACATCTTGCCGCTGTACTTGGGGGCGAGAGTCCACAGGTCGTTCCATGAACCGGTAAGGGTGTCTGGAACCTTGTCGGTGCGCCAGCAGATGCCCGTTGTCCAGATTGCGTAGGGCACCGAATAGAGAGCATGGGGGTCGTACCAGGGGTTGTTGAAGTAGGAGGGGATCTCGCTCCAGTGCTCGAGCTGGGTGTGGTCGATCGGCAGCAGCGCCTTGGCCCTCACGAGCTGATCCACGAAGTCCATCGTGGGGAACGTGACGTCGTATGAGTTGCCGGCGTTGAGCTTCGTCATCATGCCCGGAATGTTGTCGAAGTTGCTCTCGATCACCTTCACGTTGTACTTCTTCTCGAAGCCCTTGATCAGGTCTGGCGAGAGATACGCCGCCCAGTTGAAGTACTCCAGGTCGCCATCGATAACAGCTTTGGGGTAGTTGATCGGGGTCGGACTGGCTCCGGCCCCGGTGTTTGCCCCTCCACAGGCGGCAAGATAGGCCGCGGCGCCTCCGAGCCCCAGGGCTGCGCCACCGCGCAGGAAATCGCGCCGGTTGACAGCCGCCTTCCATATGTCCGATGCCACGCCTTCGCCTCCCTAGCGCTCCGCCTGTCGATTGGCCTGCGTCGGCGCCAAGCTAGTCCTCTGATGAGCCCTTGTCAATTCAACCGCACGCTCGGGTTGAACGGCGCGTTCTTGCCAGCCGACCTGTCACCGGACTACAGTTTCGAAGCGCCCCAACCTTAGCCGGCCACCAATGGAGGTCTCATGATCAACGCCTACGACGCGATAGTCATCGGTGGTGGGCACAACGGGCTGGTCGCCGGTGCCTATCTGGCCAAGGCCGGGGCTCGCGCGGTCGTCCTGGAGGCGAGGCACAAGACCGGTGGCGCCGCAGCCACAGACAGCCCCTGGCCGGAGGCGCCGGAATTCAAGGTCACCACCTATTCCTATGTGATGAGCTTGATGCCGGACTCCATCATCCGCGATCTTGATCTCAAGCGTCACGGTTACAAGGTCTACCCAATGGGCCCCTATTTCCAGGCCTGGCCCGACGGCCGCTCACTGATGCTCTTCGCGGACGATGCCAAGCGCAATTACGACCAGGTCGTGCGGTTCTCCAAGAAGGATGCCGAGGCGATGCCGCGATGGGACGACTGGCTCGGCGAGCTGGCGAAGGTGATGGGCCCTCTTCTGATGTCCGTCCCGCCGCGCCTGGGATCGATGAAGCCGGCGGACCTCGTCGCCCAGATGAAGCTTGGCTGGAAGCTCCGAGGCCTTGGCCCGCAAAAGGTCGGTGACCTGACCCGGCTCATGACCATGAGCATCACCGACCTTCTCGACAACTGGTTCGAGTCGGAGGAGGTGAAGGCGAGCCTCGCCGTCAACGGAATCATCGGTACGTGGGCGGGGCCCGACGAGCCCGGGACAGCCTACGTGATGGCGCATCACTCCATCGGTGACGTCGGTGACGGTCACCTGGGCAGCTGGGGCTTCGCGGAGGGCGGCATGGGCGCCGTCGCGGACGCATGCCGCCGCTCGGCCGAAGAGCTGGGAGCCACCGTCAGGACCAAAGCTAGGGTGCAGCACATCCTGATCCGCAACGGGCAGGCCGAGGGCGTGGTACTGGACGACGGCGAGGAGCTCCGCGCTCCAGTGGTGGTCACGGCGGTCCATCCGAAGATCACCTTCCTTCAGCAGATCGACCGCAAGGAGCTGCCGCCGGACTTTGTGCGCGACATCGAGAACTGGAAGTCCCGTAGCGGCGTGGTCAAGATCAACCTCGCGCTGGCGGAGCTGCCCAACTTCACTTCGATCCCAGGGACCAATTTGCAGGAGCATCACACCGGGTCGGTCGAGCTCTGCCTGTCGACCGACTACGCCGAGGTGGCGTTCCAGGAGGCGCGATCGGGGATCCCTGCCACCCGTCCTTTCGTCGATGGTGTGATCCCCACTGTCTTTGACAAGACCCTGGCGCCGGAGGGCAAGCACATCTTCTCGATGTTCACCCAATGGGTTCCGCATGAGTGGAGCGAAGCACCTTACCGCGAGGAGCTCGAGGCGTATGCCGACCGCGTCATCGACGGCTACACCGAGCTGGCACCGAACCTCAAAGGCTCGATCCTCCACCGCCAGGTGATCGGGCCTTACGACATGGAGCAGGAGCTGGGGCTGATCGGCGGCAACATCTTTCAAGGTGAGCTCTCGGTCGACCAGCTGTTTCATATGCGACCCGCCCCTGGTTACGCCGACTTTAGGACGCCGGTCCACGGGCTGTACCAGGCCAGCTCGGCATGTCATGCGGGCGGCGGCGTCTGCGGAGTGCCGGCCTACCTTGCGGTGAAACAGATCCTGAGCGACCGAAAGTTGAAGCGCAACGGCGCGAGGGCGAAGGTGGCCAGCTGATGAGAACGATGCCGGCGCCAATCGACCCGCAGTTGCTTCAACCGTCGCTGGCCGCGTTCAGGCAGAGCTACACGCTTCCTGGTGAGGCGTACACATCGCCGGAGCTCTTCGCCTGGGAGATGCGGCATTTCTTCGAGCCCTCATGGGTGTGCCTGGGACGCACCGAAGGGCTCATGCGCCCGGACAGCCGCCGAGCGGTTCGAGTCGGTCAAGAGTCGATCCTGCTGACGCGCGACGACAAGGGCACCCTGCGCGGTTTCTTCAACATCTGCCGGCACCGGGGCCACGAGCTGCTGCCCGCCGGGGGGTCGGCCGAAGGGCCGCTGATCGAATGCCCATACCACGGCTGGACATATCGGCAGGATGGGTCGCTGAAATCGGCGCCGCGACTCGGGTTGCGGCCTGGGTTCGAGGTATCGGAGCATGGCCTGACGGCGGTCCGCGTCGACGAGTGGGAGGGCTGGGCGTTCGTCAACGTGTCGGGCGATGCACGTCCGCTGAACGATCACCTGGGGAACCTGGCCGAGATGATGAGTGCATGGGCGCCGCGCGACATGGTTGAGACCGCGCGGATGGCCTACGTGGTCGAAGCCAACTGGAAGCTGCTCCACGAGAACTACCAGGAGTGCTACCACTGCCCGGAGATCCACCCGGAGCTGTGCCGCGTGAGCCCGCCGACGAGCGGCATCAACCTGGACGCGACGGGCATGTGGATCGGCGGGTGGATGGACCTCCAGGAAGAGGCAGTGACGATGTCGCTGACAGGGCAGGGGGGTGCGCCACAGCTGCCCGGTCTGTCGGCCGAGGAGCGTCATCGCGTCTACTACTTCGCCCTGTTTCCCAATCTGCTCATCAGCCCGCACCCGGACTACGTTTTGAGCCACCGCATCGAACCGCTCTCGCCGACCCGCACTCTGGTCGAGTGCCGAACGCTCTTCCCACGAGCGGTCGCGGAGCGCCAGGGCTTTGACGGATCCTACGCAGCAGACTTCTGGGACGTCACAAACCGCCAGGATTGGGCCGCCTGTGAGTCGGTACAGCGGTCGGCCGCATCACGAGGATTCCGTCCGGGCCCGATCTCTGAGATGGAAGAGGCCGTGTTCCAGTTCTTCAACATGATCGCAGCCGGATACGTTGACGGCCACATCAGCGCGCCCAAGAACCCAACCATCCTGGCCAAGCCGCAGAGATGAAGGCCCTCGGCGACGTCCCCTTCCAGGCGGCCGAGCTCGACGACGTCATCGCGACGGCGAGGGCCGCGCCGGATGGATACGCGGCCGAGGTGCTGCGCAGCGACCTGCTGAGCGTAGGGCTGTACCTTCTGCCGGCCGGCGGGACTGACGACCAGACACCGCATACCGAAGACGAGGTCTACTACGCAGTCCGCGGCCAGGCGGCGCTCCGGGTCGGCGCGGTGGACCATCCGGTCCGGCCGGGCACGCTGCTGTTCGTGCCGGCGATGGCCGTCCACTTTTTTCACGACATCTCGGAGGAGCTCATCCTGGTGGTCTTCTGGGCGCCACCGGAGGGGTCGGTTCAGGCTGATCGTCCGGCGTAGAGGGGGGAGGGAGGAGAGTCGATGAGCGAATCCACAGGCGTGGTCACCAAGGAACCCAGCAGCAGCACCCTCTACTTCGGGCCGTGGTATCGGAAGTCACCGTATTTCGAGGCCACCCTCCGACACGGATGTACGGCTTATGACATCTACAACCACATGTACCTCCCGTCGTACTTCCATGACCCGGTCGACGAGTACTGGCACCTGCTCAAGCACGTGACCATCTGGGACGTTGCTGTCGAGCGCATAGTCGAGATCACCGGCCGAGACGCATTCGCCTTCACCGACATGCTGACCTGCAGGGACCTCACTCGTTGCGCTGTGGGCCAGTGCAAGTACGCTCCGATCATCGATCAGAGCGGCGGCATCATCAACGACCCTGTGCTGCTTCGATTGGGCGAGAACCATTTCTGGCTGGCTGTTGCCGACAGCGATGTGCTCCTCTGGGCGAAGGGCGCCGCCCTCAATTCCGGGATGAAGCTCGAGATAAAGGAGCCCGACGTGGCTCCAATCCAGGTCCAGGGCCCGGACTCCAAGCCGGTGATGGAGGCGCTCTTCGGGGACGGTCTGCGTGGCCTCAAGTACTACTACTGCATCGAGACCACGCTCGACGACATCCCGGTCGTCGTGAGCCGCACCGGGTGGACGGCGGAGGTCGGATACGAGATATACCTGCGTGATGGCACTCGCGGCGACGAGCTCTGGGAGCGGGTGATGACCGCTGGAAAGCCCTACAGCATCATGCCGATCGCGCCTTCCGAGGCGAGACGTATCGAGGCCGGGATCTTCAACTACGGGTCCGACATGCGGCTGGAGAACAACCCATTCGAGGTCACGGGTCTCGAGCGGCTCGTCGAGCTGGACGCACCCGGCGAATTCATTGGCAGAAGGGCACTCGAGCGGATCAAGGCCGAGGGTGTGAAACGCAAGCTGGTCGGAGTCGAGCTCTCCGGTGACGCGCTCGCGGCCGAGCTTGTGGCCTACTGGCCGGTATTCCACGACGAGCAGCGCGTTGGCCACGTGACCGACGCCATCTACTCGCCGCGCCTCGAGCGGAACATCGGCTACGCGTGGGTGCCGGCCCAGCTGGCGGTCGTGGGGACTGAGCTGGAAGCCAGGGCGCCGGCGGGCGCGCTCACGGCGCGGGTGGCCAATCTGCCGTTCATCGACCCCAAGAAAGCCATCCCCCAGGGGTAGCGCGGGTGGCAGAGACGACGAGCTCGACAATCCGCTCCCCGTTCTACAAGGTGCATTCAGAGCTGGGCGCGACGTTCATGGAGGAGGGCGGCTGGTTCTGGACCGAGAGCTTCGGCGACCTGGATGCCGAGTATCGGGCAGTCCGGGATGACCTTGGGGTCTGGGACGTCTCCCCGCTGAACAAATGGAGCTTTCGCGGGCCTGATGCGCTCAAAGCCGCAGGGCGCCTTCACACGAACAACGTGGCCGGGCTGCAGATCGGACAGGTCCACTACGGGGCTTTTTGCGACTCCGAGGGGTTCATGGTCGATGACGGCACGGTCTTCAAGATCTCCGACTCCCTGGCCTGGGTGATGACGAACGGCCGAGACCACGAGGGCCATTTCGCCGAGGTCACGCGCGAGCTGAAGGTCGACATCGAGTACATCGGGTTGGAGCTGCCGCATCTCGGGCTGCAAGGACCTCGAGCCCGCGAGGCGCTCGCCAAGGTCTGCAGCGTCGACATCTCAGGGCTTCGGTATTTTCATTTCATCCCGGATCCGGTGAAGGTTGGCGGAGTGCCCTGCTGGGTGTCGCGCACAGGCTTCGGCGGCGAGCTCGGGTACGAGCTGTTCTGCAGGCCGCGGGATGCTGAGGCGCTTTGGAGCGTCGTCGTCGATGAGTGCTCCGCCAAGCCCTTCGGAGTGGAGGCGATCGAGGTGCTCCGCATCGAGTCGGGCCTGATCGTTCTCGACTATGACTACCACGCGCACGAGCGGACGCCATTCGATTTCGCGATGGATCGGCTCGTGGCACTCGACGGCGCGGACTTCAATGGGAAGGCCGCGCTGAAAAAGGTTGCCCCCAACCCCTTGCGTCGGTTCAAGACTCTTGTCCTCGAGACGGAGGAGCTACCCGAATACGGCGCGGCCGTAACGCGCAGTGGCGAGCCGGCCGGGACGCTGACGAGCCCGACAAAGAGTCCTCGCTTCGGCCAGATCGGCCTCGCCGTCCTGGAGTCACGGTTCGCCGGCGAAGGCGAGATGCTGGAAGTCGCCCTTGGCGACGGCAAGGTTCCCGCGAAGGTGGCGGTTCTGCCGATCTACGATCCGCAGAAGAAGCGTCCCCGCAGCTGAGCCGAGTTCCAGGCGTGAGCACACCAGGCGGTGGTGCCCTCCAGCGTGCTCGAGGTTTGCGCACAACGATTGCGGCCAATCTGCGGGTTTTCCGGCGCGTGCCGGCTTCAGCTCCGCTGGTCCCTGCAGCAGTGGCCGTCGTGGTCCTTCAAGACGGCAACGGGGACGCGTGCATTCCCCTGTTCGTCAGAGCCGCCGGCCTCGCTCGCCATCCGGGCCAGGTCGCGCTGCCCGGCGGAAAGCTGGATCACGATGAGGGGGCGGAGGCGGCGGCGCTACGAGAGCTTCGAGAGGAGCTCGGCCTCACCGTCACCGATGACGGAATCCTCGGATCGCTGGACGACTACGAGACTCACTCCGGCTTCACGATCACCCCCGTGGTGGTCTGGAGCCGTTCGAACGCAGCCGGCCTGCAGCCGTCAAGCGAAGAGGTGGCTGAGCTGTTTCTCTTGAAGCTGGAGGATCTTCGATCGGCTGTCGCGGGCGCCACGCGAGGCGCTTCGCGGGCTTTCTGCCTGGAGCTCCCGTGGGGCCCCGTGTACGCTCCCACGGCAGCGATCCTCTACCAGTTCAGCGAGGTGGCCCTCGACGGCCGGCCCACCCGGGTGAAGGACTTCTACCAGCCTCCATTCGCCCGGCGTTGACATCACCTCTGGTGTCGATTCGGGCTATGTTGGTAATTGTGGGGAGCATATTGACGCGGCGGCTTGCGCTGGACTTGGGACGTTGCTCGTCAGCGATCTGTACAGGCTGATCTAGCTTTCCCGGTCCGCGCGCGCGTTCGTCCCCCTTCAGCTCCGCCCTTGTGTTGGGCATCCCATTTCCGCCACCGCAAGTTTTGGAGGTTCAGTTTCGATGAGTGTCACCGACGAACTGGTTCGCAACAACGAGGGCTACGCCAAATCGTTCACGAAGGGCGATCTACCGATGCCGCCCGCGAAGCGCATCGCGGTGCTTGCATGCATGGATGCTCGCCTCGACGTGCACAAGATCCTTGGGCTGCACGAAGGCGAAGCACACGTGATTCGAAACGCGGGGGGAGTGGCGACCGACGATGCGATCCGCTCATTGGTCATCTCGCAGAGGCTTCTCGGCACCAACGAGATCGTGCTGATTCACCACACCGACTGCGGCATGCTGACCTTCAAGGACGACGACGTCAAGGGGAAGATCGAGTCCGAGGTAGGCATCCGGCCCGCCTTCGCGCTTGAGGCCTTTCCCAATGCGGAGGACGATGTGAAGCAGTCGATCGCCCGCATCCAGGCAAGCCCCTTCATCCCCGACAAGAAGAGCGTGCGCGGGTTCGTATACGACGTCAAAAGCGGGCGTCTGAACGAGGTGCATGCCAGGGCGGGAGCTCGCTGAGCCCGAGTTGACAGGTGGGCGCCCGGCATGCGGGCGCCCACCTCATTCGAGTGCTACGGCTTGATGTTCTGGTTTACGTGGAACAGGTTGTCGGGGTCGTACTTCTTCTTCACGTCGACCAAGCGCTTGTAGTTGCCCTTGTAATTGGCCTTGATCCGGCTCTGGTCGTCCTCGGCCATGAAGTTGATGTAACCGCCTTCCTCTGAGTGGGGCGCCGTGGCGTCGTAGTAGTCGCGCACCCATTTGATGTTCGCGGTGTTGTGCGTCGGGTCAGGCCACATGCCGGCGATTACTGTGGCGAAGTTCGCATCGCGGTAGGCGAAAGCGGTCTCGTCGGAGGCGACCCGGTGGACCGCCCCGTTGATCGGATAGATGTGCATTGTAGAGGTCAAGGCAGGCACCTTGGCTCCATGTTCAAGGTGCGCAGAGATTGCATCGTCGGTCAGCTCTTTGACGAAGTTCGCCTTCCAGTAATGCTGAAGGCCGGGTGGGTACAGACCGTCGAACGCGCTGTTCAGCGCGGGGTAGGGCATCGGGCCAACGTGCTCGGCAAACACCGGCGCAACATCGTGGAGCGGCTTGAGCGCGCGCTCCCCTTCCTCGACCGGTCCCGCCCAGCACGCCACAAACAGGGCGAACGTGTCGCCGTGACGCTGTTCCGGGATGAAGGGCAAGGGAGGTGCGATTTGGTAGGCCGGGAACCCGCCCATTTGCTCGGGGGCGCTCGCGATGAACTCGCGATAGAACTGGAGGAGATCCTTGGCGTACTTCAACTCGTAGAAGATTGGGCCGCCGTAGATGTCTTTCACCGGGTGAACCCGGAACTCGAACGACGTGACCACGCCGAAGTTGCCGCCCCCGCCTCGGATCGCCCAGAAGAGGTCGTCGTTTGCCTTCTCGCTCGCGACCACAAATTTGCCGTCGGCAGTGACCACGTCAGCCGACACCAGGTTGTCGCACGACAGGCCGTATCCTCGCGCGAGGTAACCAATCCCGCCCCCAAGCGTCAGGCCGCCAACGCCGGTGGTCGAGATGATTCCTCCGGTGGTCGCCAGTCCGAACGCGTGAGTCGCGGCGTTGAAGTCGCCCCAGGTCGCACCACCCTCAGCACGTGCTGTGCGCTTCTCGGGATTCACTCGAACGGCGCGCATGCTTGACATGTCGATGACGACGCCGTCGCACGTACCGAGGCCCGGCACGCTGTGGCCGCCGCCGCGCACCGCCAGGTCCAGGCGGCCCTCACGCGCGAAGTTGACGGCAGCGATGACATCACCCGCATTTGCCGGCCGAACCACGACGATCGGGCGTCGATCGATCATGGCGTTGTGGACCTTGCGGGCCTGTTCGTACCCCTCGTTCTCGGGTGCGATCACCTCGCCGCGGACCTGCTCCTTCAACTTGTCGAGCGTGAGTGTGACCATCCTGGCGCCCTCCTCTTAGATGCAATGCATGTCTCGAGTTAAGACAAGGCTGTAGTGCGCCCCAGCGCGTGCCCGATTGTAGACCCGAATCGGGCCGTCGGCTAGGGTTGAGACAGTGCCTGACGTCGAACGGTACGGCCCCGGCGAGGAAGCCACCCGCTTCAACCCTGGCGACTTCATCCTCACGCACCGTCACCGCCCGATTGCCGGGCTGCTAAGTGTTGGCCAGAAATTACGGTTCCGCGGCGCCGATGCCGCCTACGCGCACTGGAGTCACTGCGCGCTAGTGGTCGCCGAGGATGGCGCGCTGGTGGAGGCGGAGACCCTAGGAGTCGAGCGCAACCCGATCTCGAGATACCGATCAAAGGAGTACCACCTTGTGAGACTCGGACCGGAGTTCGGGCCGGAGGGGCGGAAGCGGGCTGTCGCATACGCAACGTCCCAGGTGGGGCAGGCCTTCGGCTTCCTCGCTCTCGCCGCCGCGACGATCTTCCTGCTGTTCGGCAGGCCTCTAAAGCTCTCGCGGAGGAACCATCAGATCTGTTCTGGTCTCGTGGTCCGGGCTCTGCAGAAGGGCGGCCTGATGCCAAATGCCGACCCGGCGCTGATGCTGCCCGCCGACCTGGCCAAGATCTACGACGTCCGGCCGTGAAGAATAAGAGGGAACCCGGATGGTTCCCTTTCATCGGCGGGCGCTTCGCGCGCGCCGCTCTCCTTCCGGTATATCGAGGGCGTGAGGAATGTGCCTCCAGCTTGGCCACCGCCGGGATGGCGCACGCGCCAAGTTTCGAGCGGCGTGATGCGCCACATGTCTTTGCCCACCGGTGAGCCGTCTCGATTCCCATCCCCGCCAGCCATTGGAGCTTCCCGTTTTTCTAATCTAGACAGTGAATCGATGTCGCGCCCATCCAGACCACCCCGCGC
>JALYYG010000288.1 GCA_030946685.1 Candidatus Dormiibacterota bacterium | reverse complement strand
CGGAAGCCCTGCACGTCGCCGGCGGTGATCATGCCGACCACCTGGCCGGCCGAGTTGACGAGCGGGCCGCCCGAGTCGCCTGGGCTGATCGGGGCGTCGCTCTGGACGAGGTCGATGAGCTGCTCAGACTGGCCATTGCCCTGGCTGGCTGTGATGTCCTGGTGAAGGGCTGTGACGGTGCCCGTGGTGGCGTTGGGCTTGCCGCCAAGGCCGAGGGCGTTGCCCAGGGCGACGACAGGATCGCCGACTTTGAGCGCTGCCGACGAGGCAAGAGTGACAGTCGGCAGGTCGGAAACGCCCTCGATCTGGATCAGGGCGACATCAGCCGCGGGAGCGACGCCGACCACGTGCGCGGTGTAAGTGCCGGAGCGCCCGGTGATCGTGACGTTGATGGTCGTCGAGCCGTCGACAACGTGGTTGTTGGTCAGGACCTCACCGTTGGGCGTGACGATCATGCCGGTGCCGGCCGCCGCCCCGTTTCCGAGGACTGTGTTGATGTCGACGATGGCGGGGTCGACCTTGGCCGCGATCGCATTCACGTTGAGGCTGCCGTTGGATGGGGCGGTATTAGGGCTGGCGATCGCGAGCGGAGACTGAACAGCCGTCTGCGGCCTTAGCGCCCTGGCCAGGCCCCAGCCGACACCGATGCCGGTCCCCCCCGCGGCGATTGCCGCGATGAGAAACGAGATGATGATCCAGCGCCCGAGATGGGGCTCTCCGCGTGTCGACGGCGGCGGTGGAGGTGGCGGCGGTACCCAGTAGCTCCCAGGCACCAGCGCGCCTTCGCTCGCGGGGGCGGCAGGTTGGTTTGGATCTGAATACATCTGCGACATTGGATCTACCTCTGAATCGTGCGCCATCTGGTTTCTTGGCCACACGATGACGAGGGAACCTTTGAACTGGCTGGACGGATTCTTACGGTTTGCTGAGAACCGCCGTGGCTTATCAGAAGGGTTTGAAAACCATCAAGAAGAAGATGAGGAGGAGCCCGCCGACCCCGGTCCATGCCAGGGTGAGCGGTCGGGAGCGCTTGAGCCGGCTGTCCAGCTCGCCAGGCGGCTGATCCTCACCAAGCACATCGCGAGCAAGGTGATACGGCGCGCTGAGAGCCAGCATCACAACGGTCAGCACGACCAGGACCGCGATGGCAGCCCAGATCCAACCGGTCCGCCACCAAGACCCGAGAAACCCCATCCAGACCCCCGTAATCAGCACGAGCAGCAACCCGGGGAAGGCGACGTAGTGGGAACGGAGCGAGAGCATGAGCAGCGCTGCCCGAACGGCGGCAGCCTGTTGCTTGCGGAGTGCCAGGGATGCACCCGCCGACACACCATGACCGCCAAGGAAGATCCCCAATCCGACCAGGTGCATGAACTTCAGCCAGACATACAGGCTTGCCACGCCGACTCGGACCCTCCCTGATTGAGCGGTTTTGCGACGATTCACCGCGAATCGTTGCAGAAATTGACGCGCTGACGGCGCCGATCGCGTGACCGGCGCCGTCAATAAGAGGGAGGGTCGGCCTAGACGAAGAAGGGCGGCGTCAGGCCCGTGTAATCGCCGATCACTTTGGCGTCGTAGGGCCCGTTGAGCTTGCGGCCTCCGATGCCTGGGGTGTTCAGAACGCCCTGTGTGAACACGATGACTCCATGACTGTTCACCTCGATCACCCGATCGTTGAACTGGTCGCTGATCAAGGTGTCACCGTTGCGGAGGCGCACCGCCCGCGTCGGAGCGGGCGCGGGGTTGCTCTTAGGCTGCGTGTTGGTCACGTACTGCCACACCGGCACGTCGGCCGCGTTGACCTCGACGATGCGGCTGTTGTTGGAGTCGGTGATGAGCGTGTCCCCATTTCGGAGGCGGCTCGAGAAGGCGACGCCGGACGTGGTGCCGCCGGCACTGAACACCCGCAGGACATGCTTGCCGCGGTTGACCTCGATGGCCCGGTCGTTGTTCTCGTCCGAGATGAGGATGTGACCGTTGGCCAGCAGCTCGGCGCTGTTGGGGTTGTTGAGGAAGTTGTCAGCAGACCCGATGACGCCCGTGTGGCCGTACTGCCAGACGATCTCCTTCGCCCGGTTCACTTCGATGATCCGCTCGTTGGCCTGGTCGGTGATGAGGATGTCGCCGTTGGGAAGGTACGTGTTCTGAACCGGGGTGTCGAGCTGGCCAGGCCCTGAGCCGCCCGGACCGAAGTGCCCGTACTGCCAGACGATCTTGCCGGCCCGGTTGACCAGGAGCACGCGGTTGTCAGGGCATCCTTTGGGATTCGTGCAGTTGGGAACGGTTTTTGGAGGTATGCCCGTCCCGGCCATAAGGGTCAGGTCGCCCACCCGCTGCGCGTCGTTGACTCCGATGATCGAGGTTGGCCCGAGGTCGTTCGGGCCGACGCCCCACTGCCACACGATGTGGTGGTGGCGGTCGATCTCGATGACCCGGTTGTTGAACTGGTCGGCGATCAAGATGTTCCCGGGATTGTTGAACCCACTCGTCATCGCCGAAGCCGGCGATGCGGTGACGAGCGCCCCGAGCAGCACCAGCCCGACGGTGAAGGATCGGAACATTAGGCCCAACCACAGTCTCCGAGCGCTTCTGAGCATCACCACAAGCCTCCAATTCAACCGGCTCTGCTCGAGCCGCCCATTGTCCCTACGTTCGTTCCTACCGGCGCGGGTTACATGGGTCAATGCACCTATACGCGATTGAAGACGGCGCGACATATACTCGCGACGCCGCAGCGCGCTGGCGGTCGTGACTTCCGCAGCTCACCGGGAGAGAGGACAGTGATGAGAGGTATGCGCCGGATCGGTGTGTTCCTGCCCGCAGCCGTCGTCATGCTGGCGGCCTCAGCCTCGCCGGCGACAGCCACCCTCACTGGACCACAGGCTGCTGCTGCCGCGGAGCCGACAGCCGAGACCGGCGTCATCAATGCTTCAACCGACGGCCTGGCAGCAGGCACGAACCAGGCTGGTGGCGAGCGCCGCGCGCGGCCGACGCGTCCCCTGGGCGTGGCGTTGGCCCCGGCGGCACTGACTCCCATCGGCGCCACGACGGCGGGCCCCTCCAGCCACCTGCTGGCCAACTTCGACGGGGTCAGCAGCCTGGACAGCGGCCTCACCAACTTCGGCGCCGAGTTCGAGCCACCGGACCAGGGACTGTGCGCGGGCAACGGCTTTGTCGTCGAGATGG
>JALYYG010000273.1 GCA_030946685.1 Candidatus Dormiibacterota bacterium | reverse complement strand
TGCGAGGACGCAGCTGGGCGATCGTCCTGGAGCAGAGGCTGAATTGCGAACAGTCCTTGCGGGCGCCGAAGAGCACGGCCACGTCGCTGAGGCGCGCGCGGCACGCCGGCAGCTGCGCCACTTGGGTGTGGAGGTCGCGGCCGACACGGCACCGCCGTCCCAAGAAGCCGATCTTCGTCAGGCGAGCGAGCGCCTGGTCACGGTCATGTTTGTTGACGTCCGAGGTTACACGGCGCTAACCGCGAGCGAGCCTCCCCAGCAGCTAATCGACAAGATCAGCAGCTTGTATCGCTGGGCGGATCAGCAGGTTCAGCGGCATCACGGACGGGTCATGCATCGGGCGGGCGATGCGGTGGTCGCCAGCTTCAATGTCTACGGCGCGCGGCTTGACCACACGCTCCACGCCCTCCAGGCGGCGATCGAGATCCGCGACAAGGCCTCCTACGGCGGGCTGCCCATAGGTGCAGGGATTGCCGTCGGCCCGGCCGTCGTCGGCCAGCTCAGCGAGCAGTCGGACGTGACCGTCATCGGCGAGACCCCGAATCTTGCCGCGCGCCTCCAGGCGCAAGCTGGGGCAGGCGAGATCCTGCTCAGCGAAGAGGCGTTTCGACGGGTCCGCGACTGTCTGGCCGATCAGAAATTCACGGTCGGCGAGGAGCGACTCACTTTGAAAGGTTTCGCGCAGCCGGTTACGGCGTATCGCCTAGGGTCGCACGAGCTGGCAGCACCCAGTATCGAACGGCACCGGTAACCTGTGACGCCTGTCATCGGCGCTCCTCGGTAGCAGCCGTATGGTCGTGCTGTCCGAATCACGCAGAAAGGAGAATCCCAATGCAAGCGACCTACAGAGTGCAGCGGCCGTCCGGCGTCCTTTCAGCCCTGTTGGTTTTTCTCGCCGCACTGATCCTGGGTGGAGCGGGCGGATACGTCCTCAAGAGCGCCACGGCTATTTCCGTCAGCACGACGACGGTGAAGTCGGTCCCGGCCAGCGTTTCCGCGCCCTCGAGTACTCAGGTGACCACCGATACCTCTGGCGAGGCACGGCGCCATTTCAAACTGGCGAACTGAGCCAGGCAAGCTTCACGGGGCTGGAGCCCAACTCCGGCCCCGTGCGCGTAGCCGGAACTTTGTCGACCGCCTCCACGTCGTAGTACCGTGGGCGGCGGTGACGGTGCCTAGACGCTGGTGGCTGGCCACCACGGGCGTCGTCCTCTTTTCAATCATCGCGTTCGGCGTGGCCCAGGCGACTGGAGTAAGTCTCCTGCCGGCGCACACGCCGGGGAGCAAGGCTGTGCCGCTCGCCGTGGTTTCACGCACCGGCCCGATGGCTGGCCTCCGAGTAGAGATCCTGGCCGCGACATCGGTTGACGATCTCAGGTCACTGGCCTTCGCTGCAGGCGGTCCAAATGAGAACACTTGCGTGAGGTTGCCGGAGTGCTGGTCGTCCATCACGCTCGCCCGTCCGTCACTGCTGATCGCGCTGTCCACGCCTGCACCGTGCCGCAAGAGCGTGCTGAGCGCTGACCTGGGGCCCGGCGCGCATCTGACCGTTCATGTAGTCGTGGGCGGCTGGGAGTGCCCGGGTGGTGCAGGAGCGCTGACGGCTCCGATCTACTGGCTGCTCGCGGTGCCACTCGAGGGGCTTCCCCCGACAGTGCTTACTGTCGCCGTTGATTCCAAACTATCGGTACTTATGATCGGGCCCCACGGCGGCCAACCGCTGTACTCCGTCGCAAGCTCGACGACGGTCGACCTCCGGCCGCCCCTGCCAAAGCAGGCTGACGGCGTCCCCAGCACCGCCGAACTTCGGTCTGCGGTGCAGCAGGCTCAGCGGAACGCCGAGTCGCGGCCTGGCAATAGCCCTCGCCTCATCGATCTGGCGCTCCGCCGCTGGCCTCGCTCCGACCTTGGATGTGGCTCAAGCGGGAACGAAACCGACCTGGTGTGGGGATCGCTGATCGTATTCCGCGCTGACACACCGACGAACGCAGCGGCGTACGAGTACCACGAGCTCGCTGGTCGGACGGTCTTCTGCAGGGATCGAATTCCCTGACCGCGTGTCACATTTCCGGCTTCTGCGGTGCATACTCGTTGAGGAACATGCGGCGAAACCTGACTGCCGTCCTGGCGATCGGATTGCTCTCGGCGTGCGCC
>JALYYG010000053.1 GCA_030946685.1 Candidatus Dormiibacterota bacterium | reverse complement strand
GATGATTTGGGACCGATGAGCATCGACGGCGTGGTCGTCAAGGAGCTGGTCACTCACGCCGACGAGCGAGGTTTTTTTCGCGAGGTGATTCGCGAAACTGACGGTTTCTTCGATCACTTCGGGCAGTAGAGTCATTCGCTGATGTATGCGGGCGCCACCAAGGCTTGGCACATACACCAGAAGCAGACCGACTGGTGGTACGTGATCGGGATGCTCAAGGTGGCGCTCTACGACACGCGCGACGGGTCGCCCACCAAGGGACAGCTGATGGAGCTGCTGATGGGGGATCTGCACGCCACCTGCCTGAAGATTCCGCCAGGAGTGGCTCACGGCTGCCGCGCCCTGGAGTTGAGCCACTTGCTGTATGTCACATCGAGCGTCTACGCGCCTGAGGATGAGGGCCGGATCCCACACGACGATCCGTCGATCGGTTACGACTGGACGGCAGGCCCAGCTATCAAATGAGCGTTCGCTCGTTGAGGCGCCTCCTCGTTGCGGGGGCCGCCGGCTTCATCGGCTCCAACTTCGTGCGCCTGCTCCGTAAGACCAACCCCGACGTGGCGATAACAGTCCTGGACAAGCTCACCTATGCGGGAAACCTGGCGAACCTGGCCGAGTTCGAAGGACAGGCGGGCTATCGGTTCGTGCACGGGGACATCTGCGACACCAATCTCGTGCGGTCCCTGGCGAGAGAGGCGGACGCGATCGTCAACTTTGCCGCCGAGACGCACGTCGACCGCTCGCTGATGGACCCGTTCACGTTCATCGAAACCGACGTGCGGGGGACCGCCGTACTGTGCGAAGCCGCCCGCGAATTCCATCACGAGGTCTTCCTGCTCGTCAGCACTGATGAGGTGTACGGCGAGGTCATGCACGGGCGCTCGAAGGAGGATGACCCGTTCCGTCCCCGCAGCCCGTACTCAGCCTCCAAGGCGGGCGGCGAGCACATAGCCCACGCATACGCGGCCAGCTTCGGCTTGCCACTGTTGGTGACGCGGGGCTCCAACACGTACGGTCCGTACCAGTACCCGGAGAAGTTGATCCCCGTCCTGATCACCAACGCCATCGATGATCTTCCGCTGCCTCTTTATGGCGAAGGCGCCGCAGTGCGGGACTACATCCACGTCGAGGATCACTGCCGCGCGATCAACCTGGTCCTCCATGAGGCTCCACTTTCTTCACGTGCTTACAACATCGGCACGGGCCGCGAGACAAGTGGAAAGCAGGTTGCGGATGCGGTGCTGGACATCATGGGCAAGCCGCATAGCCTCATCCAATATGTCGCCGACCGACCTGGACATGACTATCGCTACGCGCTCGACGTGGGGCGCATCACGGGTCTCGGTTGGGAGCCGGTGGTGGATTTCCGCGACGGCTTGCAGCAGACCGCCCGCTGGTACAAGGACCACCCCGGCTGGTGGCGCCCCCTGAAATCTGGCGACTACTGGGAGTACTACAAGAAAAACTACAAGCAGAAATAATGGAACCCATATCCGGAGTCAACGCCGAATCGCTAGGCCGTAGGGGCGCCGGGGACCGTGCGCCAGGTTTGGCCGTCCCACCAGAAGTGGCCGTCGCCTGAGCGTTGTGCATGTGGTGGGACCTCGTGCTCGGCGTCTCGCCACGCCGTGCCATCCCACCATGAGCGGCGATCGTCCGACATCTGGACGGTGGGGACAGGGGCCGGTTCTGCAACTGCAGCTCCCACCTGGACGGGAACCGGCTGGAGGCCCGGGCGTCGACGAGACCGCATGATGACAAAGGCGACGGCGATCACTGCGAGGATCAAAACGCCGACGACCACGGCGCCCAGCACCTTGGCTACGTCAAAGGCCGTCTTCACGACCTTGGACTCCGGCCATTCCGACTGCGGAATCGTTGAGGCGGGCGCTGCGTCGTACTGCTTCTTCGCCTGTGTCGCGGCGGTGTTCCCGAGGTCGTCTTTGCCCGATGCAAACACCACCAGGAAGGCGTCGTTGCCTTTCACGACGACGAAACCGTCCGAGTACAGCTTGGACGCCGAATCGAACAGGCGCGCCCCGTAGTAATTCGTCACCCCACTGACCGTCAGCGAGCTCTTGAATGAGGGCAGCTTCTTGTCGGCGGCCTCAGACTGCCGCATCCAGCTGGTGGCCCCGGCACCACCGTTGAAAGCCAGGACAGCCTCAACCAAAACGTGAGTGTGGCTCGACTGAAACCACGTCTTTCCAAAGCCGGACAGAAAGCCATCGTGCTCCAGGACCTTCTGATCGTTGGCCTGGTCCGGGGTGCCACTCAGCGTGACATAGGCCTTGGCGTCGAACGGACCCGCGAATACGTTCGGCGTGTTGAGCTCCTTGTAGTCGGATGCGGGCGCGGCAGCGAGCAATCCACTGAGGGCTGGCGAGGGGGTCGGCGAAGCCATCGCGACCATCGGTTGAAACGCGACAAATGCGACGATCAAGGCGCGCAGGATGCGGTTCATCTGCGCCATCCTAAGGCTTCAGCCCCAGGCGTCCTGCGATTCCACGGCCATACCAGCGCAGGTATCGCGGCAGCCATCGCCAGAGCTGGAATCGACTCTGCCCGACGGTACGGTCGCTCCAGGTGGTGGGGACCTCATCCACCCGCAAGCCGAGAAGGTGCGCCTTCACAGTCAGTTCGATGCCCAGCTCGAAGCCGCCATCCGATTCGATGGTCACCCTGTCCAGCAGCCGCCTTGAGTACATTCGGAAGTTGCTCGTGGCGTCATGCACCGGGATGCCAGCCAGCCAGTGCAAGGAAAGGCCCGCCGCCCGCGACATCGTCCGCTTCAAAAGAGGTCCACCTATCTGGCGTCCCCCTCGCATATAGCGCGATCCGGCGACAACGTCCGCGCCGGCCTGGGCGAGCGCGTACATGGAATCGATGTCACCCGCGTCGTCGGATCCGTCACCCATCGTGACCAGCACGTACGGAGCGCGGGCGGCAGCGAGCCCGGACTTGATTGCGTTCAGGACGCCGCGTCCGAGGGTGTTTCGATGCAGTCGCAGGTCCGGGTTGTCGGCCTGGAGGCGCTTGACCACGGGCACGGTCGTGTCCTCGTCGAAGTCGTGCACCACGAGCACCTCCAGTGGGCGGGTTCGAGACCGCTCGAAGATTCCGCGGAGCGTCGGCACAACGTTCTCGCCCTCGTTGTAGACGGGGACGACCACGCTGAGGGCCGGCATACCGGCGCCCGCGCTCAGATCCGTCCCGCCGCGATCTCGTCCTGCACCCAAGGGATGACCTCATCGAGCATCTCGTCAAGCGTGGTTGTGGCCTCGAACCCGAGCATCTCGCGCGCCTTCTTGACGTCGGGGACACGCATCTGCACGTCGTGCTCGTAGGGCGGGTCTGAGACCAGTTTCAACGGCCGGCCAGGCCCGTGCACCTTGCGCCAGATCAGCTCGGCCAGCTCGCGCACCGTCGTGGATTGCGCTGTCGAGAGGTTGAAGGATTCGTTCAACGCCTTCTCAGACTCGATCGCGAGGCGGATGCCGTGCGCAAGGTCGGCGCCATATGTGTAGTGGCGGACCTGGCCACCGTCGCCGAGTATGTGAAGCGGATCCTGGCCCTTGAGGACCTTTTGACATAGGTCGGGTACGACGTGACTCATGGCCAGCTTGACGTTGCCGCTCATGATCTCCTGATCGCGCAAGGCGCGCCTTTCACCGATGCCGACGCAGTTGAACGGCCGCAAGATGGTGTAGGGCAGGTTGTACTGCTCGTGTGCGCCGCGGGCGAAGTGCTCAATCGCCAGCTTCTGGAATCCGTAGGTAGATCGCGGTGGGGGGCTCGTCAGCTCCGCGCCTTCCGGGGTCGGGAAGACCGTGGCCGATTCGTAGACCATGCTGCTCGAGATGACAGTGATCTTCTGCAGGCGTCCCAGTCGGCTGGCGCTGATGGCGGCGTCGAATGTTGCCGCACTGATCCGCTCGTTCTCAGCGAGGAGGTCGTAGGCGAACTCGTGGAAGTACGAGATGCCGCCGATCATCGCCGCGCCCGCGACCATGTGGTCGCAGGCCATGGTCAGCTCGGTCAGCAGCTCGATATTCTTGGCGTCACCCTCGACGAGCCGATAACGGGGGTCGCTGTCGTACGACCGCTTTACCGGTCCGTACTTGCTGTAGTTGTCGACCCCGACGACCTCGTAACCCGCCTCCAGGAGCTCGGCCACGAGGTAGCCGCAGATGAACCCGGCGGCGCCCGTCACCAGAACCTTCATATGTCGCCGGTAGGCCCGGCTTTGCCAGGGCTTCTCAACTCGCTAGCGTCGCAGGGTTGGCCGGGGTCGCCCCGGCCTTGACTTTGTTTTTCCTCAGCCCAAGTCTCGCTGGCAGAAACCAATCTTTGGACAGATCCCATCGATACACGGAAGGCGAGCTGGCGCCCGCCGATGAGAGGGAACTATCCGGGTTCCCTCTCATAATCGAATTGGACCAGTAATCCCCCAGACGTCGACGACTTCACGGCCGTGGAGCTCGAGGTTTCGGTACGACTTGTGCGGAGCGGCGATGACGATGATGTCCGAGTCCGCGACGACCTTTTCCAGCGCGACGAACGATGGGTCGTGGACGTAAGGGTCGGTGCACAGGACCCGCGCGCCTTTGAACGCGGCCAGCTTGCGGAGTTTGTAGCTGAGCGACGCACGGGGGTCGTCGGACTCGCCTTTGAATGCCATGCCCAGGATCCCGACAGTGCGCCCAGCAAGCGCACGGCGCGAGTTGAGCGTGTCCACGATGTAGTTGGGCAGGCCCTCATTGATCTGCATGGCCGCCTGGCCCATCGGAAAGTGATCTGGGGTGAAAGCCGAGAGCTGCATTGTGTCCTTCAGCAGGCACGGCCCTGCAGCGAAGCCAGGACCAGGGAGGTCAGTCGCCCTGGGGTAGTCACGACGGATGGCGTCCAGCACGTGGTTGTAGTCGACGCCGGAGCGGTGCGCGATCTGAAAGAACTGGTTTGCGATGGCGAACTTCATGTATCGCCATGTGTTGGTCAGCAGCTTCGCGAGCTCTGCCTCGAGCGGGGTGGTCCGCACGATGGTGACGCCCAGTGGCTCGAAGAGACGGCGTGCCCTGTCGAAACCGCGGTTCGACGTCGCCCCGATCAGCTGGGGCAGGCTGCGGATCTCCTCCAGTGCGTGCCCTTCCGCGATGCGCTCGGGGCAGAACACGACCTCGACGTCGAGGCCGGCGGCCCTCAGCCGCCTCTCCACGGTCTCGGTCGTGCCTGGGAAGACTGTCGATCTCAAGACCACCAGGCTCCCGTCGTGGAGGTGGGGCACGAGGTCGTCCAGCACCCGGTCGAACACCCGCACGGATGGGTTCATGAACTCGTCGATCGGCGTGCCGATGACGAGGATCACCGTATCGGTCCGTGCCAGCAAGCCCGGATCTGCCGAAAACTCCAGCCGGCCGCCTCGGAGCAGCTTGCGCAGGAGCTCCTCCGCGCCGTTCTCGAGGAACGGGACGTTGCCCGACCGGACCTGCTCGATCTTGGCCGCATCGATGTCGTCGATGCCAACGCGGTAGCCGGTGTCCGCAAGTGAGAGCGCGAGCGGCAAGCCCACGTGGCCGCAGCCGCCGACGATGACGACGTCCAGGGGGTCCATGGCCGCCAAATTATGATGGCTCCACCGGTGGCCTCATCCCCGCATTGACCAAACTCGAGCCCGGAGAGCAGAGCAAGGCGGGGCCGTCGGTTCTCCTTGATCTGCGGCCGCTCCAGGGGCCGAGTGGCGTCCGCGGGGTCGGCAGCTACGCGGCGGGACTGCTCCAGGGCCTGATCTCGGAAGGCTTCGCCTCCAATCTGACTCTGCTGCTGGATGCTGGCCTGCCCGAGCCGCCGATGCCCTCTGGGGGCTACCGGATTGCCGGCTCCAGGCGGCGGTATCACGGCCAGCTTTCGGGATACGAGGAGGCGGTCGCCCTCGGTTCCGATCTTCAGCGCATCGGCCCTGACGTTTACCATGCCATCGACCTGCGTCTGCCAGGTCGCTCCCCCTGCTCCCTCGTCGTGACTCTCCACGATCTCATCCCATGGGCGTGGGGAGGATCGCGCATGCGGGGCGAGCGGTTCCGGTTCTGGCTCGGCAAACGCTTACTGAAGCGTGCGGATGCCGTGCTGGCGGTCTCGCAGGCGACAGCAAACGATGCCTTGCGGTTCGGAGAGGTCGATCCAAAACGCATCCAGGTCGTACATGAGGCGGCCGATTCCGTGTTCCAACCCAGGGCTGGCGCTGCCGACCGCGTCAGGGACCGATGGCGTCTGGACCCTGGCTACCTGCTTTTCGTCGGCGCCCTCGACGCCCGCAAAGACCCCCGAGGGTTGCTGCGCGCCTGGGCCGCCGCAAAAGTGTCGCGACCTGAGCTACGGCTCGTGGTCGCGGGCGATCCAGGACACCAGGCCCCGCCCACAATGCCTGGCGCCACCATGCTCGGTCGCGTCGACAACCAGGAGCTCGCCGACATCTACAACGCCGCCGGATGCCTTGTCTTCCCAAGCCGCTACGAAGGCTTCGGGTTGCCCTGCCTGGAGGCGATGGCGTGTGGCTGCCCGGTCGCCGCTTACCGAAACTCGAGCCTGCCGGAGGTTGTGGATGGGGCCGGCGAGCTCGTCGCGGATGGGGACGCCGATGCGCTTGGTCGCGCCTCGGCTGAGCTGATTGCCAAACCGGAGCATGCAAGGGTTGCCGGCCTCAAACGCGCGAAGGCGTTCAGCTGGCGTAAGACCGCCCGCCAGACGATCGCTGCATACGAATCACTACTGAGATAATCGGCCGGCTTTGTCCAGGTTCGCGGTGAAAGGCGCGGGTGAGGACGTAAGTCCTCCCCCGCGGAACCCCCTCCTGTGAGCCGCTACGCCTGGAGGTGTTTCGACAAGCAAGCGGGGTGACGGCCGGAGTAGATCCGGCCTTTACGCCTGGTCTGGGGTTCAGTAATGGGATCACAAGGTATGGGTTCTGGGCTGAGATAATCGGCCGGCTTTGTCCAGGGTCGCGGTCATCGGCGCCGGATACGTCGGCCTGACCACCGCCGCCTGTCTTGCTGACCTTGGCAACGACGTCATGGTGGTCGACATTGACCGCGAGAAGATCGCGCAGCTGCAGCGCCACGAGGTGCCGTTCTACGAGCCCGGCCTTAGCGAGCTCGTCGAGCGGAACGGGAAGGCCGGGCGGCTCGGGTTCACGACGTCGTACAGCGAGGCGGTGCCGGGAGCCGAGTACGCAATCATCGCTGTCAGCACGCCGGAAGGAGAAGGTGGGGAGGCCGACCTTTCCTACGTCGAGGCGGCGGCCACCTCCATCGCAGACTCCATGGACGGTCCTCTTGTGGTCGTCAACAAGTCGACGGTACCGCCTCTAACGGGCGACATGGTCTCCCGTGTCGTAAGCAAGCGCAACGCAAGCCACAGCGCGGCGGTGGTGTCCAATCCCGAGTTCCTTCGCGAAGGCTCCGCCATCCAGGACTTCATGCATCCCGACCGCGTGGTGATCGGCAGCCACGACGTCGAGGCCGCAGCCAAGGTGGCCAAGCTCTACGCTCCGCTGGAGGCGCGCGTCCTCATTACGCCCAACATCTACACCGCGGAGATGGTCAAGTACGCGTCGAACGCTTTCCTCGCCGCGCGCATCTCCTTTATCAATGAGATCGCTCGGATCTGCGAGCGCGTCGACGCCGACGCCAAGCTGGTGGCCGAGGGCATGGGTCTCGACAAGCGGATCGGCTCCAGCTTCCTGGACGCGGGTATCGGTTACGGTGGCTCGTGCTTTGGGAAGGACGTCAAAGCCCTCGCGGCGCTGGCGGGGCGCTTCGACTATCACCCCGAGCTGCTCCAAGCGGTCATGGACATCAACCGCGATCAAAGGATGCTCGTGATCGACAAGCTGCGGGAGTGCCTCGAGACGCTCGACGGCCGGATCGTGGGACTGCTAGGGTTGGCGTTCAAGCCCAACACCGACGATCTGCGCGATGCTCCGAGCCTGGACATCGCAAGGGTGCTGATCGCGGCCGGCGCCGAGGTCCGCGCCTACGACCCGGCAGCCATGGCGCGAGCCCGCGTGCTGATGCCCGAGGTCGAATTCTCCGCCGACGCCTATGCGCTGGCTGATGGAGCTGACGGCCTGGTGCTGGTGACGGAGTGGAAGGAGTTTCGTGACCTCGATCTTGGGCGCTTGAAAGGCTCGATGCGCAAGGCCGTGATGGTTGACGGACGAAACATCTACGACCCGTCGATGATGCGAAGCCTTGGCTTCACGTACCGGGGCATTGGCCGCGACTAGGGCGCGGGCGGTGGTGTCGGGAGGTGCCGGGTTCATCGGCTCCCACCTCTGCGAGGCGTTGCTCGAACATGGGATGAGCGTGCTGGCGCTCGACAACTTCATCACCGGGTCGCCTGACAATGTCCGTGGCCTTCTCGACCATCCGGAATTCGAATTTCGCAAGGCCAACGTCAATGACGAGATTGTGGTCGACGGCGATGTGCGCCATGTCCTCCACTTCGCATCGCCGGCGTCACCTCCGCAGTACGACGCCAACCCGATCCACACGCTCAAGGTCGGGACGCTGGGGACGATGAACATGCTCGGCCTGGCCCGCGCCAAGGGTGCGACGTTTCTGCTTGCGTCCACGTCGGAGGTCTATGGCGATCCGCTGGTCCACCCTCAGCCGGAGAGCTACTGGGGGAACGTCAACCCGATCGGGCCCCGCGGATGCTACGACGAGGCGAAGCGGTGCGCGGAGGCTTTTGCGATGGCCTATCACCGAGCGCACGGAGTCGACACCCGCATCGTGCGCATCTTCAACACGCACGGGCCGCGAATGCAGGTACTCGATGGACGCGCAGTGCCCAATTTCATGGCGCAGGCGATCAGGGGCGAGCCGCTGACCGTCTATGGCGACGGCTCCCAGACGCGCAGCCTGTGCTACGTGTCGGACCTCGTGCGCGGGGTGCTCGCGGCTCTCGAAAGAGCCGACGAGCTTCCTGTCAACCTGGGCAACCCCCACGAGGTCACCGTGCTGCAGCTTGCCGAGACAATCGTCCGGCTGTCTCAATCAAAGAGCGAGATCGTGCACCGCGATCTGCCGATCGACGACCCGAAGCAGCGACGCCCGGACATCAGGCGCGCGCGCAGTCTGCTCGGCTGGGAGCCTGAGGTATCCCTTGAGGACGGCCTGGGCCGGACCCTGGAATACTTCCGGTCGGTTGTATGACCACGCCGCAGGAGCTGAAGCAGTACGTCCGGGACGTGCCCGGCTTCCCACAGCCAGGCATCACCTTTCGCGATATCACGCCGCTGCTCGCCCACAAGGAACTCTTCCGCGAGGTCATCGACCTGATGTCCAGGGGCTGGAGCGATCGCCGGCCAGACCTGGTCGCGGCCATCGAGGCGCGCGGTTTCATCCCCGGCGCTGCGATCGCAGTCAAGCTGAATGCTGGATTCGTGCCCATCCGAAAGACCGGGAAGCTGCCCTGGACGACCCTCGGCGAGGCCTACCAGCTCGAGTACGGCACCGATCAGCTCCAGGTCCATTCGGACGCGGTCGACCCCGGCCAGAAGGTGCTGATCGTCGATGATGTGCTGGCGACGGGCGGGACAGCCGCCGCCGCTGTTCGCTTGATCCGCAAGCTCGGCGGCGAAGTGATAGGAGTGCAGGTCCTGATCGAGCTCAAGGACCTGGGTGGACGAACGCGTCTTTCCGACGTCGAAGTGATCAGTGAGATCGTCTATTGATAGAGTCCGAACCTGATCACCCTCGCCCCGTTCAGGGGAGGGTTACGGGTAGGGTCGTTTAGCAGGATTTCGCATTGAGGAGAAGACAACGGATTTGAAAGTCAGTGCCAAGGGCAGCGACGTCAAGGACCTGAACCTGGCCGCCGGGGGCCAGGACTTGATCGATTGGGCGGCGCGAGAGATGCCCGTCCTCACCCTGATCGGCCTCCGCTTCCAGAAGGAATTACCGCTAAAGGGGCTCAAGCTGGCCGCCTGCCTCCACGTCACGAGCGAAACGGCCAACCTGATGCTGACGCTGAAAGCTGGGGGCGCCGACATAGCGCTGTGCGCCTCGAATCCGCTGTCGACCAACGACGCCGTTGCGGCCGCGCTTGCCTCGATGCACCAGATCAAGACATACGCGATCAGGGGCGAGGAAAACGACACGTATTACCAGCACATCGAAGCCGCCCTCGACCACCGGCCGGTGATGACGATGGACGACGGCGCCGACCTGGTCTCCGTGCTGCACAAATCGCGCCAGGATCAACTCCCCGACGTGATCGGCGGCACCGAGGAGACCACTACCGGCGTGGTCAGGCTGCGCGCCATGGCGGAGCGCGGCGTGCTGCGCTACCCGATCGTCGCGGTCAACGAAGCTGACACGAAGCACATGTTCGACAATCGCTATGGAACCGGCCAGTCGACCATCGACGGCATCATTCGGTCCACCAATGTGCTTCTCGCCGGCAAGACCTTTGTTATTGCCGGCTATGGCTGGGTCGGTCGGGGACTGGCCTCGAGGGCGAAGGGTCACGGGGCGGACGTGGTCGTCACGGAGGTCGATTCGGTCAAGGCGCTGGAGGCGGCTATGGACGGCTTCAGGGTCATGACGATGGGAGAAGCCGCGCGCGACGGGGACATCTTCGTGACCGTCACAGGCGACGTAAATGTCATCGACCGCCGGCACTTCGAGGTGATGAAGGACGGCGCCATCCTCGCCAACTCGGGCCATTTCAACTCAGAGATCAACCTCAAGGCGCTCGACGGCATGGCGACCGGGGTGCGACAGGTCCGGCCGTCTGTGCAGGAGTACAAGCTTGGGGACGGCCGGCGCCTGAACGTGCTCGGTGAAGGGCGGCTGATCAATCTCGCCGCCGCAGAGGGCCATCCGGCGGCGGTCATGGACATGAGCTTCGCAAACCAGGCCCTTTGCGCCGAGTACATGGCCAAGAACGCGAGCAGTCTCGAGAACAAGGTGTACGACGTGCCTGCAGACATCGACGCCGAGGTCGCGCGTCTCAAGCTCAACGCGATGGGGATCGAGATCGACACCCTGAGCGAGGAGCAGCAGCGCTACCTCACGTCATGGGAAGAAGGGACGTAGCGTGTCCCAATTAAAGCCCCCGCGCGCAAAGCGGGGTTGAGGATGGGCCTTATTGATCGCACCCCAGCCCTCCCCGCTGCGGGGAGAGGGGATTGGTCGTTCCTACCCCCTGCGGGGGGAGCCGGGTAGCCCATTTTCGGTCCTGCTCGGCGCACCTGGGTGCTGGGCGGAGGCGGCGCAAGAGGCGCCGCGCAGGTCGGGGTTTTGCACGGGCTGTTCGAGGCGGGTCTCGAGCCGCCGGTGGCCGTGATCGGTGCGAGCGTCGGCGCGCTGAACGGGAGCGCGATCGCCGCTTACCCTTCGCTGGCGGGGATCATGATGCTGCGCGAGGTCTGGATGTCCAGGCAGGCGCTGACCGTGTTTCACGCGCATCCGCTTGGCGTGATCCTCTCCGGCCTGCGCCGCGACCAGCCCAGCGCTTTCCCGCAGGAGAACGTGCGCCGCCTGGTCGAGCGCGCCCAGGCTCTCACAGGCATGATCACTTTCAAACAGCTGCGAGTCCCGCTCGCCGTCGTCGCTACCGACCTCAACGCCGGCAAGCCCGTGGTGTTTCGCTCCGGTCTCCTGACCCCTGCGCTGCTTGCCTCCACAGCCATACCCGGACTGTTCCCATCGGTCCGGATCGATGGCCGTGATCACCTGGACGGTGGCGTCGTGGACAACACACCCTTGGACATCGCAATCGACGATGGAGCCAAGGAGGTCCTGGCCATCAGTCTCATGGGAGGAGGCGAATACGAGGCGCCCCCGCATAGCCTGCCGGAGCTCATCGCCCGCACCCTGCAGCTGTCGCTGCACCACCAGATGCTCAGCGACTACGAACGTTTGCGCGAGCGCGCCCGAATCGTCGTCCTGTGCCCGATCACAGCGCCGACGGCGACGTGGGAGATGAAGCGCGAGCACCTCGAAAAGGTGATCGAGTCATCGCGGGCCACGACGGCGGCGCTCCTGAAGCAGCGGGGCTCGAAGCTGTTTCGGCACTCGGGCATCCACTATCTGGACCTGCGAAGGTCTAAGCCGTCTGAGAAACCTTGACCAGGCAGCAGAGGTAGGTTTGTTCACGCCCCCCACCCCAACCCCCTCCCCCCTGAAAGTGGAGAGTGCTCTTACCACAGTCGGGGGAGGGCTCTTACCAGGGTCTGGGTTCTAAAATCTTCCACGTCCCAAAGGTAAAAACCTGGCGTCTGGGGACAGGCCCGAGCGGTGGCCCGTCCTTGCCGGCGTGGGAGATTCAAAGGAGGACTCAGCGATGTCTCGCGAGCCGGCATTCACGGTGTTCACGTCCGAATCGGTCACCGAGGGTCACCCGGACAAGCTCGCCGACCAGATCTCAGACGCCATCCTCGATTCGATCCTGGCCAAAGACCCGCTCGCTCGCGTGGCCTGCGAGGCGGTCGTCACCACCGGCCTTGTGATCGTGGTCGGGGAGATCACCACGGACTGCTACGTCGACATCCCTCGGATCATCAGGCAGACCATTCGCGAGGTCGGCTATACGCGCGCCAAGTACGGCTTCGACGCTGAGACCTGCGGCGTGATCACAAGCATCGACGAGCAGTCGCCGGACATCGCGCAGGGAGTTGATGTCGGAGGCGCAGGTGACTCCGGGATGATGTTCGGCTACGCCTGCGATGAGACCCCCGAGCTGATGCCGCTTCCCATCACGCTGGCGCACAGGCTGGCCAGGCGGCTGGCGGAGGTTCGGCGGACCAAGACGCTCAACTACCTTCGGCCCGACGGCAAGGTCCAGGTCACTGTTCGCTACAGCCCCGACGGCAAGGCCCTGGGCGTGGACAACGTCGTCTTGTCCGCTCAACACCACGAGGAGGTCGAGACCGACCAGCTCCGTTCCGACATCGCCGAACATGTCATCGACATCGTGATCCCTGCTGAGTTGCGAGAGGGCGGAATCCGGTCGTACATCAACCCGACCGGACGCTTCGTCATCGGGGGTCCCGTCGCGGACGCTGGGTTGACCGGGCGCAAGATCATGGTGGACACCTACGGCGGCTATGCGCGACATGGCGGCGGCTGCTTCTCCGGAAAGGACCCGACGAAGGTCGACCGCGCGGGCGCGTACGGAGCTCGTCACGTGGCCAAGACCATCGTCGCTGCGGGGCTCGCGAAGCGGTGTGAGGTGCAGGTCTCCTATGCGATCGGAGTCGTCAAGCCGGTGGCCATCCGCGTCGAAACCTTCGGCACCGGGACCGTGCCCGACACCGTGCTTGCCGGCGCTGTCAGCAAGCTCTTCGACCTGAGCCCCCTGGGAATCATCAAGGAGCTCAATCTCAGGCGGCCGCTGTTCCGCCAGGCGGCGGTCTACGGCCATTTCGGTCGCACCGACATCGACGCGCCGTGGGAATCGACAGCGCGGGCAAAGGAGCTCGCGGAAGAGGTCGGTTGAGGGGCGCGCCCCGGGGATCGCCCCAACGAACCGTCGCTGTGATCCCAGCCGGAGGGGCGGGGACGCGGCTCTGGCCCCGCTCGCGCCGCTCCACCCCCAAGCATGTGCTGCCGCTCGGAGAGAGCGGCAGGCCTTTGTTGCGCGAGACGTACGACCGCGCCTCCAAGCTCGCGGGCGAGGTTTTCGTGCTCACCGAGGTCGGCCAGCGAGACATCATCGAGAAGGTGCTGCCCGAGATCGACTCCGAGCACCTGATCCTGGAACCGGCGGCGCGGGGAACCACCAACGCGTATGGGCTGGCTGCGCTCACCCTACGCGAACGCTACGAGGATGCCGTGATGCTGGTGCTGCCCGCCGACCACGTGGTGCATGGGCGTCCCGGGGTTACGAAAGCTGTGCGTGCAGCGGTGCGCGCTGCCGCGACGACGGATTGCCTGGTCACGGTTGGCCTGAAGCCGCGATTCCCTTCGACCGGACTGGGCTATATCCATGCGCCAGGACGTGTATCTGCCGGCTCGCTTCGGGTTCGGCGGTTCATCGAGAAACCCGACCTGGGCACCGCCAGGCGGTTCATGAGGGCGGGCGGCTACTACTGGAACCTTGCCTGGTTCTCGTGGCGCCTGGACGTGTTCGTCCGCGAGCTCGGTCTCCACTCGCCGAGCCATCTCGCGGGCCTTCGCAAGGTCATGGCGGCGCGGGCCAATGGTGACGAGGACGCGGCCGCCGCGGTCTACAAGCGGCTTCGCGTCGAGGTGATCGACCGGAGCGTGATGGAGAAGACAGATCGCCTCCTGCTCATCCCGGCCGACTTCGAGTGGGCCGACATCGGAAACTGGGCAGAGCTTGGCGACCGCGTGCGGGCAGACGCCCATGGCAACTCTGTCGAAGGCGAGTCGATCCTGGTCGACACTCGCGGGAGCCTCATTCTCGGGGCGCGGCGCCTGGTGGCCGCGATCGGCCTCGACGACATGATCATCGTCGACACCGAGGATGCAATTCTTGTCTGCCCGCGCTCACGGGCCCAGGACGTGAGGAAGGTAGTGGACGCTCTCAGGCGCGCGCGCAAAACCCGCTACCTGTAGTCATCCCCGACGGTTAACCTGAGCGCATGGCCGCTGCACCGGTGATCAAGTTCGGCACCGACGGATGGCGCGGCGTCATCGCAGACGACTTCACGTTTGCCAGCGTGCGCCGTGTAGCCCAGGGCACGGCTGAATACTTGCGCTCGCGTGCAGACGACCCGCTGGCCGTGGTCGGTTACGACTGCCGCTTCGCATCCGAGGAGTTCGCTCGCGCGGTCGCAGACGTCTTTGCCGCCAATGGGGTGCGAAGCCTCATCTTCGACCGGCCGTCCCCGACGCAGGTCGCATCCTGGACCGTGATCGACCGGAAGGCGACGGGTGCGGCCGTGATCACGGCCAGCCACAATCCGTACCTGTTCAACGGCGTGAAGTACAAGCCGGAGACGGGGAGCTCGGCGCCGAGCGAGGTCATCGCCGAGTTAGAACGGCGAATCAACGCGGCGCCCGAGATTGCCGCGCCCGATAGGAGCAAGGCCGCCGACCTGATCACCGTTTACGACCCTCGCCCGGCCTATTACGAGCAGATCGAGCGCATGGTCGACCTCAAGGCCATCAAGGGGGCAGGGCTTCGCATCATCCATGAGTGCATGTACGGATCGGGTTACGGGTACATCGCCGACCTGCTCCGCGGAGGAACCACAAGCGTCGCTGAGCTGCACCACGAGCGCAATCCCTTTTTCGGTGGCGTCAACCCTGAGCCGATTCCGCCCAACATCGACGCTGCGCTGGCGGTCATGCGGGCGGGGGGCGGCAACGACCTCTGCATCTGCACCGATGGCGACGCGGACAGGGTCGGGATAATCGATGAGACAGGTCGCTTCATCGATCAGCTCCAGGTCTACGCCCTGCTGATGGTGTACCTCTTCGAGGTCAGAGGCATGGGTGGGCCCGTCGTCAAGACCATCAACATGACTTCGATGGCCGACAAGCTGGGGGCGGAGTTCGGTGCGCAGGTATTTGAGGTCCCCGTTGGCTTCAAGAACCTTGCGCCAAAGATGATGGAGACGGACGCGGTGCTCGGCGGCGAGGAGTCCGGCGGATACGCGATCCGCGGTCACATCCCGGAGCGCGATGGAATCCTGGTCGGTCTGCTGTTCGCCGACATGATCGTGCGGCTCGGCAAGTCGCTCTCGCAGATCCTGGCCGACCTCGAGAGGCGAGTTGGGCCGCACGCCTACAGCCGGCACGACATCCACCTGGCCCGCGACACGTACGACGCGGAGCGGCGGCGGATACTGGACCTCCTGGCGGCGAACGAGCCCTCCGAGGTAGCCGGGGTCAAGGTCGACCGCATCCGCTCCGACGACGGCTTCAAGTTCTACCTTGCCGACGGCAGCTGGGTGCTGCTTCGCGCGAGCGGGACCGAACCGATGGTGCGCGTCTATTCGGAGGCGGCGACGAGCGGCGATGTCGAGACTCGCCTCGCAGCGATCGAAGAAATCGTCGGCCTCAGGTCGCATGCCTGACTTACCCGAGGTCAAGCGCGCGGAAGACACGCGCGTCGACAAACCATGGGGATACGAGATTCGGTGGGCCGTGACAGATCGCTACCTCGGCAAGCTGATCCATGTCAACAG
>JALYYG010000240.1 GCA_030946685.1 Candidatus Dormiibacterota bacterium | reverse complement strand
CCATGAAAAGCGCGGGGGGATCAGGATCCCCCCTCGTGCCCCCCTCTACTAGGCGTGGGGGGATCAGGATCCCCCCACTGGCCCCCCTCTCCCAGCCGCGATTGGGTGGTGCCTGGAAGTGCATGCTGGGTGACGGCCGGAGTGAATCCGGCCTGGCCGCCAGGCGGGGTCTGAAATGAGGGTTGGGTTGGTTTCGCCTTATGACTTTGCGTCGCCGGGGGGCGTGAACGACCACGTTCGCCACCTCGCTCGGCAGCTGCGGCGCCTCGGGCACGAAGCACGCATCTTTGCGCCCTCGAGCCGCGCCGATGTGGATTTCGACACAGCGCGCTTCTACCGGATCGGGAGCCCCATATCGATCCCCATCAACGATTCCGTGGCACGAATCACGCTCAGCTTCCACCTCGCCGACCAGGTCGCCGCGATCGTCGAGAAGGAGCGCTTCGACGTCCTGCACTTCCACGAGCCGCTCATGCCGGCGCTGCCGATGACCATGCTCAAGTTGTCGACGACCACGAACGTGGGCACGTTCCACGCCTACGCCCGATCCAATGTCGGGTACTACTACGGCCGGCGATGGCTGGAGCCGTACCTCGGCTACCTGCATCGTGGGATCGCCGTGAGCGAGCCGGCGCGGGCATTCCTGCACCAGTACTTTCCTGACTTCCCTCTGCGTGTGATTCCGAACGGCATCGACGTCAACACCTTCAAGCCCGGCCTGGCTCCCATCCGCCACCTGCGCGACGACAGCGTCAACATCCTTTTCGTCGGCCGGCTCGAGAAGCGCAAGGGCCTCGGGGACCTTCTCCGCGCGTACGAGTTCATGAACGCCCGCGTGCCCAAGAGCCGCCTCATCGTGGTCGGCGACGGCCCGCTGCGCGGGAAGGTGGAGTCGTACATCGCCAGGCACCGGCTTCCGAATGTCGTGCTCGCCGGCTACGTGCCGGACACCGTGCTGCCGAGGTACTACTGCAGCGCCGACATCTTCTGCGCGCCCGCGACCGGGGCGGAGAGCTTTGGGATCGTGCTCCTGGAGGCGATGGCAAGCGGGGTGCCGGTCGTCGCGACTGAGGTGGAGGGATACATGTCTGTGCTCGAGCCCGGCCGCGACAGCATGACCGTCCAGCCCAAGGGCTGGGCCGAGCTGGGCGCGGCGCTGGTCATCCTCGCCAGGGACGCCGAGCTCCGAGGCCGGATGGGCGCCTACGGACACGAGAAGGCACGGCGCTACGCGTGGGAGGCGGTGGCTTCGCAGATCGTCGAGGTCTACGAAGAGGCGCGGGCGGCGGCAGGGGGCCGCATGGTGGCGAATGCCGAGCGAATTGAGGAGATAAATGTTCACCACGCGGTTTGAAGCCTGGGTCCGCCGCCGGGCAGAGGCGTTGATGTCGGCCCTCGGCCGCGTCCCGGTCACGCCGAACCAGATCACGGTGGTCGGCGTGGCGCTGACTTTCATCGCCGCAGTGCTGGCGGCGTTCGGCTACCTGCGCTGGGCCGGAGTCGTCCTGATATTTGCCGGGACTTTCGACATCCTCGACGGCGCGCTTGCCCGCTCGTCCGGACGCTCCTATCCATATGGAGCGTTTCTTGACTCCACACTGGATCGATATTCCGAAGCGGCGATCTACATCGGGCTGGCCGCTTACTTTGCCGGCACAGGAGGCCCACTGCAGCGCTGGCTCGTGCTGGCGACGGTGACTGCGCTCGCCGGCTCCTTCCTCGTGAGCTACGTGCGGGCGCGGGCGCAGAGCCTGGGTTTCACGTGCGAGTCGGGGCTGTTCGCCCGCCCGGAGCGGGTGGTGGTCACCGTGGTGGGCCTCATCTTCGGAGGGGTGGTCCTCTACGTGGTCGTGGCCCTGCTGGCGATTCTCACCAACTTCACGGCGCTGCAGCGCATCCGTGAGGTATGGCTGCAAGGCCGCGCCCAGCGCCTCGCCTTCGAGCGTGAGGCTGCCGGTGCCCCCAAGGCGAGCAATACAGTTACTCCGTGAGCGACAACCCGGGTCGGTCTGCTCACAGCCCCTCTCCCCTAGCCCTGCGCGTAAAGCAGCGTTGAGGATGGGCCCTACTGATGGCACACCTGAAGGGGGGAGGGCGATTGGGTTCGGCCTTGATCCGTTCAAAGCAATTGTTGGGCACGTCCAGGCCCTCGACCAGCTGCGCTCTCAGCTCGGTTCCGGGCGGCTTGCCCACGCATACCTTTTCGTCGGCGAGGCCGGCCTCGGTAAGTCCACAGCGGCGCGTGCGCTGGCGGCAGCGCTGCTGCCCGAGGCTCCCCTGCACCGCCACCCCGACTATTGGGAGGACGATCGGATCAAGCCCCTTTCCATCAACGAGATCCGGCTGCTGCCCGACAAGCCGCCTGAATTCCACGAGCTCTCGCTGCAGGCCTTCCTCAACCTCAAGCCGGCGGTCGGGACCCGCCGCATCGCGCTGGTGGCCAACGTCGGCCGGCTGCGCGACCAGGACCAGGGCGTTCTTCTGAAGACTCTCGAGGAGCCGCATCCGCACCGCGTGATCATCCTCACCACGCCGAGCCTCAACCCGTTCGTCGTGCTGCCCACTGTGGTCTCGCGCTGCCAGAGGGTGTTCTTCCACCCGGTCCCGGCCCCCGACATCGAGCGGCTGCTGCACGCCAATGAGGTGGATCCCGAGCGCGCGCGATTGGTGGCGGGGCTCGCGCGGGGCCGCCCAGGCTGGGCGCTGCGAGTGGCGGGCGACGACGGCGTGATCCAGCTTCATCGGGAGTGGACGCGCCGCCTCGAGGAGGTGTTCGGCGCTCCGGCGGATGTGCCGCTGCAGGTCGCGGCCGAGCTCGACGGGAGCCAGATGGCTTGGCGGCGAAGCGAGGGCGACGCCGAGGATCCGGCCCTGTTCGCCATCGCCAGCTGGCAGATCGAGCTGCGGCGCCGCATGCTGTCGAGCCGCGGTCCCGAGCAGGGCCGGTGGGCGCGCCTGGTTGAGCTCTCTTACGACACGCTGGGCTACCTGGAGCAGAACGTCAGTCCGCGACTGGCTTTCGAATGTTTCTTGCTCGAGGCCAGTCGGGTGTTAGCGCTCCGGTGATCATCTCCCGGCCGGCCTCGTAAATGCCGGAAAGCTTCCTGAAGAAAGCCCTGCGGGGCTTCGAGCCGTACATGCCGGGCGAGCAGCCGGCCGACGGTGAGGACTGGGTCAAGCTCAACACCAACGAATCGCCGCTGCCACCGTCGCCCAAGGTCATCGAGGCGATCAAGGCAGCGACGGGCGATTCGCTCCGTCTGTACCCAAGCCCGACCGGGGCGCCCGCCCGGGCGGCCATCGCCGCTCACCTCGACCTGGATCCCTCGCAGGTGGCGCTCGGGAACGGCGGCGACGAGTTGATCGAGATGTGCTTCCGCGCGTTCGCGGGAAAGGGCGACCATGTCGCGTATCCGACTCCGACGTACTCACTGTTCGAGCCGCTGTGCCGAATCCACGAAGCAGTGTCCGCACCTCATCCGAGCGCCGAAGGCTGGACGTGGACCGCGGAGCTCGCCGAGGACCACGCGCAGCTCAAGTTCCTGGTCAACCCCAACTCCCCGACGGGCACCTGGTCGGCCGAGGCTGCGGTGGAGGATGTGGTCACGAGGTCGCGTGGCGTGGTCGTGCTCGACGAGGCGTATGTGGACTTCGCGCCGGAGTCGTGCATCGGCCTGCTCGACAAGCATCGGAACCTTCTCATCCTCCGGACCCTCTCGAAGTCCTACGCGTTGGCCGGGTTGCGTATCGGGTATGCGCTCGGCGATCCGGAGCTGATCGCCAACCTGGACGCGGTCAAGGACTCATACAACCTGGATCGCCTGGCCATCGTGGCCGCAGTCGCTGCGATGAGGGACCAGGATCACCACCGGAAGATCGTCGATTACGTGGTCTCCGAGCGCGCGTGGCTGGCCGAGCAGCTGCGCGAGTCGCGTTTCGAGGCGGCGCCGTCCGCGGCCAACTTCGTTTTCGTTTCACCGCCGCCCGGCAGCACTGCGGCCGCGGTCGCCGATGCCCTGCGAGAGCGGCAGATCCTGATCCGGCACTACGATCGGGAACCGATCGCCGGCTGGCTTCGGATCACGATCGGCACCCGGGACCAGCACGAGCGTCTGATCGGAGCTCTCAAGGAGATACTGCTTTGACCCCGACGCGCGACGAGGCCTGGGACCTGATGACTTCGATGACGCCTTCGCTGCAGCTTCGCCGCCACATGCGCAGCGTCGAGATGGCGATGCGCGCATACGCCCGGCGTTTTGGCGAGGACGAGGAGCGCTGGGCGGTGCTGGGCGTGATCCACGATTGGGACTACGAGTCTGGTCCGACCCTCGACCTCCACCCGATGCGCGGGATCGCGATGCTGCGCGACAAAGGCTGGCCCGAGGACATCCTCGACGACATCGCCTCACACGCCCTCTACCTGGACGTCCCGCGCGACAGGCCCGTACGCAAGGCGCTCCACGCCGTCGATGAGATGTGCGGCTTCATCATCGCCTGCGCCCTGGTCAAGCCCGACAGGTCCCTGAGCGCGGTCGAGCCCAGCACCGTGCGCAAGAAAATGAAGGACAAGGCATTCGCTCGCGCGGTCAATCGAGAAGAGCTCGTCAGCGGACCCGAGCTTCTCGGTATACCCTTCGCCGAGCACGTGGAGATCGTCCGCGATGCCCTGAAGCCGGTAGCCGAGGAGCTGGGACTGAATCCATGAGCACTGGTGGCAAGCCTCGCGTCCTCCTCATGCATCCGATCCTCGACCCCGGACCGGCCATCCTGGCCGAGGCAGCCGAGGTGATCAGCTATCCGAGCGATCAGCCGCTCGACGAAGCGAGCATCCGGAAGGCCGCGGAGGGCTGCGTCGGAATCATTGCCCTTCTCAAAGACCCGATCCGCGAAATCGTGCTGTCGACTCCGGGGCTGAAGATCGTGAGCAACGTTGCAGTCGGCTTCGACAACATCGACGTACCGGCTGCGACGGCACACAAGGTCATGGTCACCAACACGCCCGGCGTGCTCGACGATTCAACATCCGACTTCGCGTTTGCTCTGCTGATGGCCACAGCACGCAGAGTCGTTGAGGCCGACTACTTCACCCGATCTGGCAAATACAAGGGTTGGGAGATCGACCTCATGCTCGGGCACGACGTCCACGACGCCACCCTGGGCATCATCGGGATCGGTCGCATCGGCCGCGGCGTGGCGCATCGTGCAAAGGGCTTCAACATGCGCGTGCTCTACCACGACCCGAACCCGCTACTCCCTGAGGTCGAGCAGCAGCTTGGTGCGACAGGTGTCGACCTGGCGCGGCTGCTGACCGAGTCGGATTTCGTCTCGGTGCACGTTCCGCTTACGAAGGACACCCTGCACCTGATAAGCACGGAGCAATTCGGTCAGATGAAGCCCAACGCCATCCTCATCAACACTTCGCGCGGTCCTGTGGTGGATGAGGCCGCCCTGGTCGATGCGCTCAAGGCGCACAAGATCGCGGGCGCCGGGCTTGATGTCTACGAGCGGGAGCCTGCCATCCATCCCGGGCTCATCAAGCTGCCCAACGTTGTGCTCGCGCCTCACATCGCGAGCGGTACCGTGCGAACCCGATCGGAGATGTCTGCAATGGCTGCACGCAATATGGCCACAGGGGTTCGCGGCGGCCGGCCTCCCAACCTCCTCAACCCTGAGGTAAAGAGGTAACCGCAACCCCTTCGTATCGACTGCTGGCCCTCGACCTCGATGGCACGATCCTCAGCGCCACGCTGCAGCTGGATCCCCGCGACGTGGCGGCAGTCGGCCGCATCATCCAGGCGGGCATCGCTGTTATTGCCTGCACTGGGCGTCCATTTCCGGGCGCGGTGCCATGGGTTAAGCGCATCGGGCTCGACGGTCCGATCGTCTGTTACCAGGGCGCGGAGGTCCGAACGCTGGGTGGCGAAATGCTTCTCGACCAGGGCATCGACCACGGACTGGCGATGGAGGTGATCCGCTTTGCGCGCGAGCGTGACCTTCACATCCAGGCTTACCGCGACGATCAGCTGCTGATCGAGCGGGACAGGCCGGAGGCGCACCAGTACGCGGACCACGCCGGAATGGCGATCAACGTGGTCCCGGACCTCGACAAGGCTATGGGTCCGACCACCCCCAAGCTCGTCATCGTCGCCGCCCGAGAGAGGCTCGAAGCGCTGCTTCCCGAGGTCCGCCGGCGCTGGGAGGGCAGGTTGAACGCCGCCACCTCGATGCCGACCTACCTGGAGTTCACCAGCGTGGTGAGCGATAAGGCCAACGCACTGGCCCTCCTCTCTAAGCGGATGGCGATCCCGCAAGAGCAGACGGTCGCGGTCGGCGATGGGCGGAACGACGTGTCGATGATCGTCTGGGCCGGGTTGGGCATCGCCATTGAGGGTTCGGCGCCCGAAGTCGTCGCGGCCGCCGACCGCACCATACCCGGACCCGGGCGTGGTGGAATCCAGCAGCTAGCCAACCTGTTGATCAAGTGATGGGAACTCTACTTTTGGTGCATGCGCACCCGGACGACGAGGCGATCTCGACTGGGGGCGCGATGATGAAGGCGCGCAAAGACGGGCACCGCGTCGTGCTCGTGACTGCGACCCGCGGGGAGGTGGGCGAGATCCACAATATGGATCCGGAGTCCACGCGGCCGCGCCTGGCGCAGGTACGCACCACGGAATTGGAGAACGCCGCCCGGATCCTCGGCGTCAACCGCGGAGAGTTCCTGGGCTACCGCGATTCGGGCATGGTGGGAACCGCCGACAACGAGGACCCGACGTCGTTTCACCAGGCTCCGTTGGAAGGGGTGGCCGCCAAGCTGGCGTCGATTCTTCGTGAGGAACGCCCTGAAGTCGTAGTGACGTACGACTCCGACGGGACCTATGGGCATCCGGACCACGTCAAGTCGCACTTCGTCACAAATGCCGCGCTGGACCTGCTCGAGAAGGAGGGGTGGCGCCCCCGCAAGGTCTACTACACAGCGATCCCGCGCTCGCTCATGGAGAAGTTCATGGAGCAGCTGCCCGAGGAATCGCGACGGGATGACGGCATACGCATCATCGGGACCCCCGATGAGCTGGTGACGACCCGCATAGACGTCAGCGACTACGTCGACCGAAAGCGGCAGGCTTTCGCCGCACATGTGAGCCAGAACGATCCCAACTCGTGGTTCACAACCATGGCCGACCAGCTCTACAGGATGGCTTTCGGCACCGAGTATTACCAGCTCGCACGGGGCGAACCGGGCTCAGAGCTGCCTGAACAGGACCTCTTCGCCGGGATCGGCTAAGGCCGGCAGGTCTAGCCGGACCAGGTCCGACAGGAGCGTCCTGAGCCTAGGGCCCGCGGGCGTTTCTCGCCTGCTCCGCTCGTTGGGACCCGCGCTGTCGCTGGCGCCGCTACGGCTATGGTGGCCGAGATCATCTCACGTAAACTCGAAGCCAGATGGAAGTCCTCAAGATCACGCCGCGTGGGTACTGCCATGGCGTGGTTGACGCCTTTCGGATCGCCAAGCGGGTGCGGGAGGAGACCGTCGGTCCGGTGCACATGCTCGGAATGCTGGTGCACAACACGCACGCGACCGACGATCTGCAGCGGCAAGGCGTCGAGCTGGTCGATCAGAACGACAGGCTCGCCGGCTTGAGCCAGATCAAGGGAGGCACTGTGATCTTCACCGCCCACGGCGTGTCGCCCCAGGTCAAGCAACGAGCGGTGGAGCTGGGCTTGAACCCGATCGACGCCACCTGTTCGGATGTGGTCCGTACCCACGAGCTGGTGGCCGATCTTGCAAACAAGGGCTACGAGGTCGTCTACATCGGTCGCAAGGGGCACCCCGAGCCGGAGGGCGTCATGGGGGAGGCCCCAGGCAAGGTGTACCTCGTCCAGGACCCCGAAGACATCGACGCTCTCCACCTGAAGGGCGACCGGATCGCGGTCACCTGCCAGACCACGCTCTCGGTCTGGGACACCGAGGACCTGATTGGCCGCGTCAAGGCTCGCTATCCGAACGCCGAGGTCCACAACGAGATCTGCCGGGCGACCCAGGAGCGCCAGGAGGCCGCTGTCGAGGCGGCGCAGCACGTGGACCTGGTGATCGTGGTCGGTAGCCCGCGCTCATCCAACTCCCTGAGGCTGGTCGAGGTCGTCAAGAAGCTCGGCCACAAACCCGCCTACCTGGTCGACAACCTGGAGGACCTGGACCTCAGCTGGTTCAAGGGCGCCAAGAAGGTTGGCGTGACCAGCGGGGCATCTACACCGACCCAGCTGACACGCCGCGTTATCGAGTACCTGGAGGGGCTGGAGACCCCGAACTAGCTCGACTTCGGCTCAGGCCTTCGAAGTCGCCTTATTGCGCGTGTGAGTGGGTTGGCGGCGTCCCGCTTTGCTTTCAACGGCACTCCGGCTGGTTGGACCGACATTTCGGCGGCAGCGGCAGGAGTGGGCGCATCGCCGCTTCGAGCCTGTGGAGGGCCGGAGGAGCGGCGCCGCCGGCGGCGCCTTGCGCTACCCGCCGATCGCTCCGGATTCGCGAGTGCGGCTGGAGCGGCCACCGCGGGCTTCTCCACCACTTGGGCCGCCTTTGCGTCGGGGGTGTTCTTGGCTCCATCACCCGAGGGCGTTCGGCGGCGGCGGCGGCGGCGAGCCGTCGGAACAGCCGGCGCCGCGGTGGCCGGCCCTTCGACGCGGGCCTTGGCGGGAGCCGAGCTGCGCGTCACGCTGGCCCCGATCTCGCCCTCGGCGCACAGGGCTCCACCCGCCGTGTGAACGTCCACCCTCCAGACCACTATCGCGGTGGGCGCGCCCCCGACCGGAGCCCTCTTCTGAGTCAGGGTCCAGCGCGCATAGATGGTGTCCCCAGCGTGAACAGCTCGCGGGAACTTCCAGTTCAGCCACTCCCATTCGGCCACGGAGGGCACCGGCATGTCCATCGAGCCGAGGCCGACCGCCATCGCCACAAGCAGCGCGGGCGGAGCAACGCGGCTGTTCCCGTGGGTGGCGTCGATGATGAGGGGGGAGAAGTCACCCGCGACGGCGGCGAAAAGCGCGATCTCTGATTCGGAGATGGTGCGCCGCCGGGTCGTCCACTCGCCGCCGAGCGGGAGGTCGTCGAAAGAGATCGGCTCCAGGTCGGGGCGAGTATAGCCCGAACGGGGGGGCGGCCTCCGGCGTTACCTTATGGCAACTCTGAACCCAGGAGGAGGTCTTTGCCGGATCTAGCGAGCGTCCTGCTCGTGACGTCAGTTCTGCTCGTTGTCGCGTTCGTCCTGCTGACGGTGTCTCTGATGCGCCTGCGGCGGACGACTCGAGAACTTCAGATCGCGCTCGCGGACGAGAGCGGGGCCCGAGACCGAGCCGCCCTCCTGCTGGCTATCGCCTCGGCCGTCAACTCCTCTCTCGCATTGGAGGAGGTTCTGAATGTCGCCCTCACTCACGCCGGTCGGATCATGGGCGCGGTGGCCGGCGCGATGTACCTCGTCACCCCAGGCACGGCCGAGATGCGCCGCCAGGCCGAGTACAACCTCTCCCATCGCGCAAAAGGGGCTGTGCGCCATCTCGAAGAGGAGCCGCTCCGCACCGCGCTGGCCGCGATGCGGCCGCTGGTGCTCAAGCTTGCGGACGAAGCGTCGCCCGGGCTCGAGGCAGGGGGCCACCCGCAGCACGTGCTGGTGGTCCCGATGCAGCGTGCAGGCCAGCTGATGGGAGCGATGGAGCTCTACCTGAACGCGTGGCGCGAGCTCACCGAGGACCAGGCCGACCTGCTCACCGGAGTGGCTTCGCAGGGCGCGATCGCCATCCGGCATGCCCAGCTTTTTCAGGCCCAGGAGGAGAACGCGCTCACCGACGAGCTGACGAAGCTGCCGAACCGGCGGGCCCTGGCCCAACACTATCTGAAGGAGATGCACCGAGCGCGGCGCTATCACAAGAGCATCGCCTTCCTGATGATCGACCTTGATCATTTCAAGCAGGTGAACGACACCTACGGCCACCTGAGCGGTGATGCTGTGCTGCACGAGCTTGCCAAGATCCTCACCTCAGGTGCGAGGGAATCGGACGTCTGCGCACGCTACGGCGGCGAAGAGTTCGGCATCGTCCTCCACGAGACGACCGAGTCGGGCGCCCGAACCCTGGCCGAGCGCATCCGCGCCAAGGTCGCGGCAGCCACATTCCCCGGCGGCCTGAAGCTGACCATCAGCATCGGCGTCGCCGCGACCGCGGAGCCGGCGTTGTTCACCTCGTTGATGGAGTGCGCGGACCAGGCGCTGTACGCCGCCAAGCAGAACGGGCGCAACCAGGTCCGGGTGGCCGACATGAATGCCTCTCCGACCAAGCAAAAAGTATGAAAGGGAACCCGGATGGTTCCCTCTCGTCGGCAGGTCGGCTTCGCCGACGTGCCTGCTCTCTTTCCGGTATATCGATGGGATTAATTCAGGATTAGATTCTCCTCGCAACGTGAGGAGGCTGAGGGACAAAGTCATGGCCGGGGAGACCCCAGCCAACCCTGCCGCGAAAGTATGAGAGGGGACCCGGATGGTCCCCCTCATCGGGCGTGCGGCTTCGCCGCAGGCCCTGCTCTCCCTCCGGTATATGGATGGGATTAATTCAGGATTAGATTCTCCTCGCAACGTGTGGGGGCTGAGGGATAAAGTCATGGCCGGGGAGACCCCAGCCAACCCTGCCGCGAAGGTATGAGAGGGGACCCGTGTGGTCCCCGTCATCAGGCGTGCGGCTTCGCCGCAGGCCCTGCTCTCCCTGCGGTATATGAATGGGGCCAACCCTGCCGCGTTTGCTAAGAGATCTAGAGTTCAAGTGATGAGCCATTACTGCTTGAACTGTGGGACCGAGCTGGTCACGCGCGTCATCGAGGGTCGGGAGATGGAAGCGTGTCCCAAGGACGACTTTGTCCTCTGGCGTGACCCGAAGGTTTCGACCGCAGTGGTCATCGCGGTCGACGGCGGCGTCGTGCTCGGCCGCAGGGCGATCGAGCCGGGCCGTGGACTCTGGTGCCTGCCAGGCGGATTCGTCAACGATGACGAGGACCCGTGGGACGCGGCGGCGCGCGAGTGCACCGAAGAGATAAGTGCCTCGGTCGAGCTGATCCGGCTGATCGGCGTTTACCACATCGCCAAGCAGGGGGCTGCGAGCATGATCGGCATCGCTTACCAGGCTCGGCTCGCCGACGGCAGCCGGCCCAGCCCTGGAGCGGAGATGCTGGAGGTGGGAGTGTTCCAACTCGACGCGCTGCCCCCGCTCGCCTTCCCCAGCCATCTCAAGGTGCTCGCCGAATATGAGGGTGCCCTTCCCTCGACCGGAAGGGTGCAGGCGAGGGGTTAATCCAGCACGGACCCCCCACCCGGCTGGGCCCGCTTCGGGTGCCTAGCCGACCTCCCCACTTCAGGGGGAGGGTGCCTAAGTCCCTGGCGCGGGCGGAGGCAGCGGGATCTCCGATCGCCGCCGCAAAGGCTCCGCGTGGAAAGCGGCCATCACCAGCGCAAGCACCATCGCAACCCCGGCGCATGCGGTGAAGCCACTCGCGTAACCGTAGGACTGGACGATCGGGCCGAAGATGAGTGGGCCGGCCGCCAGGCCGAGGAACAGCACAGTCCCGTACGCACCCATGGTGACCCCGCGGGTCGAGGCAGCAGAAAGATCGCCGAAGACGACGCCCATGGCCACGTAAGCAGTGGCAATGAATGGTGTTCCAACGACCAGGAGGATGGCGGGCGCCAGGAAGCCGTTGAGGTGGCCGAGCACGATCGCAGCCACGGACCAGACCATCACGCCGACAAAGACGATCGGCCAACGATGCTTCGCCTGGTCGACCAACCTGCCTCCGGGCAAGCGCGCGAGCCCGTTGGCGACCGCCTGAATCGCCAGCAGTAGACCGACCTGAGAGCTGGCCAGGCCGAGACTCTCCTTGCCGAAGATCGGCAGGAATGCGCCGACCGTACCCCAGATGAGCGTCGCCCCGATGAGCCCGATGACAATTGGCGCAAACGAGTGCTGGCGAACAAGCGAGCGCAGCGGCTGCATCAGCGCTAACCTCTGGCCGGACTGTGGTGCGGTGCTGGCCACGAGGGCTCCTGGGATCGCGAACACCAGCAGCGCGGTGGTCACCGCGATGTCGGTCCGGAGGCCGATCCACTGGAGGGCCAGGCCTGCGATCGACGGACCGATGAAGAACCCGGCTTGCATCGAAAAGGTCAGCCACCCCATGGCGCGGCCCAGGCGTCCGCTCGGCACAAGCGCGGTGATCGCGCTGAAAAGCGCGGCCTGCTGGGCCCCGGCTGCGAGTCCGCCCACGATCTGCCAGAAATAGAGTGGTGCCACGCTCAGGGTGACCGCCATGGCCAGTTGCGAGCCGGCGAAGAGGAGGAGCGACAGTACGAGCAATGTTCGGGTGCCGAAGCGATCGATCAGGACTCCCGACGGCATTGACAGGAGCGCGGCCGCTAGCGTTGCCACCGAGAAGAGAGCACCAACCTGGAACCGATCTGCGCCGAGCTCGTGCGCGTACAGCGGGACGGTGAGACCGCGCGCGGAGAGCGCGGCGAACGAAGCTCCGGCGGCGATGTAAATCGCGAGCGTTCGACGCGATTCGAGTACTCCCAGGCGCACGGCCCCTAACATACCGGCGCATGGTCATCGAGCGCGGCAGGACGGTCGAGCGCGCCGCCGAGCTGCTGTCGATTGCTCGTAACGGTTTGGCGTTGACGGGAGCCGGGGTCTCTGCGGAGAGCGGCATCCCGACCTTTCGCGGTGAGGGCGGCGTGTCGGCAAGGTACGACCCCGTCAAAGTCGCCTCGATCGATGCCTTCCTTCAGGACCCGGCCGCTTACTGGAGGGTGTCGAAGGAGCGCGGCGCGATTGCTCTTGCTGCGCGGCCTAACCCTGGCCACTACGCACTTGCGGCGCTCGAAGCGGAAGGCTTGCTCGCCGCGATTGTGACTCAGAACACGGACGGCCTTCACCAGGACTCAGGCTGCAGACACGTGATCGAGGTGCATGGTTCAAGTCGCTCTGTGCAATGCCTCGACTGCGGAATGCGAGAACCCCGTTCGGACGTCCAGGCCAGGTTGGATGTGGAGATGCCACCTCGGTGCAAGTTCTGCGGCGGCATTTTCCTCAAGCCGACGGTGGTGCTCTTCGGCGAGCCGATGCCAGTGCTGGAGGTGCAAGAGGCGTTCGCCCTGGCCCAGGACGCGGACGTGATGCTCGTCGTCGGCTCGTCGCTCGTCGTGCGCCCGGCCGCCGACATTCCATTGGCCGCCGTCAGGTCCGGGGCGCGCCTGATCATCGTCAACGCGGAGCCGACCCCATTCGACTCGTTCGCGGAGATCGTGATTCACGCGCGCTCCGGCGAGGTGCTGCCCGAGATCGTCAGGGCGTTAGATGCGTGACGCTGCCTGCGCTCACAACGGTTCCATCAACTATCAGCTCGCCGTGCTCGTTGATGGCCTCGGCGATACCCTCGAACGTTCGATCGGGCTGCTGGACCCGCACCCTCCGGCCCAGCGTGTCAGATAGCTCGCGCCAGCGGGTCAGCACCTGATCTGCCGGCGCTGAGCTCCACCTCGCAACTGCGGGCCCAAGCCTTTCCATGACCTGGTCGCGAGGCTCGTTCAAGGTGGCGGCGCCAGCCGGCGCCCACGTGAGGTTGATTCCGATCCCGCATATCGCCTTGGTGGGCGTGGCCTCGACCAGGATCCCGCCGACCTTGCGGTCGCCAAGCAGGAGGTCGTTCGGCCATTTGAGCCGCACGCCCTGACCGCAAGCTTCAGCCGCGGCCACTCCGGCGGCGAGGCTGAGCAGTGGATTTGGCGCAAGAGCGAACGACACGAGCAGAGCGGTGCCTGGTGGCGCTTCCCACCGGTGCTCCAGCCGCCCGCGCCCCGCAGTTTGATGGTCAGCGACCACGGCCGACCCGATGGGCAGCCCGCGAGCGAGGTCCTGCGTTGAGGTCACCACCGCGAGGTGAAGGATCTTGGCCTCGCCCCTGCCCACCCGCCGACACTACCTCAGCGCGGGCGCCGGTAAGCTAGCGGAGGGATGAAGCTCCATCGCGCCGCCACGTTGGTGGCCATGATGCTCCTGGCCGTAGGCGCGCTCGCTTTGCTTCTGGTCACCGGCTTCGCAAACTTCGACAGCCACTCGCTCATCGCGCTTGTCGTCGTCCTCGCGGCTGCCGCGGCCGGTGGCATCGGCTTCAGCTGGAAGCGCTACTACAGGCGCTGAGGTCTTCCAGTGACGCTGCGGCTGGGTTACAAGGCATCCGCCGAGCAGTTCGGTCCGCGCAGGTTGCTCGACTACGCGATTGCCGCCGAGGACAACGGGTTCGACAGCGTCTTCGTTAGCGACCACTTTCAGCCGTGGCGGCATTCCGATGGACACGCTCCTTTCGCATTCGCATGGCTCGCGGCAGCAGGAGAGCGTACGCGCCGGGTGGTGCTCGGCACCTCCGTGGCGACGCCTACGTTTCGCTATCACCCTGCCGTCGTCGCCCAGGCGTTCGGGACGCTCGGATCGCTGTATCCGGAGCGCGTGATCCTCGGAGTCGGGACCGGGGAGCACCTCAACGAGGGGGCGCTTGGCATCCAATGGCCTGACAACAGGGAGAGATTCGCTCGACTGCGCGAGGCCGTGCGACTGATCAAACAGCTGTGGTCGGAGCAGCTGGTGACGTTCGACGGAGAGTACTACCACACGCGCAACGCCACGATCTACGACCGGCCGGACCGACCGATCCCGATCTATGTCGGCGCGGGCGGTCCGCAGGTCGCGAAGTTCGCGGGGCGTGCGGCCGACGGCCTCATCTGCACCTCGGGCAAAGGGATGGAGCTCTACTCCGAGCAGCTTCTGCCGTCGTTTGCGGAAGGCGCGGCCGAGTCAGGTCGCAACGCCGGCTCTCTCGACAAGATGATCGAGGTCAAGGTCTCGTACGACACCGATCGAGCGCGCGCACTCGAGGACACCAAGATCTGGGCGGCCCTTGCACTGCCGGCCGAGGCCAAGGTCGGAATCGACGATCCGCGCGAGATGGAGCGGCTCTCACGCGGAGTGGAAGGTGTCGCCCACCGTCGCTGGATCGTCTCCGATGATCCGGACGAGCACCTGGAGCAGCTGCGACCCTACCTCGAGCTCGGGTTCAATCACCTGGTCTTCCATTCTCCCGGCGATGACCAGGCGCACTTCCTCGAGCTTTACGGGTCGCAGATTCTGCCCCGGATTCGTGCGCAGTGGGGCTGATCCGAGGGTCATGAAGGATGGCGCCACCGCGCGAACATGGATCATCGTGCTCATCAAGGATCTCGACTCGGCAAAGCAGCGCTTGGGCGCCGTCCTGGATCCCACGGCGCGCAAGGCGCTCGCACGCCGAAACGCCGAGCGTGCCATTCGCGCTGCCGCATCCGGCGATGAGCGCCTGGTCGTGGCGGGCAGCGCCGAGGTCGCGGCGATGGCCGAACGGCTCGGCGTCGAGGCCCTGCTCGAACCGCGGCAGGAGGGTCAGAACGTCGCAGCCGAGCGAGGGATCGCGCATGCGGTCAAGAACGGCGCCCATGCAGTCCTGCTGCTCTCGAGCGACCTGCCGCTGGTCACCCCCACAGCCGTCGGGCAGCTGCTGGACGCGGCCGGCCGCATCGCACCGCCGGCGGCCGTGGCCGCGCCCGCTCTGGGTCGGGGAGGCACAAATGCGCTGTACCTGAATCCTCCCAACGCCATCTCTCTCCATTTCGGGGCGGACTCATTGGCTGCGTTCCGCCGCGAAGCAGAAGCGAAGGGTGTCCATTTCGCGATTCACAGATCCGAAGCGATTGCGCTCGACCTCGACGAGCCCGCCGACCTTACGCACACACGGCGAGTGGTTTGAAGCGACTCGACCTGATCGGAGTCGAAGGCCTGCCAGAGGTCAATCCCGGTGATGACCTCGCCGAGCTAATTCGTACAAAGGTCGAGCTGCTGGCGGGCGACGTCGTGGTGGTCGCGCAGAAGGTCGTCTCCAAGTCCGAGGGGCGCATTCGTCATCTCGTTGACGTCACCGCAAGTGGTGAGGCGGTTCGGCTTGCTTCTCATTTGATCGCACAACCCGACCCCAGGGTTGTCCAGGTGGTGCTTGACGAGAGCGTGCGCCTCGTTCGCTCGGAGCGTGTGCTGATCACGGAGACGCGGCACGGGTATGTCTGCGCGAACGGCGGCGTCGACCACTCCAACGTTCCCGGTTCCGACGTGGTGACGCTTCTTCCGGATGACCCTGATGCGAGCGCAGAGCGCCTGCGCAGCCGGCTCCACGAGATGACCGGCATCGGGGTGGGGGTGATCGTTTCGGACACCTTCGGCCGACCCTGGCGCATTGGGATCGTGAACGTCGCCCTCGGTGTTGCCGGCCTTCCCGCGGTCATGGACCTGCGCGGGCGCATTGACGACGCGGGCAAAGAGCTGCATGCCACGGTGCTCGCGCTCGCGGATGAGGTGGCAGCCGCCGCGGGTTTGGTGATGGGCAAGACGCGTCGCACTCCGGTCGTGGTCGTGCGCGGGCTCGAGCTCGAGGTCGAGAAGAGCGGCCGCGGACGGGACCTGATAAGGCCCGCGGCAGAAGATCTCTTCCGTTGAAGGTCGTCGTGCTCGCCGGTGGGACGGGTGGCGCCATGCTTGCCGCGGGCTTCCATTCGCTGCTGCATGGCGCGGATCTCACGGTGGTCGCCAACACGGCTGACGACGATGAGTTCTGGGGCCTACTTGTGAGCCCCGACGTCGATGGAGTCGTTTACAGGCTGGCCGGGGTCTTCAACGAGGTCGCCGGATACGGCATCAAGGAAGATTCGTTCAACGCGCTCGAGGCGCTCGAGCGACTCGGTGAGCATACGTGGTTTCGAATCGGCGACAAGGACCTGGCCACCCACCTGGTTCGCTCCGAGATGCTGCGCAGCGGCAGCCGCCCCACCGAGACGTCGGTCGAGCTGTGCCGCCGATGGGGCATCGATGCTCGTGTGCTGCCGATGACCGACGAGCGGGTTCGAACGCGCTTTGTCACCGATAGGGGCGTGTACTCGTTCCAGGAGTACTTCGTTCGTGAGCGGCTGGCGCCGGCGCTGCGACTGGTCGAGTTCGAGGGGATCGATTCGGCGCGGCCGACACCAGAGGTCCTTGACGCGCTTGCCGAGGCGGACATGGTCGTCATCGGTCCGTCGAACCCACTCATCTCGATCGCTCCGATCCTGAGCGTGGTGGGCGCGAACCTGCCTCGTGACAGGACTGTGGCGATAACGCCGATCGTCGGCGGCTCGGCGCTGAAGGGCCCGACGGTGGAGATGCTGCGTGCCATGGGATCAGATGCGTCACCTGTTGCGGTGGCGCGTATGTATACAGGCGTCGCCAGTGCTTTCGTGATCGACAGCAGCGATGCAGGGCTGTCCTCGGAAATCGAAGGACTGGGATACCGGGTGAACTTGATGGACACGGTCATGAGGGACGGGGGGCGCGCATTGGCGGCCGCGATACTGGCCGCATTCGGGACCGTCATTCCGCCCCCCGCCGCATCACGAGGATCTGCGTCCCGAGAAAACGCATGACGAGATTGATAAGCGGGATCATTCGCCTGAAGTAACGCGGGTACTCGGCCGTCTCCAGGCGCCGAAAGCCGAAGCGTTCGTAATAGCCCTGCAGCTCGCGCCGGCAAGTCAGGTGGAGGATGACGCCCGGCTCGCGCGCGAGAAGCCTCTCGATCACCGCGCGGGCGATGCCGTGGCCCTGCCGCGCGGGCACGACCGCGATCGAGGCCAGCTCGCGGCTGCCGTCCTTGTGAGCCTTGACCTGGCCCACTCCTACGATGGCGCCCTCCTCCTCGGCCACCAGGAAATTCGGCCAGTTGAGGCTCATCGGATTCAGGTGCGCCTCCTCGATGAGGCGGCGGATTATGGGCTGGTCCGCTTCGGTCGCTACTCGAAGGGTCAGGGCCAATTTCTCGGATTACGAATGCTGGGTGGCAGGGTTGGCCGGGGTCTGCCGGGCCATGACTTCGTCTTGTCACCAACCAAGCGTTGCGAGGAGCAACTAGTCGTAAATAAATCCCATCGAATGTGCTGGAAAGAGAGCATGAAGGAAAACCGGCAGGTTTTCCCTCATCTAAGTGACGTGCGAGTTGGCCACCATCACGACCACGCCGATCAACACCATCACCAATCCCACCACTAAGACTGCGTACTGGGCGACGGCGAGCACTGCGCTTGGCCGTTTGGGGGCATCGTCGGTCTCCTCGCCTGCCGCCTCACCAGAGGCCAGCGACCAGGCGCCGGCCTGCGCGTTCGCCTTGGACTTCTTCTTCTTGTCGGACGGCTCCGGCTCGGGGACGCCTTTGGTTTCCCCGACCACGGACCACGCCGCTCCGGCATCGGCGGAGGTCATCGCGGGCGGCGCAGGTGCAGGCGTCGCGCGCTCCTGCTGAGCGGGCGTCGGAGTCCAGACCGGCTCGGCTGCCGGCGGCTGGTACGAGGGCGGCTCAGCCGCGGGCGGCTGATACGAGGGCGGCTCAGCTGCCGGGGGAGAGGGCTTTGGCTGCTCGGAGGGCGGCGCCGGCGGTGTAAAGGTGGGTTGACTCGGCGCCGGCGCTGTCGGTCCGGAATCCCATGGCATATGAGGCGCCTTCTTGGGAGGTGGCGCCACCGGAGGTCCGGCGTAGGCCGACGGCTCGTACGTGAGCGTGGGAGCGGCGGGGCTCGCGCCCTCGCCTGCCCGGGCCTTTTCGGCGTGCTTGTTGACGGGTGCCATAGTCCGCTGGCGGGCTGCACGAACCTTGTGCTCGATCTGAGAGCGCCGAGCCGAGTACATCGAGCGCTTCTCTACTGACTTGTGGCGCATGACGAAGACCACCGCCACGAGCCCGATGACCGCGACGGCCGGTCCAAGCAGGAGGATCACAGGCATTTGGGGCCGATTATCGGCGATCGGTGCAAGGTGCGTATGCGCACGCGACCGGAGGCAGCGCGTGCGCGCAACCGTATGTGACAATCGCCGCCGTGGCTCTCTACGACCGAATTCAATCCGAACTGATCGAGGCAAGGCGCAATCGCGATGAGGTCGGCTTGAGCACATTGTCTCTTCTCAAGAGCGAATTGGTGAAGGCGAGCAAGGAAGCCGGTTCGGTTGGAACGCTCGACGATGACCTCGTCGTTCGGATTGCACGCAAAGAGGTCAAGAGACGGGAGGAGGCGATCGAGGTGTATCGCAAGGCCGGCCGCGAAGAGTCGGCCACGCGCGAGGAAGCCGAGATGGCGGTGCTCCGCGGCTACCTGCCGGCGGCGATGACGAACGACGAGGTCGAGTCCGAGGTCCGCACAGTCATCGCAGAGATCAAGCCGGAAGGCCCCAACGCGTTCGGCGTCGTTATGAAGGCCGCGACCGCGCGACTTGCCGGCAGGGCTGAAGGCGCTCAGGTCGCGGCTGCGGCGCGCAAATTGCTTGGCTCCTAGGCGGCGCAAGAAGGCGCCCGCCCTTCCGCGGCTGCCGCCGGGTGCACGCAACCGGGCGAAGCTCACCTACGAACGGTTACGCGAGGCCTATCCGGCGGTCACGGAGCTGGCCCACCGCGATCCATTTCAGCTCCTGATCGCGACCATCCTGTCAGCGCAGACCACCGACCGCTCTGTGAACTCAATAACCCCGGAGCTGTTCCGCCGTTATCCGACCGCCGCGGACCTGGCCGCGGCCGACCCAGCAGTGGTGGAAGAGCTGATCAAACCGACGGGGTTCTTCCGCAACAAGACCCGCTCGATCATCGCCGCGAGTCACAAGCTCGTAGAGCTGTTCGGCGGCGTGGTGCCGAACAACCTCGATGACCTGGTCAAGCTGCCTGGCATAGGGCGCAAGACGGCGAACGTAATCCTGGGAGTTGGTTTTGAGGTGCCCGGCTTTGCTGTCGACACCCACGTCAAGCGCCTGACCAACCGGCTCAAGCTCACCTCGTCCAAGGACCCGGTGAAGATCGAGCGACAGGTGTGTTCAATTGTGCCGAAGGAGGAGTGGACGGGGCTGTCGCTCCGCCTCATCCTTCACGGACGCCGAATCTGCATCGCGCGGCGGCCCCGCTGCGAGCAGTGCATCCTGAACGACTTCTGCCCCTCCTCCACCACGCGGCCCAAGGGCCGCATTAGACCGGCGTAGGCATACCCCGCCGGGGCCCTCCGCGCGCAAAGCGGCGATGAGGATGGGACATGCTGATCGCTCCTCCCGGCCCCTCTTGCGCGCCTAGCGGCGTCAAGGATGGGAACTGCTGATTGCCCCAGCCGGCACGCCATTTGCCACTCAAACAGGTGGTGTCGAGGCCGGGAACCCAGCATGGTAATCAGCGAACATTTGTTCTACGATGGCGCCATGGATGCCCCAGAGGCGCGGCTTACCGAGGTCGAATATCTCGAGATCCAGTGCAAGTCCGCGCTCAATCCGGTGAAAGGCATGTTCTTCGGCTGGTCGCTCAATCCTTACAACGGGTGTGAGCACCGCTGTGCTTTCTGTTACGTCCGCGCCTTCGAGCTTCGCGCTGATCGGCCCTCCGACGATCGCTACGGTCGAACTGTCCGAATCAAGGTCAACGTGGCCGGTGTCTTACGCAGCGAGCTGTCCCGCAAGTCCTGGCACAAGGAGACAGTGGTCATCGGCGCCGCCACCGATCCCTACCAGCCGGCGGAAGGGCGCTACCGCCTGACGCGTCAATGTCTCCAGGCCCTGCGGGACTTCTCCAACCCTGCCGGGATGATCACGCGCGGCCCGATGATCGTTCGCGACATCGACGTCCTGACAGATCTCGCGCGGCGCGCGAACCTGCACATCACCTTCAGCATCCCAACCGTTGACGATGACATCTGGCGGCGGACCGAGCCGGGAACAGCCCATCCAAGACAGCGTTTGCGCGCGATCGAGAAGCTGGTCGCGGCCGGCATCGACGTAGGCGTTGGCATGGCGCCGATCCTGCCGGGTCTCTCGGACAGGCCCGATCGCCTCGAGGCGGTTGTCAAAGCGGCGCGTGCGGCCGGCGCCACGGGGCTGTGGGCTGGCATGCTTCACCTCAAGGATGGGACCCGCGAGCACTTCATGTCCACGCTAGCCAAACACTGGCCGGAACTCGTGCCTCGCTACGAACAGGCTTACCGTGCGCGTGCGTACCTTCCGCCGGCTTACGGTGAGGCGGCAATGAAGACCGTGAGGCGGCTCCGAACGGTCCACGGCGTGTCGGACCGACGCCGCATCATCCTGAAGCCGCCTCCCGAGCCCGAGCAACTCTCGCTTCTGAACTAGCATTTCGCACATGCGCAGCCCCATCGACGTACTGTCAGGTCGAGTCGGTGGCTTTACCAAGATGGAAATCGCGCGCCGAACGGTGCCCTGCTACAAGCACGTCATCGAAAAGGATGGCGAGCGCCTTGCGCTGTGCATGCTCGTCGACTCGAGCAAGCTCTACCGCTTTCCATTCGAAGACGTTAAGGGGATCAAGAGCCTCGAGGTGAAGGCGCGGTACCTCCGCGGCGAGATGGAGCGCCTCCGGCTTCGCGAGTTCCAGCCCGGGCTCTGCCGCTATGTCGAAAGAGCCGACCAAGCCGTCTGAGGCGCTGGTCCAGGAGCTTCTCGCGGAGAGGCGAGAGCTCAAGGTCGCTGTCGAACGGCTCCGCCTCGAGCTGGAGGACGTTAGAAGTACGAGCGGCATGCCCGATCCCCGTGTGCGCGACCTCGCTCTGGAGGTCGAACGGCTGAGATATCAGCTGGCGCAGTCACGTGCCGAGGTCGGGTTGCTGCGCGACGAACGTGACGAGCTGCGGCAGGGTGTGGAGAAGGCGCTCGAGCAGATAGCCAAGCATTAGAAAAAGAAAGGCCCCGTCGACCGGGGCCCTTTTGAATCAGGAGACTCTTACTTCGCCCAGCTCTCCACCATGGGCACATAAGCTGCGGCCATGGGTCCCAAGACCGGGTAGTTGACGCGTGCACCATTGGCCTGAAGTGCGAAGACCAGCCCAAGCACCCAGATGACGAACCACACGAGATCCCAAAGGAGCAGCAAGAAGGCGATCGGCAGGAAGATGATCGTGAGTATCCAGAGCACGATCCAAACAACAAGTGCACCACCGTGAATCACAAGGGCCTGCGCTGCGTTGTTCTTCACATCCGGGTCGTCCTTGCCCACGAAGAGAAAGATCAAGCTCCCGATAGGCGGAAGCAAAGCCCAAGCAAGGATCGTGTACAGGTTCTTGTTGCTGCCCACTGCATTTGGCGCCCCTCCCATGGGGGCCGGTTGTCCGGGGGGCGGCGGCGGAATCTGCGACATGGGTTTCCTCCTCGAAAGCGTTTGCGTGTTCGGGGCCGATTATGGGTTGAATGCCGCCAAAACGCTATAGCCATGGTTGCGTTCCCCTGTGTGGGAGCGTTCGCCCGAACTTACTCTGGTAGGCTCCCAGCGCAATGACCGAGGCCGATCAGGCCCCCGAAACCCCTCCCAACCAGCAGCCGCCCGACGTCCCGGACTGGGCCCCGGCGCCCAGCTCCTCGGCGCCCGCGCCAGCCGCCGAAACGCCTCCGACCGCTGAGGAAACACCGCCCACACCAACCCGAAGCGGTGTCGACGTCACCATGCGCTTGCCGACCCGTCCACCCGCGCCCGCAACCGCTCCGTCGACGGCAGCCCCGTCGCCAACTGCCCCGCCGCCGCCAACTGCAGCGCCGCCGCCCGCCCCGCTCCCCCCCGTTGCTCAAACACAGGCGCCCGCACAGTCGCCTTACGCGGTTGACGCCACGATGCGCTTGATTCCGATCCCCAGTCCTCCTCCGCTGGCGATGAGGCCGCCGGCCACCTATCCGCCCGCGGCATCCGGCGAGCGGCAGATCGGTAAATACCTGATCAAGGGCGAGCTGGGGCGGGGCGGCATGGGCGCGGTCTACCTGGCGGAACAGCCGGGTCTCGGCCGAGAGGTAGCGATCAAAGAGCTCATCCTTTCGCCGGCCGCGGATCCGACCGCCCTGATGAGATTCCTGCAGGAAGCGAGGGTCATGGCCAGGACCAGCCATCCCAACCTGGTTCAGGTCCACGACCTGGAGCAGATCGGTGACGCCAATTACATCGTGCTGGAGTTCGTCCGCGGAAAATCGCTTCGCGACCTGGTGAACCAGGGACCGATCGCCATGCCCCAAACCTTTGCTGTGATGCATGGTGTCCTGCAGGCACTCGACTACGCTCACAAGCACGCGATAGTGCATCGCGATATGAAGCCCGAGAACGTTCTGGTGTCGGACGAAGGCAACGTCAAGGTCGCAGACTTCGGCATCGCGCGACTGACAGACGATTCGAGCCCCGGGTCCACGGCGACCAAAACCGGCACGACGGTGGGCACACCACAGTACATGTCGCCGGAACAGGTGGCATCGAGCAAGGTCGACGGCCGCAGCGACCTCTACTCGGCAGGAATCATGTTCTACGAGCTGGTGGTCGGCCAGCCGCCCTTCATGGCGAGCGAGTCAGACGGTCCGTTCACTTTGATGGCAAAGCATGTGCAGGCGCCACCCAAGCCGCCATCCGTGTACCGGCCAGGGCTGGACATGCGCTTGGAGGAGGTGATCCTCAAGTCCCTCTCGAAGCGGCCGGAGGAGCGCTTTCAGACGGGCCAGGAGTTCGACGAAACGATGTCGCGCATCGCAGACCGACTGTGCCCTGGCTGGCAGCGGAGCCTCGAACCCGGCGCAGACCTTTCCAAGATGGTGCCGGCGACCGCTGCGGCCCAGGCTGCCGCCATGGCTTCGCCGGCCGGGATGCCGGTCATGGCTCAACCGGTGGCGGGAGCGCCGGCGCAGGCGGTCTACAACCCGACTCCGCCGGTCAGGCCGGCGGCCAAGAAAGCCACCGGATGTCTGGGCGTCGTCTTGCTGGCTATCGCCATGATGCCCGCGTTCTGCCTCCTGCTCGTCGCCTCGCTCCACTAGGCCACGGCTGAGCCTTTAGGTTTCTCCGCCCTCGGTGGGTGTTCCGTAAGGAGGGGTGGGTGCGACCGAAGCCTGGTCAGTCAGCGCCTCCTGCGCGGCTTCGCCGACCAGGAGGTTGCTGGACCCCGAGTCGCCTTCGACAAACATCGTCTGCTGCGAGTACTGTTGGGTGAGGGTCTGATGGGCCTGCGTCGCCATCTCGGTCGGGAACGGGACCCACGGCGAGGTCGGGGTCTCTCGGATCGCAGTGACCTGGTAGATGCGGAACGTCTCAGCCGACTTGCCTTTCAGCTGCACCCCGGGCACCATGTCGACCGCGATGTAATCCTTGCACTCGTCGTACGTGGGCTGGCCGATCAAGAGGTGATAGGCGGGAGCGTTGGCGCAGAAGCGGGCGGCGGTGTTGACCGTATCGCCGAGCGCGGTGTACTGCAGGCGGCTGCGTGAGCCCATATTGCCCACGACCGCCGGCCCGGTGTTGACGCCGATGCCCCAGCGAATCGGGGGCAGGCCTCTCGCTATCAATTTGGTCTGCAGCTCAGGCGCGCGGTTGATCAAGTCGTAGGCGCAGCGGACCGCGAGGAGAGCGTGATTCTCCTGCAGTCGAGGCGCGTTCCAAAAAGCGACGATCTCGTCGCCGACGTACTTGTCCACTGTTCCGTCCCAGGTGAAGATGATCCCGCTCAGGTGGTCGAGGTACATCTGGACCACGCTGACCACGTCGTCGGCCTCCATCCGCTCCGACATCGATGTGAAGCCGCGCACGTCCACGAACAGGAGCGTGATGTCGCGGCGCTCGCCTCCTCGCAGGATGTCGTCTACGCCGCCCCGCGTCTTGGCCAGCTGAGCCACGATCTCGGGCTTCAGGTAGTGACCGAAGATGGCTGTCACCTTTCGCTTCTCGCGATCCTCGTAGAGGAATCGATATGCAGTCACGCCCGTGTACGTGAGCGCGATCGCCAGCAAGGGATGGAGCACGTTGGGCGACGTTGTGCCTGCGGCGAGGAAGCCAACGGCAAAAGCAAAGGCCACGCCGGCGACCACTGTTGCGAGGAGGCCGTACAGGACCGACACTCGCGCAACAGCCACCGCCATCAAAAGGCTGACGAGCAGGATCGTCAGAAAAACCACCAGCGGCGGCTCTTGCTTCAAGAATTTTTGCTCGATCAGCATCTGAGCAACGTTGGCGTGCATCTCAACTCCAGGCATCAGCTTGCCGCCGGCCCCGGCACTCGAGGTGGCGATCACCTCGTCATGCACGCCACTCAAGTAGTAGTCACCGATCAGAACGAGCTTGCCCTTCACTGCTTCGCTGGAGAAGTTGCCGCGATAGACGTCGCCGAACGACAGGTAGTGGGCCTTGTCGTTGTAGTTGCCAGGTGGCCCCAGGTAATTGATGAGGGCGGCGCCCTTGCCGTCGACCTGCAACGGCTCCTTCCAGAAGGTTCCGAAGGTCGCCTGGCCGTTCGATTCCTGGAGGTCGGGGCCGCCCACCCCCTGCGCCAACCAGGCGCGGTAGGCCGCAAAGCCGATGGGGTTGATGATCGGGGTCTGGCAGGCGCCGGTGGACAGGCACGCGGGCTGGACGAACATCGGGAGCCGGCGCAGCACGCCATCGTTGTCGGCGATGACGTCGCTGGACGCCAGGATTACGTTCGGGTAGGGCTGCCTACATGGGGCGTTGGGGTCGGTGCCGGCGTCAGCGCAGCGGAACTTGCGCAGCGGAACCTGGTCGACGCCCGTGGGCTGCGTGGCCGGTGAGGTCTGAATCACCTTGCCGTCCGCGGTCAGCGCGTTGTCGCCTCCGTCCGCGAGCACTACCGGGATCTTGCTGCGCGCAAGTGCGTCGGCGAATGCTTGGTCGCTTCCCGCTTCGCGGGCATCGGGGAACCCGATGTCGAACGCAACCACGGATGCGCCGGCTTTCTCCAGGTTCTGGAGCACTGAGGCATAACGGTTCCGTGGGACCGGGAAGATCCCGATATCCTTCACGCTCGCGTTGTCGAGCCCGACGATGACTATGTTGTCATCGGGTTTCGCCTGGGGCACGAAACGGTCTTCGGGGTGCCCAGCCAGGTACACGAGGCACGAGCCAGGCTTGGAGTCGCAGGCGACCTGCTGCGTGTAGAGCCAATACATCAATCCGCTGAGGATCAGCGCCAGGACCACCGCCACGACGGTTCGGTACGTGTACCAGTAGCGGATGTAGCGGCCCACCGACAGCGACGGATCATAGCT
>JALYYG010000231.1 GCA_030946685.1 Candidatus Dormiibacterota bacterium | reverse complement strand
ATTGGATCCTGGGCTTTAGCTCAAAAGTTGATGTTGCATGGCAAAGAGGGCCGCGGCTGGCCGGGTCGAGACTCCGATCTTGCCGTAGATGTTCTCGATGTGGCGCCCCACTGTCTTGGGCGAGATGAAGAGTCGCTCAGCCACGTCCCGGTTGGTCCGGCCGAGGCTGATCAACCTCAACACGTCGACCTCGCGGTCCGACAGGCCGGCTGGCCGTGTTTGCCGGCGCGATATCTTGCTGTGTCCGGCCGCCGCGAGCACCGCATCGACCGCGTCATGGGCGAGTTTGCCCTCCTTTACGGCGGCGATCAGCGTTCGGGCGGCCTCGTCAGGCGCGAGCTTGGGGCGCCACGGTCGGTCGGAGGTCATCGCCTTGAAGGCGTCCGCAGCCGCCAGGATTCGCGCCCCCGTCGAAATCCGATCGCCGCTTAGTCCTCGGTGATAGCCGGATCCGTCGAGCCTCTCGTGATGGCCGGCGGCCAAAGCACTGACCGCCTCCAGCCCATGACATCTTCCCAAGATCCGCTGCGTGAGATAGGTGCTCAGCCGCATCGTGTCCCACTGACTCTGGGTCAGGGGTCGCGAACTTTCCAGGATGCCGTTCGGCACGCCGGTCTTTCCTAATTCCTGAATCAGTCCCGCAGCTGCTATCGACTCCACCTGGGCGGCATCGAGCCCGAGGTTGGCAGCCGCTGTGCCCGCGAGGCTCGAGACAACTGGTGAATGGTCGCGGGTGAACCAACATTTGATGTCTGCGAACTGCGCGCAACATTCGAGAGCAACGGTCAAACGATCCGCCGCGAGCGGCTCGGACGGCGTGGGGTCGGCGTCGATGACTAGGTCCCAGAGCGACTCCTCTTCGATGCCGGCGAGGATCGCCCAGGCATGCCGGTGGAATGCGTCGGCAACAGCGGGGTCGTAAGCCCGCCCACGTCGCCGCCGGAGCATATCCTCGGCCAGCTGCCGACCCCCGACCTGAGTGACGACATCGACATCGCGCGCGACCATCACAACGCGAGCGGCGATCGGTATCTCCTCACCGGACACGCCGTTGGGCATACCTTTTCCATTCCAGTACTCGAACTGATAACCAAGCGCAAGGACCAGCGTGGCTCCCAGCCCGAGCTGGGTGGCAAACATTCGAGCGACCTCGCAAGTTGCCGTCGTAATCGCGCGCGCTTGCTTTGGTCCCGCGGCCAACATTCCGGCGACGACTCTCACCCTCTTGGTGGCCGGCAGGGCCGAGCCAAGGTGCCTTACGACGTGAGAAATCAATTCAGGGGTCTCGCCGCTGATCACCGGCGCCATGCCTCGGCGAAAGGCCATCTCATCGCCGCCGGCGGCGGCCGCATCCTGGTCGGCATGCGAGTTGCAGCCCACGAATCTGAGCAACGAGTCGTAGTACACGTCCGCACAGTCCTGCTCACCAAGCCCCATCTCCCGGGCCACACCGAGCGCGAGAAGGCAGGTTCTCAGCGCCTGGCCTTCTGGCTGGCCCATGCCGATGTCCGTGCCAATCGAGAGAGAGGCGACAAGCTCGGACAGCCTCAACGTAAGGCTCAGCGGTTTCAACCGTCACGCCTCAAGGAGAAAGCGGCGCACGTTCGCGTTGAAGTCGTCAGGTTTCTCCATATTGCTGACGTGCCCCGCCCCGGGGATCACTCGAAGTTCAGAATCAGGAATTGCGGCATGAAACTGTTCGGCGACACTCAGCGGACTGCGTCGATCGCCGTCACCCCAAAGAAGCAGCGTCGGAACCTTGATGGTCGTTAGCACGGGTGTTGTGTCTGTGTCAGCGAGAGATTTGGCCATCAGTCGGAACCCCAATGGGTGGAAGTCCGCCACGACGGCCGCCATCTCCGCCGCAAGCTGTGGTGAGGCGTCCAGGAAGAACTCTGCGGGCACCCACTCAGCCGCAACCTCCTGACCTGGTCGCAAGGCGTCGCGGTAGCACCTCGCGCGTCGCTTCTCGACCATATCTTCGGAAAGCGAGCCTTTCCAACCCGCGTATGTGTCCGCCAGGACGAGATGATCGACACGCGCGGGGTACAGCCTGTAAAGCTCCTGCGCAAGCAGTCCGCCCCACGAAAGGCCGAGAAGATGGGCATGTTCTATACCTATTGAGTCGAGAAACTCGGCGAGGATGCGCGCCCAGTCAGCGACTGTGAATGGATCCGGAGGATCGGGCGACGAACCAGCACCGGGTGCATCCCACGCCACCAAGGTGAACCGATCCGCCAGACCTTCGAGCTGAGGCCGCCAGCACCGAGAGTCGCAGAGGAACCCGTGCAGCAGGATCAACGGAGGGCCCTCGCCGGCCATTCGGTACGCAATGGACCGCCCACCGGGGCTTGCATGAAGGAGCCTGCTGCCACTCAGCGTCCTATTAGATGGACTGGCGCCGAAGGGACGCTTCACGGTGAGAGCTTATTAGACAGTTAGGCCCGCGGATGGCGGTCGACTGCGGCACACACCGGAAGAATTGATCGTCCAGATCGCGGGGCCTACCCACGCTGTTCCAAACTCCGGGCTCCCGCAGTCATGCGGTGCCTGCGGTGAACGTCTTTGTCGAGCCCTGGCGAACTAGGGTTTGGTGACGCTCCGGGGTCGCTCCGGTTGGGTAGACCAATTCCGCGCGTGCGCCAAATGAGGGCGAGTTAAATGGTCTCCTCCGAAATTGGCCCGCGCAGCTAAGATCACTTCGAATTCGCCAGGGATCGACGACCACTTGGTAAGGAAAAGGTCCCCGGTTCGAATCCGGGCGTGGGCTCCAAATTCAATAAGACCGCTTCGTTGCAGCCCACGACCGCGGCTAGGATGTTCGGCCCGCGGACCAGCATCGCAAGCGCGACAAAGCCGCCAACGACGAGTGCAAAACCGGCGAGGAACTGGCCGCTGGGCCCGTGGATGAGCGGCGTCGTCGCTAGGCGCCACGGCGGGAACACGCTGGCCATGACCGTCCTCGCCCCGGCCAAGAAGAGGAGGCCCGGTAGTTTGCCTCGAAGGCGATCCTCGAAGGCGAACGAAATCACCTCACGGATGGGGGCGCGGGAATCGTCGCTCGCATCACCCGCGCTATCCGCCGCGCCAGCCACAAGAACGTCACGGGGACGAGCGACAGGATTCCCAGGATCAGCGCCCCGATTGCTAACCCCGCGATGGGCCAGTGAGGAAGCGCGAGTGTCAGGAATACAAGCACCGCGTACGTGATGACCGCCGCCCAGAACGCGGTCCGGGGATCCCAGCGGCCGCGGTAAACCTCCGCATATGAGCTGATCAAGGCAGGCAGGTCTCCCAGCTGCCGAATGGCCTCTTCCGCACCAACGCTGGTCGCGGCTTCGGTCAGGTTGGACCGCAGCTCATCGCGGATTTCGCGCCGCTTCTTTCGCGGCACTCGACCGCCGAGTGCCTGGTCGATCTGATGGACCGTCGCCTCGATCCGCGCTCTGTCTTTCATGCTCAAATCGCTCATCACGCCGCCTCCTTTGGTTGGCTGGGAACGGGCGTGGAGAGGATGGGTTCCATCGCCCGCACCAGGTTGTTCCACGCCCTCTCGGTTTCCGCGAGCTCCTTGTAACCCTCGCGCGAGAGGCGGTAGTACTTGCGCGCCGGTCCCAACTGGGATGCGACCAGGCGGGACGTGATATGACCGTCGCGCTCCAGGCGCCCCAGGGCCGGATAGACCGAGCCGTCCTGGATGTCGTGGAGGCCCATGTCGTGGAGGCGGGTCACGAGCTCGTATCCGTAGGACTCGCGCTCCGCCAGCAGACGAAGCAGCGCGATGGAGAGGACCCCTTTCAGAAGCTGGCTAGCATGGGCGCCGTTCTCGGCCACGTAGGCAATATAGCACTGTACCCAGCAATGTCAAGTACCTGACTACGGTGGCTATGGGTTGACTTTGTGCTGCAAAGCATGTTAGTTTGTGGCGCAAAGGAGAGCTAGATGAATGTGGTAGGCGACACCAACGAGGCCGCATCCGCCGGCGAAGGGGCCGGTCTCGACCCCAGGGAGGCGGCGAAGATCCTCGAACAAGCCAAGAGGCAGGCTCGGCGCCAGTTCGACCCTCAGCCGCCGCTGGCCGTGGTGGTGGGGGCGGCGGGGGTCTTCTTGTTCGGCTACGGCGCGGTCTGGTGGTCGATGCGCGATCAGCACGTGTACACCGGTCCGGCCCTTTGGTCGCTTGCGGTGCTGTACGGGCTCATAGCCGTCTCGGCGATCGTCGGCTCGGTGGTCTTTAATCGGGCGAAATCCGGCGTCAGCGGCAGGGCTCGGCGCCAGCAGCAGGCCCAGGCCGCTGCGTTTGCGGCCGCCGGGATAGGCGCCTGGGTGGTAGAGGGCGCGTTGCGCTACCGCGGCGTGAGCTTCGAGATCGTGTACGGGGTGTTTGGGCCAACGGTGCCGCTGATCGCTTTGGTCGCAGTCGCAGCCGGCATCAATGCGATGCGGGAGAGCTGGCTCCAGCTCGGCGTCTGCATCGCGATCATCGCCGTCGCCTCCGTGAGCACATTCTTCGGACCGCTCGGGGCGTGGGGACTCACCGGCCTGGGCTGCTGCCTGGTGCTGTTGGCTTACGCCGCCGCCTTGGTGGTTCAGCAGCGCCGCTCCTGAGAGCCAGCCTGACCACCAACACGTTTGAGCCGCTCGACCCTCTGATCCACGTCCCAGCGCGCTTACGCATCCTCGTCACCCTGGCCGCGCTGAACGAAGGCGACACGCTTTCCTTCACCCGCCTTCAGAACATGCTCGACCTGACACCGGGCAACCTGATCACGCATCTTCGGAAGCTCGAGGACGCCCGCTACCTCACGAGCGAGAAGACATGGGGTGGGAACGGGCTGGCGACCACAGTGACCCTGACAACACGAGGTCGCGCGGCGCTGGAGGCTTACACCGAGGCGCTGCGCAGCCTGCTGGGCGGGCTGGCATCGTGAGCGCGGCGGCAGCGGTTACCGTTCAGCACCTCGTCAAAAAGTACGGACGTCTGATTGCGGTCAACGACGTCTCCCTGTCCATACATGAAGGAGAGATTTTCGGAATCATCGGACCCAACGGCGCCGGCAAAACGACCACTGTGGAGTGCATCTCTGGCCTGCGTGCTCCCGATACGGGGTCAATCGCCGTATACGGGCTTTCTCCGCAGAAGGACCGAAACAGGATGAGAGAGTTTGTCGGCGTCCAGTTGCAGGAGAGCGCACTGCCTCCACGGCTCAGGGTAGGGGAGGCGGTGAGGCTCTTCGCCTCGTTCTACTCAAACCCCATCGATTCCGACCAGCTGCTCGAGTCACTGGGCATCAAGCAATTCGCCAACTCCTCGTTCAAGAGCCTTTCCGGCGGCCAGAAACAGAGGCTGTCTATCGCGCTCGCTCTGGTGGGAAACCCCAGGCTCGCCATCCTCGACGAGCTGACCACGGGGCTTGATCCTGAGGCTAGGCGTGAAACCTGGGGCCTCATCGAACGCATGAGAGACCGTGGCGTGACCGTGATCCTGGTGACCCATTTCATGGATGAGGCAGAGAAACTGTGCGATCGCCTCGCGCTCATCAACCATGGGATTGTCATAGCGCTCGACACGCCGGAAGCGATCGCGGCGAGAGCAGGGGGGAGCAGGGTCCGATTCGTACCATCTCAACCGGTTGACGAGCAGACCCTGCGAGCGATACACGGTGTGAACGAAATCGAGAGGAAGGAGAGGTACGTCATCGTCACCGGTACGGGCGATCTCGCGGGATCTCTTATCAATGCGCTGGCAGCTATCGGAGTTCGAGTATCAGATGTGGAGGCAAGAACTGGGAACCTCGAGGATGCCTTCATCAAGCTGACGAGGGACGACGCCTCAACCTTAGGGAAGGGAGTTCAGAGATGAGTGGTTCACGCCTGGAAGAGTCGACGAGTCGCAGGTCGGGGTTTCAGTTCGCCGAACTGCTCAAGGTCCAGAGCAAGCTCGCCTTGCGAGAACCGTATGCACTTCTCGGTGGGCTGGCACTCCCAGCCGTCCTCCTGGCGGTGTTCGGGTTCATCGGACAGGCAAATCCAGGAAACGTTGGCGACTCCGGCCTGACGGTCATCGAGGTTTGGACCCCAACCATCTTGGTTCTCTCGTTCATATTCATCTCGGTTTCCCTGCCGAACACTCTGGTTAGAGACCGTGAGATCGGCTGGCTGAGAAGGGTTTCCACGACACCGCTGCACCCGTCGAGGCTGCTTGCCGCGCAGCTGATCATCGATCTGATTCTTGCGGCGGCGGCAGTCCTGATTGTCATCCTGGAGGGCGCGCTCGTGTTCGGCGCATCACTCCACGTGCAGATTCTGCCTTTTGCTGTTTCGCTCCTGCTCGCGATCGCCGAGTTGTTCGCGCTTGGCCTTGTGCTCGTGGCCTTGGTGCCGACACAGACGGTCGCACAACCTGTCGCCGGGGTGGTTACCTTCGGTCTGATGTTCCTTTCGGGTCTGTGGGTTAATCCGGCACAGGTGGGCGACCCCTTGCGGACGATCATGTATTACTCGCCGAGCGGCGCAGCTGTGAGGGCTGTGCTCGATTCGGCGTTCAATGGGGGCTCTTCATACGCAGCGCTGCTGACCATGGCCGTCTACGCGGTCATCTTCGGATTCATAGCGATTCGCTATTTCCGCTGGGAGTAGTTCGCTGGCGTGCGCAAGCGAATTGCCCAGCGCCGGGTCACAGCCGGGTCACATATTCCCGGAAACAGGCGGTCATAGCAGGTCACCTGAGACACAAAGGCGGCGGGATTTGAGTTCAGGAGGGCTGTCGCTGACCCCGGAGGACACGCGAGGACACACCACTAAGACGGTTCGGGACCGTGAGGCCCCGGGTTCAAATCCCGGGCGCCCGACCACCGCCGATCAGGACGCTCGGGCTGTGTCCACTTCACGGCGAAGCTCCTGACGAGCATCTCGCCGCTCACGTGCATGTCGGCGCGTTGCCTCGGACAGTCGGTCCTTGCTTTCCCGAACCTGGTTCCGCAAGCGGTCGTGCTCGTCGCGCCATTTGTCCTCCATCTCGTGTAGTCGCGCCTGGCCGGCCTCCCATAGCTCGCGAGCACGCTGATGGGACTGCTGCCGCTTGCCTGAGTCCATCACGCCTGGTCCTCCTTTGTCTCCAAGTGGCACGCGGAATCGCGCCCATGCGCCCTGCTTCGTGGTGCCAAGCGCGATGCCGATCTCCTCCCAACTGGCACCGCTCGCCACTGCCTCACGTACAAGATCGGTCTGCCAGTGAGCAAGAGCTCGGTGCAGTGTGTGGCTCGCGCCAAGCGCGGCCAGAGGCGGATCACTGGGCAACCGATCCCAGCTCTCAGTCGCGGCCCTCGGGATTCTCCGCATAGTCAACTGCCATTGATTATTCTAGTGCACTATCCATGCGTCGTCAATCCAACTTGACGACGGGCACCGAAAGTAGTCGTCAGGGAACAATCCTCGACTTTGACGGAGGTCGCTGGGTCACAGCCGGGTCACAATTTCCCCCGGGGGTTAACCTGCAGCCGCTCCGTGGAAGGCTGGGGCCAACTAGCACCTTTCTCGCGCCAGGTCATACAGGGCGAGCTGCTGAAGTATCTTGTGCTCGCCGACAGCTCCGTACTGATCGCGATTCAAATCGCGGGGGAGAGACTTCATGGCTGAGACCTTCGACTACGTGGTCGTGGGAGCCGGCTCGGCCGGCTGCGTGCTTGCTTCGAGACTGTCCGAGGACCCGTCTGTCAAGGTCGCCCTGCTGGAGGCGGGCGCCGCCGACACGGCGACGGAGATCCACGTCCCGGCCGGGTTCCCCAAGCTCTACAAGTCCAAGTGGGACTGGGACTACCAGACCGACCCGGAGCCGCATCTGGACGGTCGCACTCTCTACCTCCCACGTGGGCGGATGCTGGGAGGCTCGTCCTCGATGAACGCCATGATCTACATACGCGGCAACCGGCTCGACTACGACGAATGGGCCACCCTGGGATTGGAGGGCTGGGGCTGGAAGGAGGTCCTGCCGTACTTCCTCAAAGCCGAGGACAACGAGCGGGGCGCCTCCAAGCTGCATGGCGCCGGAGGCCCGCTGCGGGTGAGCGAAGGCCGCTCCAAGCATCAGCTAATGGACGCCTGGGTTGAGGCAGCGGAGCAGGCCGGTCTCACCCGCAACGCGGACTTCAACGGCCCCGAGCAAGATGGCATCGGCTACTACCAGCTCACTCAGCGAAACGGGATGCGCTGCTCGGCTGCGGTGGCCTACCTCCACCCTGCGCTTCACAGGCCGAACCTGCACCTGGTCACAGGGGCACAGACCACCCGGCTTCTCATCGAGGGCAGCCGCGCCGTCGGCGTCGAAGTCGACCAGGCAAACGAACTGAAGGAATTCCGCGCCGAGCGCGAGGTGATCCTCTCGGCCGGCGCCTACAACTCACCGCAGATCCTGCTGCTGTCGGGAATCGGACCGGCCGGCGAGCTCGCGATGTACGGCATCAAGGCGATTGCCGACCTGCCGGTCGGGCGCAACCTGCAGGACCATCCCGCGGTGCTGGTTGGGCTGCTGACCGACACAGAGACGCTGAGCACCGCCGAGACGCCCGCCAACGTCGAGCTGCTCCAAACCGCGGGGAGCGGGCCCCTAACCTCGAACATCGGCGAGGCGGGGGGATTCTGGCGCAGCCAAAGAGGCCTGCCGGCGCCCGACATCCAGTTCCACGCCGCGCCTGTGATGTTCGCCGACGAGGGTCTTCGGCTGCCGATCGACCACGCGGTCTCGTGGGGCCCGTGCTTGCTCAAGCCGAGCAGCCGTGGCGCGGTCTATCTGCGATCGTTGGTCCCGAGCGCGAAGCCCCACATCCGCCACAACTACTACGACACGGAGGATGACCGCGAGGCGATCATTCGAGGAGTGCGCAAGGCGATGGAGATCGGTGTGCAGCCGGCCATGACACGCCACGAGCGCGCGAAGTTCGACCTCTGGCCGCGTTCGGATAGCGACGCCGACATCTGGGAGCACGTGCAGCACACGACGATGACCCTCTATCACCCAGTCGGCACGTGCGCCATGGGCTCCGTGGTCGACCCTGAGCTGCGCGTCTACGGTATCGAGGGGCTTCGCGTCATCGACGCGTCGGTCATGCCGACCGTGATCCGGGGCAACACCAACGCCCCCACGATCATGATCGCTGAAAGGGCGGCCGACCTCATTCGGGGCCGGGTCGAAGCCGAGTCCGTGACCACGGCCTGAGCCACAGTAAGGAAAAGGTCCCCGGTTCGAATCCGGGTGCGGGCTCCAAACTCCGGTTCTGAATTCGGTTAGACCGTTTCCTTGCGTCTTCCGCTGCGTCGTGCGACAGACGATTTTGCCGAAAGGAAATGCTCTGCCCGCCCGGTTTCGATACCCATGTTAGCCATAGCAGTTCGCTGTGTTAGACATTGCGAGACGCACGCGGCGTGGCGATCGAGACCGCGCCGAAGGTGCCGCTGACTGCACCCGAGCACGTGTTGATGGAGCCCGATCGGGGATCCCGAGCGGCTCTTTGCGAGCCGGCCGGCGTCCATGAATCTGACCCACTTCTGCGACGTGGTCCGCTTAAGGCTGGTGCAATGATGGGTGGCGTGCCGCAGGCGATCTCCATCTCTGGTCTTGTAAAGAC
>JALYYG010000230.1 GCA_030946685.1 Candidatus Dormiibacterota bacterium | reverse complement strand
TCGGGGAGACGATCGTCAGCCTCTTGCCGCACGACCATTGCCGGATCCTCCTGATAAACGACGATCAGACCCGTCTCGACGCCGTTTATCTCAGCGGCAGCGAGCGGCCCGAGTACCAGGACATCACCCGCGGAAACGCCAGCGTTGACGTGGGTGAGGGAATCGCTGGTTGGGTCGCGGAGACCAAACGTGGCGCCGTCCTGGGCGACGCCGAACGCCATCCGAAGGCCGTCCATGTCGCCGGCACATCGATAATCGACGAGTCGATGCTGGTGGTGCCCGTCGTCTTCCAGGACGAGGTGCTCGCGGTCATCGCCGTGATGAAGGTCGGTCTCAACCAGTACTCGCTCGACCAGCTGCGCCTGCTCACGATCCTCGGCAACCAGGCGGCCGTCTCGATGGCGAACGCCCGCCTGATCGACCGCCTGGCGGCATCGGCCACCGTCGACCCGTTGACCGGCTTGCTGAACCGAAATGCCTTCGAGGAATCCCTCAACGCGCATCTCGTTCGGCCGCAATCGTGGGGCTCGCTGCTGATCATCGACGTGGATAACCTGCGCGAGGTCAACCGGGACTACGGCTATCGCGCCGGGGATGCAGTGCTGAAGAAGACTGCGCGCGCGGTGCGCGGCGCAACGCGCTCCACGGACGTGGCCGCGCGCTGGATGGGCGACGAGTTCGTTGTCCTCGCCCCGGAAACCACCCGCGATCAGGGGGCGGATCTGGCGGCGCGGATCGGGGCAGCGCTGCAGGGCGAGCGGATCACGATTCGGTGGGGCCAGGCTGAGTATCGGGGCGATGGGCTGACCGCCCAGGAGTTGCTCGGCCGGGCGATGCGCGCCCTCACCGGAGCGGCCGGCGACCTCGCCGCCTAGCACAACCTGATAGCGGCGCTTTCACCCTTTTGGCAGGGCTGGCCGGAGGGCCGGTGACGGTTGGGGCAAGGCCGGCCGCCCGATCGGGCACGAAGCTCCGAGTTTGGCGCCATTTCCTTGACGGTCCAAAACCGGCGGCCTAATGTCCAGTCGCCGCCAATGAGTTTGGATTGTCTGCGGGCGCGGAATCCCGTCTCGAGGAAGGATTGATTTTCAGGGGACTAGCCCGGTTGCTGTGGCCGGTTCAGCGTGCCGGTTTCGTCAGCCGCAACCTCGGGAAGGTCGGCTTGGGGATCGCGGCTGCCGTCCTCCTGACCAGCCGGGCAGCCACCGAGGCGCCGCACCTGCCGCACCTGAACGGCCGGGTCGCGGCCGCGCAGAGTGTCCCCTGCGGCGCGTTAGCGCAGGGCATCGTCACGTGGAGCTCCCCAAGCTACATCCTGCCGAGCAACGATCCTAACGGCGCCGCGCCATGCACGGCCGGAGTCATCGTCGGACCGGGTACGACACTCGTGATCGATGCGGGCGCCGGCACGGTCCATATTGCCTCGAGTGGCGCCGGTCTCAACATCGCCGGCGGCACGCTGAAGACGGTCAACGCTGATGAGACGCTAAACCCTGATGGGACTCGTGCCCACGGAATTATTTTCGAGGCCGCAACGGATGTCGCATCCTGGGACGGCATCAACATCACCGCGAGCAGCGCGAGCAAGGGCAGCGCGTCGTTTTCGTATGTCAGCATCCAGGGGGCGCTGCGGTCGATCCAGATCTCGAGTGGCGCGACGAGCTCACCGGATGACCCCCACTATGGGCTCACCGTCCGCAACAGCAGCATCGGGTTCTCCTACTTCGATGGCATCGATGCTATCGACACGCCGATCTCCATCACCGGCCTCAACGACGGCAAGACAGGCACGATCAACAACATCGGCTCGATCGCGATCAATGCGACATACGATGCCAGCGCGCAAGCGCCCCCGGCCGATGCCCTGCACATCGATGGCATGACCTTTGGAAGCTCCGCACCGTTTGGTGTCAGCGCTTGCCCCGCTAATCAGCCGTGCTACATCGGAAACCAGGCGGTCTTCGGCAAGTTTGTTCCTCACACAAGCCAGCCAGTGTGGATCAACAACAGCAAGTTCTACCGCGCCGGCACATACGGAGTGCAATTAGAGTCGGCCAACCAGCCAACATTGACGAACAACCTCTTTGCCTGCAACGGGTTGGGCGCGCCGACGACGGGCCCGAATTGCAGCGGGAGCGGACCCGCCTATTCGGCGGTGCTCCTTAATGATGCAACGGCCGACCTCGCCCAGGCGCCCGGCAGTACTGGACAGATCACGGGAAACCATGGGTATGGCAACGGCCTCGACGCCATTGCATTCAACGGAGCAGTGACGTCGCATGCGATGACGTGGCAGAGTGCCACCAATGTCGTCAGCGACACGCCCAACACTCACTGGCTCGGATACCTCTTGACCGGTGACCTCAACATGGCGAACGCCAGCCTCAGGATTCCCGACGACAGCGTCGTTAAGACGCTCGGTGGGACGATCAACCTGACGAATAGCACGCTTGATGCGGGCGGCGATGGGCTGAAGACGTTCACCAGCTTGCGCGACCCGCTCGCGATTCCCAGTTGTCCGAGCGTCTTTGCCCCCAGTTGTGGACCGGCAGTGCTTCCCGGTGGCGAGTGGGGAGGGATCAACCTCAGTGGCGGAAGCAAGGCGACGATCAATAAGGCCAACATCTTTTATGCGGCAACCGGCATTCGGATCGCGGGCGGCGCAACCTCCACCGGAAGCGGGAGCAACTATGGGCTCGTGGTCTCCAACAGCACCATCGGCCCGACCTTTTCGGACGGTATCGCCGCGACGGGAACACCGATCTCGGTCACGAATACGAACTTCCAGTGCGTTGCCACGGGTTGCCTGGGCCCCGCGGCCGGCGATCATGGCATCAGCGCCGACTTCACCGGCAGCACGGCCCTTGGCGGCGGATTGTCATTAACCGGAAACACGTTTCACGGCAGTGTGAACGAGGCAATCAAGGGCATCGGCCTCGCCAACCAGGTCGTGGACATCGAGAACAACACCGTCGACCATGCCGGGACGGCTGGCATTCAGCTGCTCGGCGCGGATCGTCCGACTCTCAAGCAGAACACGATCACGAGCAGCGGCACCGGGACACCCACGTATCCCGCGATCTATCTCAGCGGCGTCACCCGGGCCGATTTCAACAAGGCGATCATCGGCAATGTCGGATCGCGGAACGGTCTCGATGCGATCGCCTTCCACGGCGGGACTACCGCGCTCACCTGGCGGACAGTCGCGAACAGCACCTTGACGGGACCGCTTGGCTACCTCTTGGATGGCCCGCTACTGGTCAACGGGGCTCTGACCCTCCAGCAGAACGACTACGTCCCCTCGCTTGGCTCGATCACGGTCACAGGCGGTGCCCTGACGGCGACGGGAGCGGTCGTCACAAGCCTCAAGGACTCCACGCTCAACATTCCGACCTGCGGCTCGGTCTTCGACCAGAAGGTGTCAGGTGCCTGCCCGGCCGCGACACCCGGCGACTGGGGCGGCCTGTCACTTGATTCCAGCTTTGCCAGCAAGCTCAGCGGCGGTAGCGAGATTCGGTATGCCGCCACCGGCATTGCGATGGGCAAGCCCGGCATTGCCGCGCCGCTAACGCTGAACGGGACGAACTTCCGAAACATGTCCGGTGATGGCATCGCGACGCAATCTTCGCTGGCCGTCAGTGGCGGTGCGTTCAGCAATCTTGGTGGGCGCGCCATCGTCGTCGATCTCACCGGAGTGGCGGCGGGCGCGAGCGTATCGATCAGCGGCGCATCAATCACTGGGACCGGCAGCGAAGGGATACTCGCTCGGGGCTTGGCCGGACAGGTGGTGAGGATCGACACAACGAGTGTTGATCATCCGCGCGCCGCCGGGATCAGCCTGGCGACAGCCGACCATCTCACCCTGACGAACAACACCGTCACGAATGCGCCCGCCGGCTACCCGGCCGTCTACCTCAATGGTTTCATGGGGCCATTCGGCGCCATCAGCGGGAACCGCGGCGCCGGCAACGGCCTCGATGCGCTGGCATTCCACGGCACGGTCACTGACGACCTCACCTGGGTCACGGCGCGGAAGAACGGCGCGCTCCGGCCGCTGGGATATCTGCTCGATGGTGACCTCAGCCTTGCCGGCACGCTCCAGGTCGGGGCCGGCGACGTCGTCAAGTCCAGCGGCACGCTCAACCTCGGCCACCTGCGCGCCGATGACACCAGCAACGCAGGGCAAAAGGTGTTCACTAGCCTGTCCGATGACATGGCCGGTGTCGCCGTGTGTCATCCCGCCTCCGTCCTCCTTCCGGGGTGCACCGGAGCCGCCCCGGGCGACTGGGGTGGTATCAACCTCACCAGTGACGGCGCCCTCGTCAACGGCGCCGTCCGCTACGCCGCGACCGGCATCAACGTCAGCAGCGGGGCCTCGAAGACGTTCGGGTCCTCGAGTTACGGGCTGCTGGTCTCGCGGAGCCGCATCGATGCAACCAAATTCGATGCCATCGACAGCCTGGGCACGCCGGCCTCACTGACGAACTCGTCGATCAACGGGGCGATCCACGGGGTTGAAGTCGACTTCACGGGCGGCCCCAGCACGGCAGCGCTCCGGGTGAGCGGCAACCGTTTCACGAACACCGCCGCGGAGGCCGTGGTCGGGCAGGCGCTCGGGGGCCACCCGCTCTGGATTACCGACAACCAGGTGCAGAACGCGACGACCTTCGGCGTCCGGCTGGTGGGCGCCGATCAGCTCGTTCTGCGTAACAACAACATCAGTGCGAGCGGCGGCGGTCCGGCGGCCGGGACGGCTCGCTATCCCGCGATCTACCTGAGGCAGGTGACGGCGGACTTCGTTCGCAACGTGCGGGGAAACGTCGGGAGCGGAAACGGCCTGGACGCCGTGATGATGGACGGGACCTCCAGCGGCGACCTCAACTGGATTACCCCGTCCGCAGCGCCGCCGACGCACCCGTTGGGCTATCTGCTCGACGGCTCGCTCACGGTCCAGGGCACTCTGACGGCGCGAGCCGGTGACGAGATCAAGGCTCGCGGCGGTCCGATCATGATCAAGGGTGGCTCCCTGCAGGCCACCAATGCGACGTTTACCAGCCTGACGGATGGGACTGGTCCGGCGGTCTCGTGCCCGTCGGCCTTCGTCATCGCCTGCGGGGCGGCGGCCGGTGACTGGGGCGGCCTGGTCATCACCCAGGGATCCACGGGCACGCAGGCCACGGCCAGCATCACCAGCGGTTTCATCAAGTTCGCCGAAACCGCGGTCGCCACCGACAACGGGCCGATCGCAGGGATCGAACCAACCATCAAACTGGACGGCGTCGAGATCTCCCACGCGAGCAAGGACGGCGTGAACAGCCTCGACACGCCGATCAGAATCATCAACCACACCAAAATCACGACAGTCGGCGCGCACGGCATTTTCGCCAGCTTCTTCAGTCCGGCCAACTGCCCGGCGGGGACGTGTCACCGGTTGACCGTGACCGACAGCGAGATAAGCGGGTCCGCCAAGGATGGGATCATCGCCAATGGCCTCTCCGGCCAGCCGGTCATGATCACAGAAACCACGGTGACGAATGCCGGGACCTACGGAATTCGGCTGGTAGGGGCCGACGTCCTGACCGTGACCGACAACATCATCAACACCAGCGGAAATGGAAGCGGAACGTCGGCACCGAAGTACCCGGCCATGTACCTGAGCGGGATCAAGGCTGACTTCGAGTTGGCGGGCACGCTGGGAATTGCCGGAAACCACGGATCGGCCAACGGCCTCGACGCGATCGTTTTTCACGGCGAAGCCACGCAACCGTTGACCTGGCTGACGACGGGCGTGGCGGCCGCTCCGGCACCACCGGATCACCTCGGATACATGCTCGATGGCGACCTGGTTGTCGATGGCTCGCTTAGGACGCAGAAGCTTGACGTCGTCAAGACACTGAGCGGGACGATCACGGTCAAGGGCGCCCTGCAATCGACCGGCAGCCTGTTCACAAGCATGAAAGACGACCTGGCCGGCACGCCTGCATGCGGATCGATCCTGGTTGTCGACCGGTGTGCGACCCCAGCCGCTGCGGGCGACTGGGGCGGGCTCCGCGTCAGTGGTGGTCCGAGCCTCGTCGGCACGTCGGTGGTTGTCCGTGACGCAATCACAGGGGTAACCGCCGGTCCCGGGGTTGCAATCAGCTGCTCGAGTATCCAGGGCAACGCGGTCGGCGTCGCGCTTGCTGCCGGTTCGTCCATCACGCAAAGCGACGTCTTTGGCAACAGCGCGCAGGACCTGGCCGGCACGGCCGGCGCCACCGCAGATGCCAACTGGTGGGGGAAGGACGGCGGCAACTTTGGCGGAACGCCGGCTGGCGTCGCGACCAATCCGCTCAAGAGCCAGCAGCCAAGCCTGGATTCGGCCCTTGGCGGCAGCATCGCCCTGGTAGACGGCAACACCAATAGTCTTCCGCCGCACAAGTTCGGAACTGGCGACCTGACAATCACGCTCAACTACAGCCGGCAGATGGATAAGGGCATCCAGCCAACGGTCAGGTTTGCCCCGGATTTGAACAGCGTCACAGGCGGTTGGACTGTCGATCCGGTTACGAAGCAGTGGACAGGCACCTTCGCACTGAGTCACCTCGGACTTCCGCCAACAACGGACGGCGTTAAGACTCTCCAGGTGGGCACGGCTCGCAGCTGCGTCCCTGAGGTTCCAGGCGGATCCAACTCCAACCTGATGGCGCAGCCCGCGTCCCCCGCAACATTTACGACGGATCTGACGCAGGTCGCCGTCCCGGTCAATCTGCCAGCGTCGCTGCAGGGCTCGTCGAGTGGGACCCTGAATGGAACAGTGGATCCGCTTGGCTGGCCTACGACTGCCCACTTCGAGTGGACAGGGCTCGACAGCACGGTGCACCAACTCCCGCTCACCAATCCCGCGATCAGCCTGGCCGGAGGACCGCAAACGATCCAGGCCCGGATCACCAGCGGGCTCGCGCCATCCAGGGCCTATCCATTCCGCGTCGTTGCCACCAGTGGCAACGGCACGATTACGGCGACGCCAGATCTCACTTTGAACACGACCGGTGTCGCGACCAGCTTCACGATCACCGATCCCCCGGCGTCGAACGTAGCCGGAAGCGGCATCACCGAGACGGTGGCAGCCACTGACGGCACGAACGTCGTGGCTGACTACATGGGCAACGTGACGGTGTCGAGCACGGATTCACTGGCGACCTTCAAACTCGCGCCCGGCGATACTCCTACGCCGTTGCCGACCACGTTGCCGTTCAACGCCTCAAATTTCGGCTCGAGGGTTATGACTGTGATCTTCAAGACGAGCGGCCCGCAGTCCCTCACCGCCCTTGACACCCACGGACTCACGGGCACGGGGGGTGGGGTGACTGTCGTCGCCGCGAGCCTTGACCACCTCGCGCTGAGCCCGAATCTGTCGACCGTTGCGAGTAACACCGGGCAGGCCTACACGGTCGATGGCCGCGACGCCTACGAGAACAGCCTTGGCGACAAGACGTCGCTGACCACGTTCACGATCGCGCCAGACGGGACATGCGTGACGGCGACATGTTCCGCCACGACCGCCGATGTCGGAGCGTCGCACCACACAGTCACAGGGACGTTCGATGGAAAGACTGGTACAGCATCGCTCGTCGTGACGGCACGGGTGCCGGGCGCGCCCACGGCGGTGAGCGCGACGCCGGGCGACCGCTCAGCCGTCGTGAATTGGACGGTCCCGGCCGACAACGGCGGCAGCCCGATCACCGGCTACGCCGTGACGAGTTCGCCTACGGGTGGGACGCCGGTCATCAGTGGGACGACCGCGACCGTTTTTGGACTGACCAACGGCACGACCTACAGCTTCACGGTGGTCGCGACCAACCTGGCGGGCAATAGCGTGCCGTCGGTGCCGTCGAGCGCCGTGACGCCGCGCACCGTGCCGGGGGCGCCGACGGCGGTGAGCGCGACGCCGGGTAACGGCTCGGCGGTTGTGACCTGGACGGCGCCGGCGGACAATGGCGGCAGCCCGATCACCGGCTACAGCGTGACGTCTTCGCCTACGGGTGGGACGCCGGTCATCAGTGGGACGACCGCGACCGTTCCTGCCCTCACCAACGGCACGCCCTACACCTTCACGGTGGTGGCGACCAACCTGGCGGGCAATAGCGTGCCGTCGGTGGCGTCGAGCGCCGTGACGCCGCGGACCGTGCCTGGTTCCCCGACCGCGGTGGCCGCGACGGCGGGCAACGGCTCGGCGGTCGTGAGCTGGACGTCGCCGGCGGACAACGGTGGCAGCCCGATCACCGGCTACACCGTGACCTCATCTCCGGACAACAAGACGGCCGCGAGCAGCGGCATGAGCGCGACGGTGTCGGGGTTGACGAACGGCACGGCCTACACCTTCACGGTGGTCGCGACCAACGTGGCGGGCAACAGCCCGCCGTCGGCGCCGTCCGCAGCCGTGACTCCCCAAACGCCGCCTGGCGTGCCAAGCAAGCTGGTGTTTACGACGCAGCCGAGCGGGTCGTCAGGCGGGATCGCGTTCGGTACGCAGCCGGTGGTGGTGGTGGAGGATAGCTTTGGCACCGTGGTCACCGCCGACAACAGCAGCACCGTGACGCTCGGCATCACGGCCGGTACGGGCAACTCGGGGGGCGCGCTGACGTGCACGGCGACCGTCCCGACGGTGAATGCCGGGCAGGCGACCTTCGCCGGCTGCGCCATTAACAAGATTTCCCCCCCGCTGAACCCCTACACGCTCCATGCAACCAGCAGCCTTGCTGGTGTCGCGGCGGCCGATAGTGGACCGGTGCCGATCACGCAGGGGCCGGCGGCCAGGCTTCGCGTCACGACGCAGCCGAGCGGCTCCACCGGTGGCATCGCGTTTGGCACGCAACCGGTAGTCGCGGTGGAAGACGCCGGCGGCAACCTGGAGACAGGTGACAGCAGCAGCACAGTAGCCCTGAGCATCAACGCGAGCACGGGGGATCCGGCCGGGGTGCTGACGTGCACTGCGAATCCGGTGACGGTCAGTGGCGGGAGCGCGACCTTTGCCGGTTGTGCCATTGACAAGGTCTCACCGGGCGCCAACCCCTACACGTTGCATGCCGTGAGCAGCCTGACCGGCGTCACGGCGGCAAACACAGCGTCCCTGGCGATCACGCTTGGGCCGGCAGCCAGGGTGGCCTTCACGACGCAGCCGGCGGGTGCCCTCGCCGGTATAGCGTTCAGCACGCAACCGGTGGTCTCGATTCAGGATGCGGGTGGCAATATCGTAAACACCGACACCACCAGCGTAGTCACGCTCAGCATCACGCCGTTGACGGGCTCCCCCGGCGCGATGTTGACGTGCAATCCGCCCAGCAACTCCCAGACTGCGGTCAATGGCGCCACGACCTTCACGGGCTGTGCCATAAACCTTTCGGGGACGGCCTATCAGGTTCGTGCGAGCGGAGCAGGCTTCCAGGTAGACAGCCAGCCGTTCACCGTAAGCTAGCGCCCGCGAACGGCGCGCTCAGCGTCGCTCGCTGTTCCGTGGTCAGCCAATCGCTGACCACGAGCGCTCCCGCGGCGACCATGCAGGCGTTCATCACCCGGCGCCAGGACTCTTCCTCGTAGGCCGTGGACATGATCCGGGTGAT
>JALYYG010000221.1 GCA_030946685.1 Candidatus Dormiibacterota bacterium | reverse complement strand
GCGCGGTGGAGAAGGCCATGAAGATCTCGCCTGAGGTGTTGCCGGCGAACGAGCCGCATCGGGCCAGACCTAATCCCGCCCGAAGGGCGAGCCGGCGTAGCTGGTGAGGCAGCATCGGCGCGTCGGTGGCGACGATGGCTATGCACGAGCCCTCCTCATTCGCCGTTTCGGGAGGCATCAGGTCCTCGATCTCACGTCCGATCGGGACGCCATCAATCGTCAGCTCAGAACGCCATCCGAAGTTCGTGAGCGTGAGACCGCCGACCGTGTACGTCTCGCCGTCGACCGTCACGACCCGAGATGCAGTTCCGATCCCACCCTTGAACTCGAAACAAACCATTCCTGTGCCTGCACCCACACAGCCTTCGGCCGGGAGTCCGTCGGTTGCACTTTCGAGCGCGTGGTCGACCGCCTCTGCCGGGAGGGGAAAGGCGAAAGTGTCGTTGAGATAGTCGTCAGAACACTCCGTGACGACCGGCATGGTCACGTCTTCGACATCCGGGTAGTGGTTCGCGATCCAGCGCACAGTCGCCTCGTAGGCCGCTCCGATGTAGAGGCTGGAGGTCAGGATGATCGGTGACTCGAGAATCCCCCACTCGTTGAGCGCGGTGATGCCGATCATCTCGCCCCAACCGTTCAGCAATGCGGTCCCGGCGTAGACGGGCGCGCGCCACGGAAGCCCGGCATGGGGCCACACCGCTGTGATACCGGTCCGCATTGCCCTGCCTAGATCGTCTGGGTCACGCGAGAGTGTCGTGTGGCCCACGCGGACTCCGGCGACGTCTGTGATGGCGTTCTTCTGGCCTGTTGGCAAATGGCCAAGGCGAATCCCGACCTCGCGCGCCCTAGTGCGTTCCGCTGGCACGGCGACAATCATGTCTCAGTGCGCGTGGCTCACACCGCTGACCTGACCGCCAACGAGCTAACAGCCGCACGCGCGCTCGTGTTCGCCGCATTCGATTGACTGCCCCGAGGACGACTGGGAGCAATGCCTTGGCGGGATCCACGCCATGGGTTTGGGAGGGCGATGCGATGGTCACGCACGGCGCAGTGGTGCAACGCGGGCACATCTACAAGGACCGGCCGCTCCGGACCGGCAGTGTCAGCACTTGCTCGATCGTGACTCTTGGTCAGCGCTCATCGGACGGGGCCGCGCTCGTACCAGTCCAGCACTCGCATGGCACGGAGGGTGTTCCAGCGGCTGGGCTTGCCCTCACCCTCGTCCATGTCGAAGTAGACCGCACCAGGATGTGGGTTCTCCAAGGGCCATCGCCCATCTGCCGCTCGCTTGCTCTTCACGAGATCTATCGCCTCGGCCGCTCGCTCATCCGGCTCGGCACCCGCGCTCCGCAAGTGGTCGAGTCCGCGCAGCACGTCGTACAGGTAACGGGGCGGGAATGAGAACTGAAGCCACTCCGGATTCACCACCGCACCCGATGAGAGCCGACGGAACATGTTACGGTCGAGGAGGTACGCCTCTGCCTTCCCGCGTGCAGCCGTCAGCCCGGGCGAGGCTCTCACTGATCGCTCGTATTCCAGCAGCCCCTCGAGCACGTCGATCGTGCTGTTGAACGACGACCGCTTCGAGCCCCGCTCGGCTTCACAGTTCCATCCGCCATCACTCAGCTGTTCGCTGAGGAGCCGATCGACGATGCCGCTCACGTCCTGGCCGAAATAAGAGCCGATCACAACGGCCTTCCCATTGATGCAGGGCTCGACCTCTCCTGAGAAGTACGCCTGGCCGGCGTGGTCCCATTTGGCGTTGTCACGGACCAGCGCCACCGCGCGGCGAGCCTGCGCGCTCATCGGGTCAAGCCCCATGTATCGCAGGAGCAACAAGGTGTGCGTGGTCGAGGTCCACTCGGGGAAAAGCGTGCCGCCCCCCCACTGACCATCCGGCGCCTGAAGGGCGAGAAGGCGTGCGCCCCACCCTTCCGAGGCGACCCTCGATCGCTCTGCGGCCACGACGTCGGCAGGCTCATGGGTGAGGTCACGCATCACCTGCCATCGGATAGCCGGGTCCGAGTCAAGAAGCCAATCCATCACGATCACGCGCCCACCCCCGATCGGACTGTCAACGAAGCTGTCAAAACGAGCAAATGTGCCGCATCGCGTGATACGCGCCCCAATATAGATCGCGAGAGAACGTTTCCTGCTACATGAGATGGTGCTCGCGCAGGGAGTCGAATCCTGAACTTTGGGATTAAGAGTCTTTCGACACAGCGTCTCAGCGAGGATCTCCTGGGCATAATCGCGTGTTCCTGACCTGGTTCGCGGCGGCGCTCGCGTTGATGCGGCGTAGGGACGTCTCGACGGCCTGAGCGGTACCGCTACAGTTCCGGCCTAGTGGAAGCGGCGACGCGGTCGGGCACGGTCATCATCGTCGAGGGGCAGAGCGACAAGGTCGCGCTGGAGACGCTCGCGCGGCGGCGCGGCTTGGGCCTCGCGGGTGCCGGCGTCGAGATCATGGCCATCGGCGGCGCGCACGCGATCGGCCGCTTCGTCTTCGCGTTGCGCCGGGGGCGCTCCGACGTTGTCCTGCGCGGCCTCTGCGACGAGCGTGAGGAGCCCGACTTCCGGCGAGCCCTCGAGCGCGCCGGCTTCGGCCGCGACCTGGACCGCGCCGGCCTGGAGCGCCTCGGCTTCTACGTCTGCGTCGCCGACCTCGAGGACGAGCTGATCCGGGCCCTTGGCGTTGAGGGCGTCGAGCGGGTCATCGGGGCGCAGGGCGAGCTTTCCTCGCTGCGCCGCCTGCAAGCGCAGCCGGCTCAGCGGGGACGCAGCTCGATCCAGCACCTGCGCCGCTTCATCAGCACCCGCTCGGGCCGCAAGGCGCAGTACGCCCGGGCGCTGGTGCTCGCGCTGGACCTGGACCGCATGCCGCGTCCGCTCGACGCCGTGCTCGGTTGGTGAATCCCAAATCGCGGGGCTCGGGACGCAGTGCGCGCTCATTGATCTGCCTCGGTGCGCTTGCCCAGCCCCTTCAACTGTCGGCCACCCGCCGCGCCAGACCGCCGCTCTCTCGCCACTCGCGAAGGCGGAGACGCGCGGTCGTTAGGACCGGCCCGGTTATGTCAGGGCGTTCTGGGCCAACGGCGCCAGGTGCCCGAGGTGTGCCTCGTAGTGACGCGAGGTGTCCCACAGCAGCGTCTCCACCAGCGCCTCTTCGCCCAGCCATGGCCACCGGTCCGCGCCGAACAGGTCGTCGTCGGTCAGGGGCTCGATCGCCGCCAGGAGCCGCTCGAACGATTGATTGAACGCAACCCGCGTCACGTCCGTGCGATCGTCGAGGTGCTCGCGGTGGACGCGCTCGTTGAAGCCATCAGTGGTGTTCGCGGGATCGGTCCCGTCGTACGGTTGGCGGCCGGCGCGCAGGCCCTCGATCACGAGCACCGAGTGGTCGTGCCACCAGGCCAGGTGCGCGAGCACGTCCTTGCCCTTCCAGTCGCCCATTGCCGGATCCCGCAGCCGGTCGTCGCTGATGCGCTCCACGAGCTGCGCCAGCTCGCGGTGG
>JALYYG010000211.1 GCA_030946685.1 Candidatus Dormiibacterota bacterium | reverse complement strand
CCATGAAGATGAAGAACATCTGCACCGACCAGAAGTGGAGACTGTTGAAGAACCGGCCCAGGCTGGAGTAGTGCCACCACTGCGGCCCGAAGAACGAGAGCACCACCCCGCTGACGATGACCCACGCAAACGCGGCGATCGTGACCACGCCGAAGACGTATACCCACGAGCCCACGTAGTAGGGCTGGCGGTCGGGGAGCAGGTGGTCCATGGGCAGGTGGCGGTCGAGCGCCTGCCGGATCCTCAGCGTCCAGCTCGCCGGCTTGCCGCCTCCCCCGCTACTTGTGGCTGACATCGTCAGTCTCCTCACCGTGCGGAAACGGAGCGATGAGCGCGATCGCAAAGAGGACGATCATCCCGGCGATGACGAGCAGGTTCGGTAACGAGATGAGGATGAATCCCAAGTGGACGTAGGTTGCCGGTGAATCCATTCAAGTCTCCTTTGAGTCGAGCGTTAAGGTCAGTTTCAGCGAGTCGCCAGAGCATCAATAGGGTCTAACGACCCCCTACCACCGGGGACTTCGGGCCCATGGCCAATCAGTCGAGGTCGTCGCAAGGATCCGGCTGGAGCCGGAGTTGCCCCGCCACTGATCGGCTCACGCTGAGGACGCCGTAACTGCCCTTCAGCTCGACTGTGAATTCGCGACGCCTCCTGGAGGGCCGATCGTCCCTGCCCGAGCGGGACTCAGGCCCTAAGGATCTCTTGCCACTCGGCATGTTGCCAATGTCAGGCACCGACTCGCTGCGCGACCTCGAACTTGATTGACTTCATTTCGCGACGGCAACGATCCGGCAGGCTCGGCCTGCCGGACTTCTTTATGAACGAGTCCAAAGCCGGCTGAGGCAGCCAAACACAAGGCCATTCGGCCCCGTGGACCGGTGACTATCGGCTCCTGTGGTTTCGTGGGGTGGGCTCGAAGCTGTTAGCTGTGCTCGTTCACCACTCAGTTCACATCGACAGCCCAATTCTGGCGGTCAGCCTCGCCCTTGCGACGGGTCCCGGCGCGTGGTTCCAACGTCTCGAGGAACCCATCGAGGAACCCATCCTTGCCGCGGTTGGTCCACAGATCGCTGGAATCGGGAGCCGGCAAAAGGTCGCCGTCGAATTTGGCGAAGCGGTGGCAGGCGGCGGCTGGACCGAGGTTCCAATCTCATGGCAGGCGTTAGCCATCCCCCGGCTGCGTCCCCTCATGACTGGAAAGATCGAGCTCGCACCCGTCGATGGTCGCGTCACCAGGCTGACCGTCTGCGGTAGATACGAGGGCCCTCTCGGCCGCCTGGGCGAGTATCTCGAAGATGCGCTCATGCACAGGGTGGCGGAGGCTACCGTCAGAGATCTTGCGGAGTCGATAGCCAAGCGCCTCGAGGCTCTAATTCGATCCGCGAGTTGATCCTAGTCTGCCGGTCTGCGCGTGCTAAGACCCTGGTGTTGTCGTGTGTCGCGCGAGATAGGCGGCGGCCTCCGCCCGACGCGCGACCTCGAGCTTGGACAGGATCGTGGACACGTAGTTCTTGATCGTTTTCTCAGCCAGTTTCAGGTCTTTGCCGATCTGGCCATTGGTCTGGCCCTTCGCAATCAGGGTCAGGATGCGCTCCTCCTGCGCCGAGAGGCGTGCGAGCCTTTCGTCGCGCATTGTCTTTCCCGTGCGCAGCCGATCCAGGACGGATCGTGTCACCTCGGGATCGAGAAGGCTCTTGCCGGCGCCCACCTCGCGGATGGCGCGGATCAGCTCGCCGCCGCGAATTTGCTTGAGCACATATCCGGCCGCGCCGGCCATGATCGACGCGAACAGCGCCTCGTCGTCCGCGAAGGACGTGAGCATGAGTACCTGGGTCCTCTCTAGTCGGGCTCGGATCTCGCGGGTGGCTTCGATGCCGCTGCCGTCGGCGAGGCGGACGTCCATGACGACGACGTCGGGTTTGGTCCTCACCGCTTGATCGATCGCTTCGCGCACTGATCCCGCCTCTCCGACGACTGTGAGGTCGTCGTTCGCGTTGAT
>JALYYG010000210.1 GCA_030946685.1 Candidatus Dormiibacterota bacterium | reverse complement strand
ATCTTCCTTGAGCCCCCCTCCCCCAGCCCTCCCCCCTGCAGGGGGAGGGAGATCAGGTTCGGACTTGATCTACATGGAGGACGGCTGCTGCTCACCGTCCCCGCTTCACCTGGGACCTGGTACAGGTCCTACTGCCAGTTGCGCTTGGGGTATTCGGGCTGAGAGGCAGCCACCGTCGTCGGGTAGACGAAGACCGCGATGCCGTTCAGCCACTGCTCCACGAAGACGCCGACTCCGCCTTGAGGCTTGCCGACCGAATCGAAGGCCATCGGACCCTGGACCGTTTGGTATGTCCCGGTGTGGAGGGTGTCGATCAACTTCTGGTTGTTGATGCTGTTGGCCTTGGTCGCCGCCTGCTCGATGACCTGCCCGACGCTGTAAGCCTCGGCCGAGTCCGCGCTGATGTCCGCGGCCTTCATGCTGTACTTGGCCACCATCTCGCTCACGAACGTCGGGTTTCCATAGGCCGTCGCGCCAGCCGTCCAACCCGCCGGCACCATGATCCCCTCTGTGTTGGCTTTGAGCTTGTCGGAGAAGGCGGACCCCTGGTCCGGGCCGGCGGTCTCGATCAGCGATTTCGGGTTGTAGTGCTGCTGGATGAACGTCTTCGCGAACGCGATCGCGTCAGGCACCTGTGTGCCAAGGATCACGGCGTCGGCCTTCGAGCTGGCGACATGCAGGGCGATGGGAGTGAAGTCGGTGGTCTCGAGCGGGTAAACCTTGTAGTACACAGTCCTGATGCCGCCGGCCTCGAGGAGACTCTTGGCCTTGTCGATCTGCGGCTGGGTGAAGGGATCGTCCGAGGTCGCGTACGCCGCGGTTGCCGGTCGCTGGTCCGGTTGCAGCGACAGCAGCCAATGCGTATAGCTCACGAGGTTGTCCTCGATCGCCGCAGGCTGAACGAAGAACAGGCTCTTGAGGCCGAGCTTGAACACCGAGGGGGCCCCGCCGGCAGGCTCTGGAAACGCGTAGCCGAGGCGGTCGACGACTGTGGCTGCCGGGATCGTGAGCTTGCTCGAGTAGGGACCAAAGACAAGCGCCACCTTGTCCGACGAGATCAGGTTTTGGTAATTCGTCACCACCTGCTGCGTGCTGCTCAGGTCGTCCTTGTAGCTCATGGTGACCCTATGGCCCAAGAGGCCGCCCTTCTTGTTGATGTCCTCAGCCCACAGGTCATAGCCCTGCACCAACGCCTTCCCGTCGCTGGAGAAGTCGCCGGTTTGCGAGACTGACACGCCGATCGTGATCGGTGCGCTGGGCGACGGAGTGGCGCTGCCGGTAGGTCCACACGAGGTGAGGGTCAGGCCGAGGCCCGCCACCGACGCGATCAAGGCCCTTCGCATGGCTCGCTCCTCCAGTCCGCATGAGGCTCTTGTCGGCTCTCAGCGGCTTGCGGTGAACAAACGATTGCCCTATGTTAGGCACGCGTGAAAAGAATGTCAATGCGACCTCTTGACCGATGCCGGTAACGCTGAAGGAGCTCGCCGCCAGGGCTAACGTCCACCCATCGACGGTGTCACGTGTGGCCAACAACGACCCGAGCCTGCGCATCGCATCGAACACCCGCTCTCGCATCGAAACGCTGCTCCGAGAGACGGAGTACCGCCCCAATGGTGTCGCCCGTGGATTGAAGCTGCGCCAGACCCTCGTCCTCGCGGTGGTCATTCCCGACATCACCAACCCGTTCTTCGCGGCGCTGTTCCGAGGCATCGAAGACGGCGCCACGCAGCGCGGATACCAGGTTTTGCTGTGCAACACCGACGGCAGCCCCGAGCGCCAGCGATCGCACCTGCAGAGCCTTGCGGCTCGCCGCGTTGACGGCGTGATCCTCGCCAGCACGTTCCTGAAGGATCCCGCCGTGCGCTGGCTGCGCCATCAACGCACCCCTTACGTGCTGGTCAACCGCTTCAGCGATGAGGGCGTCGATCCGTTCGTCGGCTCCGACGACCTCACAGGGGCAACCCTTGCCACGGAACACCTGATCTCCCTCGGGCACGTTCGAATCGGCCACCTGGCGGGCCAGCTCACGATCAGCACCGGCGTGCTGCGGCGCCGCGGCTACCTGGCCGCACTGGCCGAAGCGGGCCTGCCGGCCGATCCCGAGCTGCTGGTCGAGTCCGGCTTCGTCGAGGAAGGTGGCACGCAGGCCATGGAATATCTCCTGTCGTTGAAGAGGCCCCCGACGGCGATATTTGCGGTCACCGACATGACAGCGATCGGGGCCTATGGCGTGGCGCGGCGGAGGGGCTTGCGCATCCCGGAAGACCTCGCTGTCATCGGTTACAACGACATCCCGCTCGCCGCCCGATTGATCCCGGGCCTCACCACGGTTCACGTGCCCATCCACGAGCTCGGCACCGTGGCGGCCCGCATGCTGCTCGAACAGATCGAGGCGGGCGAGCTCACGCCGAGGCGGGTTGTGTTCACGCCGCAGCTGGTGGTACGAGGATCGACCAGCGCCGGCGCGGACGACCACGTCAGTGGTCTCGCCATGCCCCGCAGCCCCGCCGAATAGGCCGGGTTTGACAGCCTCAAATTGCGGCTGCTATGGTAGACAAACGTTTGCTCTGATCCGGTCGTAGGGGCGATAGGGTTCCCGGAGGCGCCATAAAACCATGAAGCCCGCGAAGCACCGGCTTGGCTGGATCGGCACAGGCCGGATGGGCTATGCCCTGGCCACACGGCTGCTCGAACGCGGCTGCGACGTCTCCGTTTACAACCGGACCAGGGCCAAGGCCGAGCCGCTCGCGGGGCTGGGCGCCCACATCGTCGACCGCCCCGCCGACCTGGCGGAATGCGACATCGTCATGACCTCCGTCGCCGGCTCGCAGGATTTCGCCGACGTGACCACAGGCCCTCATGGCGTGCTGTCCAACGGAGGTCCAGTGCCTGCGGTCGTGATCGACTCCTCGACAGTGTCGATGGAGGTATCGGAGGCGGTTCGTGCGAGAGCCCTGGAGCTGGGCACCGCACTCCTCGCCGCCCCGGTCAGCGGCAATCCCAAGGTGGCGCGCGCCGGGCGCCTCAGCATTGCCGTTTCCGGACCACGCGAGGCATTCGAGCTGTCCCTCCCCTACCTGCGGATGCTCGGCGCCAGCGTCAGCTATGTCGGCGAGGGCGAGCGGGCCCGCCTGGTCAAGATCTGCCACAACCTCGTGCTCGGCGTCGTCACACAGATCATGGCCGAGACCACAGTGCTGGCCGAGCGCGGTGGGATCGCCCGGGCCGACTACCTCGAGTTTCTCAACGGAAGTGTGATGGGCTCGACCTTCACCCGCTACAAGACCCCCGCCTTCGTCAACCTCGATTTCACGCCGACGTTCACCGGTCATCTACTTCGAAAGGATTTCGAGCTCGGGCTCGCGGCCGCGCGCGAGCTCAACGTTCCGATGCCGGTATCGGCGCTCGTGCATCAGATCGTCGTCAACCTGATCGGAAACGAGTTGGGCGATGTGGATTTTGCGAGCCTTCTCCAGATGGAAGCCTGGGGCGCCAACCTGAAGCTCGACCCCGATCACCGGAAGGTCTCCGACGGCCTGGATGACGGACAGCGCGAGGGCCCGTCGATTGCGGACAAGCATGCCCAAGGCTGAGTTCCCTGTCGCGTCGCTGCCGGCGCCAGGACGCATGCACGTCGACTGGGAGGAACGGGTGGACTTCCGCCGCCTACATGAGTACCGGCTGAGCCGGACACGAGAGGCCATCAGCAAAGCCGGCCTCGGCGCGGTTCTGGTCTTCGACATGAACAACATTCGCTACATCACAAGCACGCACATCGGCGAGTGGGCCCGCGACAAGGTGGCACGCTTCGCGATGCTGACCCGTTCAGGTGAGCCGATCCTCTGGGATTTTGGTTCGGCGGCCAAGGTCCACCGGCTTCACTCGCCCTGGCTGCGTCCCGAGAACTCGCGCGCAGGCATGACAGGCTTGCGCGGCGCCGTGCCCCCCGAGGTCGGACTCTCGGACGACGTCGCCCGCTCCGTGCAGGAGATCATGCGCGAGCAGGGCGTCGCCGGCGAGCCCCTGGGCGTGGACATCGCCGAGCTGCCCATGATCTTCGCATTGCAGAAAAGCGGTCTAAAGGTGGTGGACGGCCAGCAGGCAATGCTGGACGCTCGCCAGATCAAGTCAAAGGACGAGATCATGCTGCTGTGCATGGCGGCGGCCATGGTGGACGGCGTTTACCAGACCATCTTCGAGGCTCTCAAGCCAGGGATCCGCGAGAACGAGCTCGTCGCCATCGCCAACAAGCAGCTCTACGACATGGGCTCGGATGACGTCGAGGCCATCAATGCAGTTTCAGGCGAACGCGGCTACCCGCACCCTCACGACTTCTCGGACCGCCTCATCCGTCCCGGAGACCAAGCCTTCTTCGACATCATCCAGTCTTACAACGGGTACCGCACCTGCTACTACAGGACCCTCAACGTGGGCCGGGCAACCAAAAGCCAGCGGGATGCTTACAAGCAAGCGCGCGAATGGATCGACGCGTCGATCGAGCTCGTGAAGCCCGGCGTGAGCACGGATCAGATCGCAAAGGTGTGGCCCAAAGCTCAGGAGTTCGGCTTCGCGGACGAGATGGAGGCATTCGCGCTTCAGTTCGGCCACGGGCTGGGCGTCGGGCTGCACGAACGGCCCATCATCAGCCGGCTGAACTCTCTCAAGGATCCCGTGGAGATAAAGGAAGGGATGGTCTTCGCCCTGGAGACATATTGCCCCGCCGACGACGGCCACTCTGCTGCGCGCATCGAGGAGGAGCTCGTGGTGACGGCGACGGGACACGAGGTGATCACGCTTTTCCCCGCCGAAGAGCTGATGATCGCAAACCCATATTGAAAGCGGGCACGGGCACCAGTCGACCCAGCTCGCGAACCCGCGCACAAAGCGGCGTTAAGGAGGGGCCGTATTGATCGCTCCCCGAAAGGGAGAGGCCAGAATCGACGAAAAGACGCGGCTCCGCCTCTACCAGCTTATGGTCGAGCTCAGAGACTTCGAGCAGCGCGCCTACGACCTTTTCGTGGAGAACCTGATCCGCGGGACGAGCCACCTTGCCCTTGGGCAGGAGGCGATCGCGGCCGGGTATGCGGTCGCGATGCGCAAGGACGACTACACGTTCTGCACGTATCGCGGTCACGGGCACACGCTGGCTCGAGGCGCCTCGATGGCGGCCGCGATGGGAGAGCTTCTCGGGCGCGCGAACGGGATGCTGCACGGCAAGGGCGGATCGATGCACCTGACGGATGTGACACATGGAGCGATGGGCTCGTACGCCATCGTCGGGGCGCACATGCCGATCGCCGCAGGCGCGGCGTGGTCGGCCCAGGCCCGCAAGTCAGGCCAGGTCGCGGTCTGCTTCTTCGGCGACGGCACGACCAACATCGGGGCCTTCCACGAAGCGCTCAACCTTGCGGTGGTCTGGAGGCTGCCTGTGGTTTTCGTATGCGAGAACAACCATTACATGGAGTACACGCCGATCCGATCGGTGACCGCGGTGGAGCATCCTGCCGCGGATCGCGCGTCGGCTTACGGCCTCGAACCGATCCTGGTCGACGGCAACGATGCCGACGTCATGTACGAGACGGCCATCCATACGATCGGCAGGGCACGCTCAGGTGACGGGCCTTCGCTGGTCGAGGCGCTCACGTACCGGCACGGCGGCCACTCGCGAGGCGACCCGGCCACCTATCGACCCAAGGAGGAGGTTCGCGAGTGGATGACCCGCGACCCCATCCAGCGGTACCGCGAGAGGCTCGCGTCCTTGGGAATCGATGATGGTGCGCTGCGCAAGATTGACGAGGAGGCGCAGCGGAAGGTGGACCTCGCGACCGATGAGGCCCGCAATGCGCCGCCCGCCCGGATCGAGGACATAGAAAGCCAGGTCTGGAGCGATGGAGGCTCGGCATGGCGGAACTGACCTTTCGCGAGGCCGTGGCGGCCGGAATCGCGCAAGAGATGGAGCGTGACCCGACCGTCTACTTCATCGGCGAGGACGTGGCTGCCGCCGGCGGCGTTTTCAAGGCCACCGTCGGACTGCTTGACCGGTTCGGTCCGGAGCGAGTGCGCGACACGCCGATCTCTGAGCAGGCGATCGTCGGCGCGGCCATGGGCGCGGCGATGACCGGGCTTAGACCCGTTGTCGAGATCATGTTCTCTGACTTCCTCGCAACGTGCTGGGACATGGTGGCGAACCAGGTGGCCAAGACTCGCTACATGACCGACGGCCAGGTGTCGCTGCCGCTGGTGATCCGAACCGCCAATGGCGGGGGTTCGCGCTTCGGCGCACAGCACTCGCAGAGCCTGGAAAACTGGGCCATGGCAGTCCCGGGCCTGAAGGTCGTCGCCCCATCCACGCCCGCGGACGCAAAGGGCCTGCTCGCGGCCGCAATTCGCGACCCGGATCCCGTGCTGTTCTTCGAGCAGAAGTCGCTTTACGGCATCAAGGGCGAGGTGCCCGACGATGAGCACGTCGACAGGCTGGGCAAGGCGGAGGTTCGGCGCGATGGCAAGGACTGCACCATCGTGGCTCTCGCCGCGATGGTACCGAGGGCCCTGGCCGCGGCGACCGAGCTCGACGAGTTGGGAATCCACGCGACCGTGGTCGATGTTCGCTGCCTCGTCCCGCTCGACACCAAAACGATCCTGGGAGAGGTGAAGAAGACAGGCCGCCTCTTCACAGTCGAAGAGAACCCTCGACTGTGCGGCTGGGGGGCGGAGATCGTCTCGATAGTGGCCGACGAGTGCTTCGACGACCTCGACGGCCCGATCATTCGCATCACGACTCCGCACGTGCCACTGCCCGCCGCGCAGGCTATGGAGGACGAGGCGATGCCGACCGTCGCGCGCATCGTCGACACAATCAGGGGAGCGATGCGCTAGGCGCCAGGCTAGCCGGCCGTGTCGCCCATCGCGCCTGGTATCGCCACCTGCAATGCTGCGAGGACAGGGCTCGCGGCGACGACTTCACCGACCACCAGGACCGCCGGCGTCTCGATCCCGGCTTCATCTGCGAGGCGTGCAATGTCTTCGAGCGGCCCCCACACCTTACGCTCGCCGGGCAGCGTCGCGTTGCTGATGAGAGCGGCGGGCCGTGACCCTCCAACAGCGCGAGCCAGCGTACCTGCGACATCGGCCAGGATGGCCCGCACCATCATCACGACGATGGTGTCGCTCGCAAGGGCAAGGTCATGGAGACGCCCAAGCGGTTCGGCTCCCTGGGCGGTGGTGATCGCCACCGAGGAGGAAGTGCCTCGCAGGGTCACGGGAATGCCGGCAGCCGCAGGAGCGGCCAGCGCCGCGGTGACTCCAGGCACGACGACGACATCGACGCCGGCCAGGAGTAGATCCGCCATCTCCTCGCCGCCGCGCCCGAAGACAAACGGGTCACCGCCTTTGAGACGCACCACCAGGTTTCCCTCGCGCGCGAGCTCGATAAGGCGCGCATTGATGTCCTCCTGCCGCGTGCTCGCCGCGCCTCCGCGCTTGCCGACGGCCTCGATCTTGGTATCAGGTCCGCAGAAGGCCAGCGTCTCGGGGGCTATGAGGGCGTCGTGTAGAGCGAAGTCGGCGTCGGCAAGGAGGTCGCGCGCTTTGACTGTGATCAGAGCCGGATCGCCCGGCCCCGCCCCGACTATCGCGACACGTCCAGCTTGACGTGCGCCTGGCCGAGACAGAATCGCAGCCCGAGCCTCGGCCTCCGCTTTGTGGCCGTTGCGCAGCAGCTCGCGCACATCTGAAGTGAGCAGCCGACGATAGGCGCGCGTCTGTTCGGCCAGCGGAACGTCCCGCTCGCGGAGTCCCCTGCGCACGCGACCGACGAGCGCTGTGAACGGTCCCCACTCCCCACCGAGCCAGCGCTCGAGCCGGGCGCGTAGGGCTGAAGCCAGGAATGGGCTCTCGCCGCTGGTGGAGATCGCGATCAGCAACGGGTCGCGGCGCACTATCGCGGGCGCGATGAAGCGGCACTGCGCCGGGCGGTCGACGACATTGATGAGGATGCCCGCTGCCTCGGCCTCCTCCCAGGCCTGGCCATTGATCGCCTCGTCCTCGCTGGCATCGATCACCAACCGCGCGCCGGCAAGATCGCCCGGTTGGTACGAGCGGCGGAGCGCTTCGATCGGACCCTCGGCAATCAAGGCCTCGACACGCGGACTTAAGCGCGCAGAGATGACTGTGACCCTTGCTCCTACCTCGAGCAGCGAGGCGGCTTTCTCAGCCGCGAATCGCCCGCCCCCCAGAACGACGCACGGCTGGCCGGCCAGGTCGATGAAGACTGGGTAGTACCTCAAGCGCTGGCCGCCTCCTCGTTGACAGGCTGGTCGGACTTCCAGTGCAGCCCGCATTCCTTGACCTCGCCCTGCTCCCACCACCAGCGACCGGCTCGCGCGTCCTCGCCAGGCTGGGTCGCGCGGGTGCACGGCGCGCAGCCGATCGACGTGTAGCCGCTGTCGTACAGGGGGTGGTACGGAACGTCGTGCTGCCGGATGTAACCCCAGACCCGCTCCTCGGACCATGTGGCGAGGGGCGCGATCTTCGTGATGCCGCCGTGCTCGAGGTCGATGGAGACGACTGGAGTTGCCGCTCTCGTCGCCATCTGCGAGCGGCGCAGGCCGGTGATCCAGGCGTCGTACTTCTCCAGAGCCCGAGCGAGAGGGCGCGTCTTGCGCACATCGCAGCACTGCCGCCGCAGGTCGGGTGATTCCCGGAAGAGGTTGCTCCCATGGCCGGCGACCATGTCCCGGATGTCCTGCGGGTCCGGGGTCACCAACTCGATCTCAATGCCGTAGCGATCGCGCACCCTGTCGATGATGTCGTGGGTCTCCTGCGGCAGTCGACCTGTGTCGAGGGTGACCACCGTCACGTCCGTAGTGATTCGCGCGGCCATGTCGATCAGGACCGCGGAGGTGGCCTGGAAGCTGGACACGATCGTCACCCTGGGAAACGTCTCGAACGCCCAGCGGAGCACCTCCTGGGGTTCGGCGCCCGCCCTCACCTCAGCCGTCGCGAGCACCCTCACGACGCCGTCTCGCTCATCGCAAAGCGCTCGCGCAGGCTGTCGAAGCCGGTGCGCTCGACCCAATCGCCGAAGCCTTCCGCGGGCCGCCGGTCGGAGCGGAAGGCCTCGAACGTCGGTCGCAGCAGCGTCGGGATCTCCGCGAAGGGCACGTTGGGCGCATAGAGGCGGTTGAGCCGCGTGCCATTGAAATCCCCACCGAGCATCACGTCAAACTTGCCCAGCGTGGTGCCGACGAAGCCGACGTCGCCGAGGTATGGGCGAGAACAGCCATTGGGGCATCCGCTCATCCGGAAGCTGATGCGCTCCTCCGCCAGGCCGAGCTCATCCAGCACGCCCGCGAGCTGCCGTATGAGACTCGGCATCGCGCGCTCCGCCTCCGCCACAGCCAGGCCGCACGTGGGGATGGCCGGGCACGCCATGGCATGGCGGATGGCACGCGGCATCGCCTCCACAGCGGCGATGCCGTGCTCGCCCATCAGCGATTCGACCCGCGCACGCTGGGCCGGGTCGATACCGGCGAGGATCACGTTCTGCTGGGCCGTGAGGCGGACCTGAGGTCGTATCTCGTCAACGATCCGGCGCAGCCCGCTTCGCAGCTGCACTTCACCGACGTCGGCGATTCTTCCGTTCTCGACGTAGATGCCGACGTAAAGCCTGCCATCGCCCTGCTCGTGCCAGCCAAGGTGGTCGTCGACAGGTTTCCAGCTCAGACTTTCCGCGGGCTTGAGCTCGAAAGGCAACCGTGCCTGGACCTCACCGCGGAACCAGTCGATGCCGCGATCGGCGATCGTGTACTTCAGCCGGGCGTGGCGACGGTTGGTCCGATCGCCGTAGTCGCGCTGCACCGCGACGACCTGGGACGCGACGTCGACTGCCTGGTCAGGCTCCACGTAGGCGAGCGGCACCGCCACCGCAACGAATGTCTCGGGTTTGTTGTGAGTGCGGCCGAGGCCCCCGCCCACCAGGACGTTGAACCCGCGAACCGAGTCGTTCGGGCCGCGCATTGCGACAAGGGACAGATCGTTCGCGTACATGTCGACGCAGTTGTCGCCCTCGATGGCGACCGCCGTCTTGAACTTGCGCGGCAGGTATTGCTCGCCGTAGAGCGGCTCGACCTCCGGCTCGGAAGACTTGACGACCTCGCCGTCTAGCCAGATCTCGTGGTAGGCCCCCGTGCGCGGAGTCAGAGCGGCCACCATCTGTGCAATCGACCTGTGCAGCTGGTCGCGGAAGGGGCCAGCCAGCGGTTCCGGGCAGCACATGATGTTGCGCTCCACGTCGCCGCAGCCCCCTAGGGTGGTCAGCAGGGCGTCGTTGATGGCTCGGATGGACTTCTTGATGTCGCCCTTGAGCACGCCGTGCAGCTGGAAGTCCTGCCGGGTCGTGACGCGAAGCGTTCCGTTCGCCCACCGCCGGCTGACGTCGTCGTGAGCGACGTATGCATCCGCCGAGACGACCCCTCCCGGGATGCGCGTTCGGATCATCAGCTGGTGGTGCTTGTCCTGGCCTTTCGCGCGGGCCTCTTTGCGGCGGTCGCGATCGTCCTGCTGGTAGATGCCGTGGAACTTCAAAAGCTGCTCAGACTCCTCGGTGAAGGCGGGGGTGTCTTCGACGAGCTCATCGGTGATCCGGCCACGCAGGTGATTTGACTTCGCCTTGATCGACTCGTTCTTGGAGAAGCCTTCCAGCGCGGGCGTGCAGCCGCAGACCTTACACACGCGCTCAGGCTCCGCCCGGACCTGACACAGGGTCCGCGGATTTACTGCATGGAACGATCAGGAAACAGAACAAATAGAGGCGCCTCCACTGAATAGCTGATGCCGACTGAGAAGCCGCGCCGAGAGTGGCGCGATCGGGGGCCCGGGGCCCCCTTTAGAAGGTCGGCCTAGCTACAGAAGCAGCTGGCGCAGCGCACGTAGTCGATCACTCGCCGCCGGGTGAGGGCATTACCGCGAATGACAGTTCTACGCATCGTCCGGGTAGCTTAGCCGATCAACGCGAGCGGGCGCCTGTCTGCGCTCCACCATTCGCCCGATCCGATTTTGGGAGTCGTAGACAGCGCTGTCACCGAGTCCGGCCGCTGTTCAGTTCCGGTCCCGCTAATGTGTCGCCATGGGCGATCACCTTCGATTTGGGATCTGCACCGACCAGAACATGGCGTGGTCGACACTCGTTGAGCGGTGGCAGCTTTACGAGAAGCTTGGCTTCGACAGCGTCTGGGATTGCGACCACTACGTCCAACCCAGTCGCCCCCACGGCCCCTACTTCGAGGGCTGGACCTTGCTGGCCGGGCTGGCCGCGGTAACGAGCCGGATCCGCATCGGTGTGCTGGTCTCGTGCAACACCTTCCGGCACCCTGCGCTGCTGGCCAAGGAGGCGGTCACCGTCGACCATATCTCCAACGGCAGGCTCGAGCTGGGCCTGGGCGCGGGATGGTATGAGCCGGAACACGCCATGTACGGCATCGAGTTCCCGCCGGTGGGTGAGCTAATCGGGAGGTTTGAGGAGGCCGTGCAGATCGTGGACCGATTGCTTCGCAGCGAGGTCGTCACGTTCGAAGGCAAGCACTATGCGCTCCGCAAGGCGGAATTCCGACCAGGTCCGATCCAAAAGCCGCGGCCGCCGATGACCATCGGCGCGCACGGCCCGAGGATGCTAAAGCTCTGCGCTCAGTACGCCGACAGTTGGAACTCGTTTGGCAGCGTTGAAGAGATCCGCGCCCGCAACGAAGTGTTGAACGAGAAGTGTGCGGAGGTGGGCCGAAATCCAAACGAGGTGGTGCGGTCGCTGTATATGTGGGCGGCGAAGGCAGCTGATGATCCATGGAGCTCGATCGATGCCTTCCAGGACGTGACCGGCCGCTACCGCGAGGCAGGGATCAACGAATTCATAATCGACCAGCCCCGTGACGACCAGATGCGTGTCCTGGAGCGAGTCGCGGTCGAGGTAATCCCCGCGCTTCGCAGCTCCTGATGATCCTTTCGATCGGGGATCTCGTCCTCGACATCACGATCGTGCCGGAAGGACGGTTGCGGCCGGACGACGACAACCCGGCGGTCATCAGGGTCGGGGGTGGCGGCCAGGCAGCAAACTTCTGTGCGTGGGCGGCAGCGCTCGGCTCGCCCGTGCGCCTGATCACGCGAGTGGGAGACGATGATCGCGGCCGCCGGCTGGTGGCTGAGCTGGAGGCACTTGGCGTGGACGTCCTCAGTGTGTGGGGCCCGGAGCCGACGGGGATGATCGCGGTCCTCGTCGGCCCGAACGGCGAGCGGACGATGGCGACCCAACGCGGAGCCAGCGCTGGCCTGCGTCCCACCGACATTCGCAAGCACTGGTTCGACGGGGTCAACCTGATCCACGTGCCGGCCTATTCGCTTTTTGCGGAGCCGCTGGCCGCGGCAACGAAGGCGGCCATCGACCTTGTTCGAAACCGGAACGGCCTGGTGTCGATCGACCTATCGTCAGTGGCCGGGCTCAAGGAATACGGCGCAGCGCGCTTCGCGGAGGAGCTCGTCCGCCTGCGACCTGACCTGCTGTTCGGCACGGCTGCGGAATCTGAAGCCCTGGGCGTGCCCATGGAAGACCTGGCCAAGGTGGCCGTCCTCAAGCTGGGAGCGAACGGCTGCCAGGTCTCCGGCCACCACGTCCGCGCCCCGCAGGTGCGCGAGGTCGACCCCAGCGGCGCAGGCGACGCTCTCGCGGCCGCCTTCTGCGTGTCATATCTCGACGGTGCCACGCCGCTCGAGGCTGCAGACCGTGCTGTCGTCGTCGCATCAGGTGCGGTGACCCGAGCCGGTGCGCGTCCGAGTTGAGCGACCTGCTCCAGGTTTCCGCAGAGATCGCCGAGGCGCTGGCGAAAGGCCGGCCGGTGGTCGCCCTCGAGACCTCGATAGTCGGCCAGGGTCTCCCCGCTCCCCACAACCTGCGCGCGGCGCGCGAGAGCGAGGCCGCGATAAGAGACGAGGGCGGGGTGCCGGCCACCGTCGCGGTGCTCGACGGGCGGATCCGCGTCGGCCTCACCGACGGCGAGCTGGTGCGCGTTGCCGCGGGCGCGATCAAGGTGAGCTCGCGTGATCTCGGTCCGGCCCTGGCGCGCCGGGACGTCGGAGCGACCACCGTGGCGGCGACGATGCGAGCGGCCGCGATGGCCGGGATTCGCTTCTTCGCCACCGGTGGTATCGGCGGTGTTCACCGCGGCCATCCTGAGGACCAGTCGGCCGACCTCGTGGAGCTAGGACGCACTCCCGTAGCCGTCTTCTGCGCCGGCGCCAAGATGATCCTCGACCTGGCGCTCACACTGGAGCGGCTGGAGAGCCTGTCCGTGCCCGTGCTGGGATACGGATGCGATGAGCTTCCTGCCTTTTACACGAGTCGAAGCGGCTGCCGCGTCGGCGCGCGAGTCGATGGGCCGATGGAGACTGCGGGCGTGCTGCGGGCCGCATGGGGTGCCGGCGCTCGGGGCGTGGTGGTCGCGGTGCCGCCGCCCGGTGAGCTGGAGGGCGCGGAGGCGATGGTCGATAGGGCGGTTCGGGAGCTGGCAGGCGTCGCCGGACCTGAGCTGACCCCACGCCTGCTGGCCCGAGTGGCCGAGCTCTCCGGGGGGCGCTCCCTCGAACTGAACGTGGACCTGGTGGTTAACAACGCCAGGATGGCCGCCCGGGTTGCCTCTTGCTTTGGCGACCCGGCGACTGTGGCGTAACCTGAGGCTTGCGGTGCACTCGATCACCAAGGCACCCGCCGCTGTTGCTGTGGCTCTGAGCGCCGTCTGGGCGCTTATGCCGATCCAGGCGAGCGAAGGGTCGACCTCCCTTGCGGCCGCCGCTCCGGCGGCAGCCGCCCAGGCGGCCGACTCGTTTCAGTTCCCGCTGCCGGCGTGGGCGCCGCACTGCCTTGGGTTTGGCAGCCAGTGGCGCCTGTGCGACGGCACGGTCCTTCGGCGCTGCGCCGTCACCGGCGCCGTCTGGCTGCACACCGGCGTCGACATCCGCACCGGCATCCACCCTGTGATGGCGGCCGCGAACGGGGTGATCGTCGGCTACATCGTCGATCCAACTTTCCGGGGCGGTGTCCTCATCCGCCACCAAACGGCCCAGGGCGTCGTGCTCACGCAGTACTGGCATGTCTGGCCGCGGCCTGGATTTCGAGCCGGCACCATCGTCACCAAGGGCCAGGTGTTCGCGGATATCGCCGACATGGGCGGCCGGACTCATCTTCACTTCGCCGTGTTTCGCGGCGATTACGAGCCGAATGCGTGGCGCGGTGCGCTGCCGCCGTCGCGGTGCGATGGGTTCCCAGCCTTCCCATATCGCTTCGTCGATGCGACAGCGTTCATCAATGGCTTCCAGCCGGCCGTCCGAATTGCTCCGAAGCATCACTGCCGATTCGACGGGCAGCCTTGACGTCCCGATAAGGCTCAGGCTGCCGCGAGATCAGCTGCCTGGTCGATCCGGTCAGTCCGCCGCGACCGCTCCGCCTCGCAAGCCCTCGGTGGCCACGTCGGCGTTCGAATGCTGCAGCATCACGCGAAGGCGCGATTTAGCGACCGCCAGACGTGACGCGACAGTCCGCTCGGGGATGCCCAGAGCCTGGGCGATCGCGCGGTTCGTGTAACCGTGATAGTGGCGAAGCACGATGGCTGCCGCTTGCTTGGGTGGAAGCTGGGCGAGGGCGTCCGCGAGGTCCCGGCGCTCGACCTGCTCTTGCGGATCCGGGGCAAGGCCCGGGCGTCCGATGCGCCTGATCACCTCACCCACCTCGCGCAGACGCATTTTCCGCTGGTGCGAAACGGCTGCGTTGATGGCGATGCGGTGGACCCAGGCTTCGGCCGGCGCTATCGGCTGCCACGAGTCCCACTTCTTGAACGCCCGCTCGAAGGCGTCTTGGGCACAGTCCTCGGCGGCCGCCCTGTCACCGAGCATGGCCGTGAGCGTGCCGAGAATCTTTCCATACGACGCCTGGTAAAGCCGTTCGAAGTCCGCTTCGTTTCCAGCTTGGTAGGTCGCCTGCTGACGCTCGCCGGCCAGAGTTAGTGACTCCGAGATCGCCTGCGCGCTAGCGCGTGCAGGTTCGGCCCTACTGATCGCTGCCATCCTGAACCCCCCTCAGTGGTAATGCCGCGTTCTACGGTCCCACTGTCTGGCAATCACCCACCGGCGGTCACCGTACGGTTGGTCGGACTTTTGCTCGCACAGTTGCAGTAGTGCCAGTTCAGCTGAGCGTCGAGTACTACCGTTGGGGGAGGCGTTACTAATACAAATGAACGATTTTGACCGGCTGCTTGAGTTCCAGCTTCGACGGCTCCTCGACCCGGTGGTGGCCTCACCCGTACCGGTTCGACGGACGCAGGAGGAACCCCGGCGGAGATACGTAATGCAAAGCGTGATAGAGCTGACGCCGGCGCCTGACACGACGGTCGCCGTCCCGGTCGAAGTCTTCTCCTAGGCTCCAGCCCTCCATCGCGCGGAGCTACGCGATGGCTTCCTTGCGGAGCTCCCAGCGGGCTTCGGCCTCGCCTATCGGGGTTGAGGGGGGTCCACTTCGGAAGGGCCAGATCTCTTCGGCAATTCGCCGCCAGTTGGCCGTGGCGTTAAGGCTGCCTAGCACTGCGTAAAGGCCCAGGTTGATTCGCTGCAGGACCACGTACGTCCGGGGAATGTTCGTGTACGGGGCCAGCGGCGTACGGGCGTCGAAGTACCGCCGGAAGAGGCCCGATGCGTACTCGCTGGTGATGGTCATCGGGGCGTCGCGCAAGACGGTTTCGTAGAACTGTCCCATTCGATCGATCACGGCGTCCGTGGAGACAGGCGCTCCCTCCTGCAGGAAACCAGCGCGCTCGAGTGCTCGACGAAAGCCCTCGTGGTCGTGCTCGATGGCGAGGAAGCGCGCCGCGTCCTGGAGAGGTTCGAGCTCCGCCATGGTGAACCGCTTGGTCAAGCCGAAGTCGAGGAAGGTGACCCGGCCTTGTCCGTGAAACAGATAGTTGCCGGGCTGTGGGTCGCCGTTGAAGGCGCGGAGGCGGTACAGGCTGCGAAAGGTGAACCTGTCGATGGTCTCCCCGGCGAGGTCGCGCTCACGCTGATCCCAGCCAAGCAGCTCGTCGAATCGTGCACCGGCGACGAGGTCGCTGGTCAGGATCCGCGCCGTGCTGAGCCCGCCAACGACTCTAGGCACATGGACCACAGGGTGTGCTTCGTAATAGGTTGCGAACAGGTCCTGGTTGTCGGCCTCGAGCCTGTAGTCGACTTCCTCGCGCAGCCTGTCGCGAAGCTCTTCCACGAGCGAGTGCGTGTCGAGTCCTGGGAACGCGACGGCGGCGATCCGCCGAAGCAGGGTCACGTTCTGGAGGTCCGACTCGATGCTGCGGGCGATGCCGGGGTACTGTACCTTGACCGCCACCGCACGCCCATCGCGCGTGATCGCGCGATGGACCTGCCCGATCGAGGCTGCCGCGAACGGCAGGGGATCCCACCGCGCGAAAACCCGCTCCGGAGGGCCGCCCAGCTCCTCGGCGACCACGGAGGCGGCGAGCTCTGGGCTCATCGGCGGCGCGTCGTGCTGCAAGCGGGCCATCGTGCTGCGGAACGTCTCGGGCATGCCGGCGTCGACGTAGCTGGCCATCTGGCCGATCTTCATCAGCGCGCCCTTCATCGCACCGAGCTCCTCGGCCACCTCCTCTGCAGTCCGCAGAGCCAGGTCATGGCGCAGCTCGCGGCGGCGGGAAACCGACGCGAAGACGAGCTGGGGTGAGCGTGCGGCGTAGCGGCCGCCGATACGCAGGGCCAGCCCCGCCAGCGCAGAGCCGCGTCCGATTCGCGACCGCCTGATACGCGACGCCGGCTTCATGCCCGCATACGCAGCTCGATCCGCCTTCGCGCCTCGATCACGCCCGGCTGCGATTCGAAGGCGAAGTCGAGCACGCCAAGCAGCTGTCTCACCGGCTCGCGCTCGAGAGTCTCGGGCGCAGGTGTCGCGTACCCGTACAGCGAACGCGCCCACTGAGGCAGGGTCCCCACCGCGACCTGTCCGAGATCGCGCCACAGGTCCCGCAACTCGGCGTCAAGCTCGGGCGGGTCGAGCACAACCGCCATGGCTTCCTTTGCGGCCGGCGTCGCCTGAAGCAGCGGCACAGACGTGATGAACTCCCGCAGCCCAGCGACAGTCGTGGGGACCTGCTCGGCCTGTACGCCGACAACCTCGGCGAAGGGCACGGTCTCCGCGACATAGCGATCAGCGTCGACATCGTCGAGCCCACGGCCGTATCTCTGCACGATGGTGACGATGGACTCGACCATGGCGACATGAACCCACAACAGGAGGGCCGGGTCGCCGGCGCGATATGCCAGGCCCGTCACGTCGTCGATTCCGTTGATGTGCGTATGCACCGCGCGGACGCGCGCAGCCGCGGCATTCGCTGCCGCGCGGGAGCCGTACGTCACGGTGAGCATGTAAGCGCTGGTGGCGGCGATGCGGCCGAACGGGTCACGCCTCCAGTTGCTGTGCTGCGCCACGCCGGCCATGGCCAGGGGATGGAGCGCTTGCATCAACAGCGAGCGCACGCCGGCAAGCAGGAAGCTGCGGTCGCGATGGACACGCCACACGAGGCTGCGCGGTCCGAACAACCCGTCGTCGTCCGCACGCTCCGGGATGAAGCGCCGAAGTGTCGCCGCCAGCGGCTCCAGAAGGCGGAGCTGCCCGGTCGGTCCCTGCGGGTCGATGGGGTCACCCTTCACTGGGTCACCGTCACCATACCGACCCGTCCGACCGAAGGTGCGGCTGTTCTGGTCAGCCCCTGAAGGCGGAGGGCGCGCCCGGCGGTAGATAGGGCGCCGGGTCGATCGGCTGCTGCTTGATACGCAGCTCGAAGTGCAGGTGTGCGCCCGTTGAGTTACCTGTCGATCCCTCGAGCCCGATCGTCTGGCCCTGGCTGACGGTCTGTCCGACCTTGACCAGCGCCGTCGAAAGGTGACCGTAAAGCGTGTCCAGCCCGCCTGAGTGAGCAATGACAACGTAATTGCCGTAGCCGCTGCTGGAGACACCGACCAGCGCCACGATGCCGTCGTCGGCTGCAAAGACCGGCGAGCCGAACGGCTCCACCAGGTCGATGCCGGTGTGGAAGTGCGCGTACCCGCCGTAGGGAGGCTCCAGCACGAGGTGGCTGGGACCGAAGGGCTGGGAGATCTGTGCCTTGGGCTCGGGCCAGATGAACCGGTATTTGGTTGAATGGCCCGGGCTGGCCGGGATCGTGCCGACGTTGTTCGCCTGCGACCAGAGCTGGACTTGCGTCCACACGGCCTGCATGGCCGCCGCGATGATGGCGTCCTGCTGCTGCTGCAGCATGTCGGTTATCTGCTGCGCCAGCTGCGCTGACTGCGTCTTGAGTATGTAAAGCTCGGACTGCGTCTGTGCGATCTTGGCCTGCAGCTCGGCCATCGACTTCTCCTGCTGCACCTGCAGGTCCCGCAGCTGCGACAGCTCCGAGTCGAGCTTAGCGCGCTGCGTGACCTGCTCGGCGCGCGCGTCCTGCACCTTCTGGCGCTGGGCCTGGAGCTCGGTCAGATCGTGCGCCAGTGAGGTTTTGATCTCACCCGCACGCGTGCCTGCCACGTTGAGGTCGGAGATGCGTGTCAGCAGGTCGCCCAGGCTCTGGGCTTCGCCGAGGATTACGAGCACCGAGGTGGGCGCGACGTAAATGGCCCTTGCCAGCTGGCGGAGCTGCGCACGCTCGGTGTCGATCTGCTGCCCGAGCACCGCCTCACGCTGTATGGCAGCCTCGATCTGCACGTCCAGGTCGGCGATCTTCTGCTGAACGTCGACGATCTTCCCCTGGACGTCGCGCTGCTGGGCGGAGTTGTTCTGCAGCGACTGCTGCAGCTGCTGCTGGGCGGCCAGCGCATCGGCCAGGTTGCTGCCGAGCTGCGCACGAATCTGGTCGATCAGTGCTTTCTGCTGCTGGGGGTCGACAGTCGCGGTGACCCCGACGGGGCCTGCCCCGAGCACGACCAGCGCGACGCATAGAGCGATGAGGATCCCTCTCACGACTCCAGGTGCCTCCGCAGGCTGACGAGCGACGAGCCGGAGCCAAGACCAACCCCGATCGCGAACACGGCGGTCGCCGCAAGAGCCGCGACGCTAACCGTGACGCCGGGTGCGAACTGACTGAAGGTGCCCGACCCGGCTGCCATCCCGGCCATCGTCAACCCGAAGGTTGCAAGGCCCGCCGCCGCGCCTGCCAGGGCACCGGTGATCGCGCCCTCGACGACGAACGGCCCACGGACCATCCAGCGGGGAGCGCCAACCAGCTGCATGATCGTGACCTCGTCGCGCCGCGAGTGGATCGCCGCCCGGACGCTGTTGATGGTCACTGTCACGGCGACGAACCCGAGCAGCGCCAGGAAGGTCAGGCCGCCTGCAGCCACGCCAAACACCACAGCCTGGATGCGCTGGTAGGCCCCTCTGTCATACGACGTCGGATAAACCGGGTCCACTGCGCTGTCGCTTCGGACCATCGCGTCGATCGCCGCAACATCGTTGATGTTCTTGACCTGCACATCGAGGCTGGCCGGGAATGGGTTGCTTTCGCTTGCATCGGCCAGCTGCGGCAGCCCCGGAATGCGCTGGGCTCGCGCGAGCGCCTGAGCTCTGGTCACATAGTTGACGCCGGCGATGCGACTGTCGTTCGCGAGCCGATCCCACAGGGAGTTCACGTCAACAGAGGGGGCGCTGTCACGCAGGTACACGTGCAGCATTGACGCCTGGCCGGCTTCGACCTGCTCGAGGTTGTAGAGCGCGAAACCGCCCAGACCGGCCAGGCCGGCCATTACGAGGAGCAACGTCATCGAGCCAAGGGCGGGAGCGATTGACCCGATGTTCCGAACCCAGTTCCGAGCGGCTCCGAAGAACAGGCGACGGAGGATGTTGGTGATGATGACTCGCAGCATCTGTCGCTTTGGGAAGCGCCCCTTCACGATGACGCCGAGGCCAGCCATTCCATTCTCCCGATGGCACCTGCAGGCTGGTCGCGCACCAGGCGGCCCTGCACCAGCGTCAGGATCCGGCGCTGAAGGCGCCTCACGATCTCAACGTTGTGGGTCGCGACGAGCACGGTGGTGCCGAACGCCGCGATGTTCTCGAGCAGGTCCATGATCTGCCAGGCCGTTTCCAGGTCGAGGTTGCCGGTCGGCTCGTCAGCGATGAGGACCGGCGGCTGCGTGACCATGGCCCGTGCGACGGCGACGCGCTGCTGCTGCCCGCCCGAAAGCTCGTGCGGAAAGGCGCTGCCTCGATCGCCGAGGCTCACGGCCTCCAGTGCGTCGAGGGCTCGGTCCGTGGCCTCTCGGTCCGAAACTCGCACGTCTCCGACCTGGAGCCCAAACGCGACGTTCTCCCTCGCGGTCAGCCGCGGCAGGAGCTTGTAGTCCTGAAAGACCACCCCCACGCGCCTGCGCAGGTCAGCCACACGTGACGCCTTCAGCGAGTGGGCCGCGATGCCATCCACCCAGACCTCGCCCCTGGTGGGGCGGATCTCGCGGTTGATCAGTTTGAGCAGTGTCGTCTTGCCGGCCCCGCTGGGGCCGACAAGAAACGTCAGCTCACCCGGCTCCAGTGCCAGGTGGACGTCATCGAGCGCAAGCCTTGAACCGTACGCTCGAGTTACACCAGTGAACTCGACGATTGAGCGCAATACAAATGGGATAACGGCGAATGGGCCTCTTACCTGTAACAGAAGCCGTAATAATCGCCCTGGAGGACACCGGGGCCCGTTTTGCGAACGTTGACAGCGAGCCCTTAAGAACTCTTAACTGATTCTTGACCCTTCCCTACATCGGACAACTTAGATTTCAGTGGTCAGCTGAAGAATCAGCGCAACCGATTGGGAGGGAGTGGGATGAAGCGAATACTGGCCAGCCTTGTGCTTGCTGGTGGCCTGGTGCTCATGGGCATCACCACCGCCAGCGCCCAGGTCTATTGCGGTCTCGATCCCACCATCAAACTTGGGCTGCCTGTGACCTACAGCATCCAATTGAAGGTGTCCACGGGCCTGGTCTCGCCTGACCTGTACCTCTACGGGACAAAGAGGACGACGACATTCGGCGGCGGGCTGGGGATCGGCTGACGACGATCGCCTGAGCTCGGTCATGACCCCCTGGCTCCGCCCGTACCTGTTGGCAACGGCCGCGCCGGCCGTAGGGGTGTCCGCGCTGCTTTTGGGATTGACGCCGACTGCGGCGGGAGACCCGGCGCTCGCCGCCATGCTCGTCCTGCTTGGAGCGCTGGCGGCCAACTTTTCGGTCATGGTGACGCCGCGCTACAAGACGGACGCCGCGCCGGCCATCTACCTGGCCCTGGTCTTGCTCTTTTCGCCCGCGCAGGCAGTGGCGCTGATCGGCTTGAGCCGGCTGCTCGGCGATGGAGCGCTCTGCCTCCGGCGCAACCCGGCGACAGGCCGTCACCGTCGGCAGCCGACCGATCTCGTCTTCAACACATCACAGCTCATGCTTGCCGGGGCGGCGTCGGCGCTGGCCTATCGGGCGCTGGCGCCGGACGCCGCAGCCGGCTTCTATGTGCCGGGGGCAATCGTCGCCGCGGCCGTGCTATACGCGGTCAACAACGGCTTGGTCGCCGTCGCGGTAAGCCTGCAGACCAAGCGCAGCGCGTTCGAGATCTGGACTGAGGCGGCGGCCGCCGACCTCTGGCAGACGGGAGCGCTGTACGTGGTCGGCTACCTGGTCGCCGTCCTCTCGAACGGGCGGCCCTGGCTGGCGCTCGCGATGATGGTCCCGCTGGCGGGCATCCAGCTCGCGCTCTCGCGGTCCATCCAGCTGATGGAACAGACGATCGCTGCGGTGGAATCGATGGCGGACGTGGTCGATCGCCGCGACCCTTATACCTTCCAGCACTCGCAAAGCGTCGCGGTCAATGCCGTTCGGATCGCACGTCAGCTGCACCTGCCCGACCGGGAGGTCGAGCTCATCCGCCTTGCCGCACGCGTCCACGACCTGGGCAAGATTGCTGTCCCTGACGATGTGCTGCACAAGCCCGGGAGGCTGTCCGCGCCTGAGTTTGAGCTGATCAAGAAGCACCCGGAGACCGGTGTCGAGATCCTGGCCAAGTTCCCGGAGTACCGCCGCGGGCGCGAGCTGGTGCTGGCGCACCACGAGCGGATCGACGGGCTCGGCTACCCGCGCGGCCTCGCCGGCTCGTCGATCGCCCTGGGGGCGCGCATCATCGCAGTCGCCGACTCCTGGGATGCCATGACCTCCAGCCGTCCATACCGGGTCGCGCTCGATCCTGAGGTGGCCCTGGCTGAGCTGTTTCGAGGGCGAGGTACCCAGTGGGATCCTGAAGTGGTGGATGCCTTCGCGCATACCTTGCCGGGAGCATTGCCTGCAGTGAGACAAGGCCGACTGGCGGAAGTGGGCCGCCCGATGCTGCGTTCGTTGGGCGCCGCGGTCGGAGCGCTCGCAGGAAGCTGACCTCAGCTGTCGATCGCCTGATAAGGAATCGACGTCGCGCATTTCTTGATCGGATAACGACGCCTTAAGCGGATGCCGGTCACCTTCTTTTGGAAGGCGCGGCGGCTACCCCCCGCCGCGCCAACCTTTTGGCCGATAGTGCTTAATTGCAGCCATGGATACCCCGGCAACCTACGTGCACTTGGGATTCATCCTCATCTCCCTGCCGAACCTTTTCGTCATCGCCGGGATGATCGTCCTCTTTGCGATCGCGCTCATCGCCCCGTTTCCGCACGGTGAGGAGACTGACGATGTCAGCCACAAGTAGCGGGGGAGGCGGCAAGCCGGCGAGCTGGACGCTGCGGATCCGGCAGGCGCTCGACCGCCACCTGCCCATGGACCACCTGCTCCCCGGCCGCCAGCCCTACTACGTGGGCTCGTGGGTATACGTCTTCGGCGTGGTCACGATCGCCGCGTTCGCGTGGGTCATCGTCAGCGGGGTGGTGCTCTCGTTCTTCGGGCCGCAGTGGTGGCACTACTCCAGCCTGGGCCGGTTCTTCAACAGTCTCCACTTCTGGTCGGTGCAGATGTTCTTCATCTTCATGG
>JALYYG010000192.1 GCA_030946685.1 Candidatus Dormiibacterota bacterium | reverse complement strand
CGTGTGCCCAGCGCAGCTGGGACCCCACCGAGGCCGTGAGCACCACGAGCTGCCCTGACTGCGACGCCTCGATGTCGGTGATCGGGATCGATTTCCCAGCCGGACGCGAGGAAGTCGGGCTGGCCAGTGTGCTCGAAGTCATCCAGGGCGCCGGAATCGTGCCGATCGCGGTCGAGCGGCGCGCGCGCGGGACCTTACAACCCGAAGCGGCCTGAGCACCTCGCACGCGTGCCCCACAGGCCTTAGAATGGCCGCGAATGACGGCGTTCTGGTTCTGGGTGATCGTCGCCATTGCGTTCGCGGTCGTCGAGGTCATGACGGTCGCGTTCTTCGCCGTCTTCATCACGATCGGCGCGCTGGGTGCCGCCGTCGCCAGCCTGCTTGGCTTCGGCCTTCTGGTTCAGGCGATCGTGTTGGGCGTCCTCGGCGTGGCCGGGATCCTGATCGCGCGGCCATTCCTTGTCGACCGGCTCCACATCGGCCGGCCGACCCTGCGCTCTGGGGCCGACAGCATGGTCGGTCAGCAGGCCATCCTGCTGGAACCCATCGGAGGTGTCGGGCAGCCCGGCCACGTCAAGATCGCCGGCGAGCTCTGGCCGGCCCTGACCGACGACGGCAGCCCGGTAGCCGCCAATACCCTCGTCGTTGTTACCGCGCTCCGCAGCACGACGCTGATCGTTCGCCCAGCCTCGTCCCCATCAACCGCGACCGTCTGAGAAGAGGTGGAGTTCATGTCCGCACCCTTGATCGTCGGCGCCATCGTCGTTCTCCTCGCCATCGTCATCATCGCCCGCACCGTCAACATCGTCCAACAGGGTTACGTTGGCATGGTCAAGCGCGTCGGCGAGTTTCACTCCGTCCGGCAGCCCGGTCTGACCTTTCTCGTCCCGCTCGTCGACTCGATGGTGCTGGTCGACATCCGTGAGACGCCACGGACGGGCGACAAACAAGACGTCATCACGCGCGACAACGTCACCGTCAGCGTCAACGCCACCATCTTCAGCCAGGTCGTCGACCCCAAGCTGGCCTTGTTCAGCGTCAGCAATTACTTCATCGCCATCGACCAGCTCTCGCGCACCACGCTGCGCGCCATCTTCGGCGGGATGAGCCTGGACGACGCGCTGAGCCAGCGGGAGCGGATCAACGCGCAACTCCAAGCGCAGATGGAGTCGGTGACCGACAAGTGGGGGATCCGGATCAACCGAATCGAGATCGTCGACATCACACCCCCGCAGATGATCCTCAACGCGCTCGCACTGCAGAAGACGGCCGACCAGGAGAAGCGCGCCTTCATCCTCAAATCCGAAGGCCAGCAGCAATCGCAGATCAACATCGCGGACGGCCAGAAGCAGGCACAGATCAAGACCGCTGAAGGCGATAAGCAGTCGGCCATCCTTCGAGCGGAGGGACTCCGGCAGGCGACTATCCTCGAGGCGGAGGGCCGGGCGCAGGCCGTTGAAACCGTCTACAAGGCGATCAAGGACGCCGCCCCGGATCCGATCCTGGTCTCTATCCTGCAACTCGACACGCTCTCGAAGTTCGCCGCCAGCGAAAACGCCAAGCTTGTCGTGCCGGTCGAAACCGCCGGCTTGCTCGGTGCGGCCCAGGCCCTGCGCAGCGTGCTCGACGGCGTGCCAACGGCCGCAAAGACATAGAGCGACCCGGCGCGACCGAGATCTCGATTGTGGTGCTCGATCCGGCCGAGCACGACCTGGTCCGGCCGTTGCTGCGCGAGCTAATGCTGGCCGAGCAGCGTCACTACGACCACCCTCAGCTGACGGACAAGGAGATCGAGCACGACGTGGCGAACGCGCCCGCCGCCCGATTCACCGGTGAGAACGTGATCCTGGCGGCCCGCGCCGCGGACAAGGTCGTGGGTCTCTGCTGGTGCGTGTTCTTCAATCCCGGCACCGGCCTCGAGGCGGAAGTCGCCGAGGTGTACGTCGATCCCAGCTTCCGCTCCCAGGGAATCGGTGGGAAGCTGCTGCGGCAAGCCGTGCAACTGTTTCGTCAGCGGAATGTCACCTTCGCCGCCGTCTGGACCCGCGAGAACAATCCCCAGGCCGTGCGGGTCTACGAGGAGGCAGGATTCCGGCGCACCGAGCAGTTGGTCCTAACGTGGCTTCCGCTGCCCGGTCGCTGAATCAGCCCGGGGTAGAATTGAGCTGAGTTCGATGGCGAGCGAACCTCAATTCCTCCCGCCCCCACCCGAACCGGCGCCTCTATCGCCCGTGCCGGTGGAAAAGCCCGCTTCGCCGCGCCGCCGAATGGGCATCCTTGCGATCGTCGTGATCAGCGCTTTGGTCGGCGCCCTGGCGGGCTCGGCGGCGACCGTTCTGCTGGCGCCGCGATTGATCAAAGTCACGCCGTCCGGCAGTGTGGTGGCGCCGCTAACGCCGATCACCAACACGTTGACCGAGGAGTCGGCGGTGATCAACGTTGCCGATCAGGACGGAAAGTCAGTGGTGGAGATCAAGACAACGATCTCGAACCCGGACATGTTCATCCAGCAGGAGCAGCACGGGATCGGCTCGGGCTTCATCGTCCGCGCCGACGGGTACATCGTGACCAACAACCATGTCGTGGAAAATGCGCGGCAGCTACAGGTCATCCTGCGCGATGGGGCCAAGAAATTCGATGCCCGGGTCATCGGTACCAGCCCGGAAGACGACGTCGCTGTCATCAAGGTCGACGCCCAGAACCTGCCGGCGCTGAGCTGGGGCGACTCGAACGCGCTCAAGGTTGGCCAGCTGGCGATAGCCATCGGCAGCCCACTCGGTCAGCAGAACAGTGTCACCAAGGGCGTCATCAGCGCGCTGCACCGCTTCATCTCGATCCCGAATTCGTCGACCGGCCAGGTGCAAAACATTCTCAACGCCATTCAGACGGACGCCCAGATCAACCCGGGCAACAGCGGAGGTCCGCTCTTGAACTCCGCCGGCCAGGTCATCGGCGTGAACTTTGCGATCGAGCAAGCACAGGCCGGCCCCGGCCTCGGGTTCGCGCTGGACGGCAACGCCGCCCGGGACATCGCCAACCAACTGATCCAGACGG
>JALYYG010000170.1 GCA_030946685.1 Candidatus Dormiibacterota bacterium | reverse complement strand
GCGCAACCTCGACGTCAAGACCCAGCTGCAGACCAACCGCGTCCTCCAGCTGGTGGTCGGCGGGCTCGTCCTGGCCGTTACCGGCTTTGCCGTGTTCGGTTATCGAACCCGACGCCGTCGCTCAGCGACGGAGCAGGTCGTCCGCAAGCTCAAGCTGAATGATCTGCGCGATCGGTTAGGGGATTTCCGTGACGACGCCAGGGCCTGGGCCTCGGCGCAGAAGCGCATCGTCAAGGCCGACGGGAAGACGAAGGTCGAAGTCCAATCCAAGGAGAGCATCGGGCGGCGTCTGCTGGTCAGCGCCGCGGAGGCCGCGCTCACCGCGCTGGCAGCCGGCTATGCACGGCGGCTGGTCAGCGGCGCGAGCACCCCGCACGAGCGGGGACACGCGGCCGTCTCGAAGAAGCGATAGATACCAGCGGACCGACTCCACCTACTGGCGGGCCTACAAGTGGACCGCGCCCACCTGCGCCTGAGGATCCCACACCCTCTCCGGCGGTGCGCAAGCGCGCTTCCGCAGCCAAGCCCGCCGGATGGCGCCCCGGCTGGTTTCAGAACCGGCTCGACTGGCTCAAGGTGCGGCGCCACTGGATGCTGGTCGTGGGCATCGTCCTCGCCCTGATCCTGTTGCTGGTCCTCGGCACCTTCGTGTATGCCTACGCCACGCTCCCCGATCCCAGCCGCCTGGACCTGGCTGGCGGCGACGTCAAGATCAACGACCGCCACGGCGTCCTGATCGAGCAGCGCAATGCGCAGGGCGTTCGCGTCATCCCCAAGGAGTTGAAGGACATCAGTCCAAATCTCCAAAACGCCACGATTGCCGTCGAGGACAAACACTTCTACCAGCACGGCGGCGTCGACTGGGGTCGTGTCATCAAGGCCGGCGTTGTCGATGTCATCGCCCGCCACCCCCAGCAGGGTGCCAGCACGATTACCGAGCAGCTGGCCAAGATCGCCATCCTGCAATCCCCCAAGAAAACGATCCTGCGCAAGCTGCGCGAAGCCATGGTGGCGACTGCCCTCGAATCAAAGTACACGAAGAAAGAAATCCTGCAGCTGTACTTAAACAGCATCTATTACGGTCATCACGCGACCGGCGTCGAGGCCGCCTCCCAGGTGTACTTCGGGAAGCCCGCCAAGGACCTGACCCTGGGTGAGGCCGCGCTGCTCGCCGGCTTGCCCAATGGGCCTACCTACTTCAATCCGGCGCTCCATAAGGACCGGGCGCTGGCGCGCCAGGCGATCGTGCTCGACGCCATGGTGAACAGCGGCGCGATTACCAGCTCGCAGGCCGAGCAGGCGAAAAACGAGCCGCTCAAGCTCGTCTTCAAGGAGAACCGGAGCAGCCTGGCACCGCATTTCGTCGACTACGTCTTCGAGCAGCTGGAAAGCAATTACGGGCCTTCCGCCGTTAACAAGGGAGGCTTCTCGGTGAAGACGACGCTCGACCTCAACCTGCAAAAGGCGGCCGAGCAAGCGGTGGCCGTCGGCCAGCAGAAGCTGGGGCCGCTCGGCGCCGACAACGGCGACTTCCTGGCGATGGACCCCAAGACGGGCGGGATCCTGGCGATGGTCGGCTCCGCCGATTACCTCAACGACGACATCAAGGGCCAGTTCAATGTTGTGACCGCGCTACGGCAACCGGGCTCGTCCTTCAAGCCCTACGCCTACGAGCAGGCGTTCAAGTCGCACAAGCTCACCATGGGCAACCTGCTCGACGACACGTCCCGTCATTTCGCGGGTGGGCAGTTCCACGACTTCGACTTCCGCGACATGGGAATGATCACGGCGCGCAAGGCGCTGGTCCTCTCGCGGAACATCCCGGCGCTGGAAGCGATGCAGGCGGCCGGCGTCGACAACGTCGTCAACCTCGCCCACGACATGGGAATCACCAACCCGCTCAAGAGTGAGGTCACGACGGCGATCGGGTCCAGCGAGGTCCGCATGGTTGAGCATGCCGTGGGCTATGGCGTTTTCGCCAACGGCGGAACCAGGCACGATCCGGTCTCCCTTCTCGAAGTCACCGACAAAGATGGCAACGTTCTGGACAAGCCGGCAGCGGGCGGAGGCAAGCAGGTGATCAGTGCGCAGGAGGCGTACCTGATCACGTATATCCTCAAGGATTACTCGAGCCAGTGGAACCTCGGCTGGAACAAGCCCTTTGCAGGGAAGTCGGGGACCACGAACAATTACCGCGACGCCTGGATGATGGCTTACAGCCCCAACCTGGTGATCGGCGCCTGGGTTGGACATACGGGACCGGGCAACCAGGACATGAACGGCGTCTTCGGCAGCATGGTCGGCAGCTCTGTACTCAAGGACTTCATCAACAATGGCCTGACCCAGGCACGCTTCAGCGTTGAGACGTTCCAGCGCCCTGGCGGACTGATCGACGGACCTCCGTGCGCGAACAACGCCAACGTTTCGCCAACATCCTCGCCGTCCCCGTCAGCGGCTGGGGGCTCCAGCACCGGTTCCGAGAAGGAGCTTTACCTCCCGGGCACCGAGTGCAAGGCGGCGCCGACACCTTCGCCCTCCCCCTCCCCCAGCCCAACACCGTCGCCCAGCGACCTGCTCTCGCCCGTCCCGTCCGTCGTCCC
>JALYYG010000169.1 GCA_030946685.1 Candidatus Dormiibacterota bacterium | reverse complement strand
TCGGCCTTCGGCTCTGGCACGTCGCGCAGAACCGGTGGCTCACCATATCGCTCGATCACCGCGGCTCGCATCCGCATCAGCATACCGACGAGGCATAAGCTGCGGAGCGAGAAATGAAGGGACGCCTCATGGCCGCAGACATGGCCGAGCAGCCCGCGATTCTGGAGGCGCTCCTCAAACGACGGGTCCAGATCGTCGATCAGGTCCGCGCCCTCCTACCCCGTCCATTAAGCGGGATCGTCCTTGTCGCGCGAGGCTCCTCCGACCATGCGGCGCTGTTCGGCCGCTATCTATTCGAGATGGCGTCGCGCCGGCCCGCCGGGCTGGCGGCGCCGAGCATTCAGACCCTTTATGACTGCAAGGTCGACTTTCGTGGCTACCTGGCTGTCGCCATCAGCCAGTCGGGTCGAACACCCGAGGTGGTCACCGTGTTGCGCCGAATGCGGGCGTCCGGGGCGCGGACGGTGGCAATCGTCAATGAAGCACGTTGTCCACTAGAGCGGCACGCTGACCTGACCCTCAACGTCGAAGCCGGTACCGAGCGGGCAGTCCCTGCCACCAAGAGCGTAACCGCCACATTTTTGGCGCTCGGCATCGTCGCTCAGGCTCTGGGCCGCGTACGTTGGCGAGCGCGAGAAATCGCGGCCATCCCGCAAACAATATCGGCGCTACTCGACGATGGCCACTCATCGGACACCGTGGCGCGCCAGATCGCGTCCGCCGGAAGGGTCATTGTCACGGCGCGCGGTCTGATGCTAGCCGCCGCCTTCGAGACGGCGCTCAAGATCCGGGAGACGTCGTCGATCTTCGCGGAAGCCATTTCAGCCGCCGACCTGCGGCACGGCCCGATCGCAACCATCGGCCGGGGGTTCCCCGTCCTGGTGTTATCGGGTCATGGCGGCAGTGCTGCCGATGCTCGTGAGCTTGGAGCGCACCTCCGTCGCCGGGGCGCGCTGGTGACAACGGTCGGGCCTGGACCTCGGGCGATGATCCCACTCCCAGCAGCTCTTCCGGAGGCGCTCCTTCCAATCGCTGCGGTGGTGCGGGCTCAACAGCTGGCCCAGTTGGTCGCGCAGCGGCGGGGTTTCGACGCAGACACACCGGCAGGCCTCCGCAAAATCACGCTAACTCGCTGAGCCGTTCGCTTTATGCCTTATAGACGATCCTGCCGGCCACCACGGTGGCGCGACACTGCAGGTCGCGACCCATGACGACAAGGTCGGCGGGGGCCCCCGCAGCGATCCGGCCCAGCGGAAGGCCGAGGGCACGCGCCGGTGTGAGCGAGGCCATCCTCAGCGCGGCCCGAAGACTCGAACCGGCAAGGCCGGCGGCGATTCGAATGAGCTGCGGCATCGTGGCCAGACTGCCTGCGAGCATGCCCTCCTCGCGGCGCACGGTGTGACCGTCGCTGATCACCTCGCCCCCGCCTAGCCAATAGCGGCCGGGCGGCATGCCCGCGGCGGCAACCTGGTCGGTCGTGAGCGCGATGCCTTCCTCGCCTTTGCGAGCGAATGTGATAGCGAGCAACGTCTCGTGAACGTGGTGTCCGTCGGCGATCAATCCCGTGACAGCCTGATCGGCCGATAGGAGGGCGCCGGGCAACCCCGGCTCTCGATGGTGGAGCGGGGACATCGCGTTGAACAAATGCGTGCCGAAGCGAACACCAGCAGCGATGGCGGCACGACCCTGCTCGTAGGTCGCATTGGAATGGCCGGCTGAGACTACGACGCCCGCCCGCGTCAGGGTCCGGACCGCCTCCATGCCGCCAGGCAATTCGGGGGCAAGGGTGATCAAGCGGCAGGGGTTGGCAAGAAGGGGCCGCAGGTTGCCTGGGCTCGGCTCGATCATGAGGCTGGCATCGTGGCAGCCCCGCCGCTGTGGGTTCAGGAACGGACCCTCGAGGTGAGCCCCCAGCACTCGGGCTGCGGCGCCGTCAGCCTCCATGGCCTCTGCGGCGATGGCCGGAAAAGTCGCCGCATCGCGCAGGGGCGCCGTGATGATGGTGGGCAGGAATCCGGTGACGCCCGTCTCCGGCAGGCGGCGCGCGATCTTTCGGACGGCCTCCACCCCGCTGGCCGCGTCGTCACCGCCAAAGCCGTTCACCTGGAGGTCGATGAATCCGGGCGCAATGATCGCGTCGTCTCCCCCCAGATGTTCGACGCCGGCTCGGTCCTCCGGTTCTCCCGGTCCGACCCACATCACCCGCCCGTCCTCGACGAGGACAGAACCTGATGCGATCTCTTCTGACGGCGTGATGATGGTCCCGCGCAGCAAGAGGCGCATCAGACGGTGGCCCGAATCCGGTGGGCACCCTGGACCAGGGCACTCAGCTTGGCGAACGAAGCCCAACGAGCTGTCTGCGAGAGCCCACAGTCAGGGCTGACGCTGAGCCGGTCGGCCGGTACATAGCGAAGACAGGCGCGGATGCGCTGCTCGATGTCATCCGTGGTCTCGACGTAGTAGTTCTTGACATCCACGATGCCAATCGAGACGTCCATTCGCTTCGCGATTTCCGCGGTCAGCTCGAGCTCGGCGAACTCGCGGTTGGCCATCTCGAGGTGCAGCTCGTCGACATGCAAATCTAGAAAGTCCGGAAACATCACGCCGTAGCGGCGCCGCGCAGTGGCGCGCCCTTTGTAGTTTCCAAAGCAGAGATGGGTCCCGAGGTAACAACGACCCCGCACCGGTTCGATGGTTTGGTTGAAGGCGTCGACCAGCCAGTGGCGATCCTCGCGATCGGCGTAGCAGCTCATTGACGGTTCGTCGACCGTGACGACCTGGCAGCCTGCGGCGACCAGGTCCGTGAGCTCCTGGCGCACGATCGG
>JALYYG010000141.1 GCA_030946685.1 Candidatus Dormiibacterota bacterium | reverse complement strand
GGTTCGGCCAGTGCCCCGGTGTTGATCGAGACCTTGTCCGCTCCGTGCGTCAGCAGCTCGGCCATGTCGTCCACGCTGCGGACCCCACCGCCGACCGTCAGCGGGATGAAGACCTGGTCAGCGGTCCGCGCCACGGCATCCAGGAGGATCTTCCGATCATCAGACGAGGCGGTGATGTCGAGGAAGACGATCTCGTCCGCACCCTCGCGGTCGTAGATGGCGGCAAGCTCCGCCGGGTCGCCGGCATCACGCAGGTTCTTGAATCGAACGCCCTTGACGACGCGGCCGTCGGTGACGTCCAGGCAGGGGATTATCCTCTTGGCTGGCACAGCTTCAGCCCGCCTTGCGCGCCTTCCAGATCTCTTCGCAGGGCCACCGCCTCGACCACTCCAGTGTTGCGATTTCTGAGTGCCTCGTGACCGAACCCTCCGCTGGTCGGACCTCGATCAGGTCCTCGACGTCGAATCCGTTCGAGCGCAGGAGCCTGATCCAGTCGCCATAGCCGAGGTGAAACTCCACGCCTGGCGAATCCGGCCACTGTTGCCGGTACATCCCAAAGTAATCGCGCAACAGCGTCGTGCCGGCGGGGCCGTCAGCCTCTAGCTCAGGAAAGGTGAGCAGCGCCAGAGTCCCGTTCGTCAGGAAGATGAGACGCCCGCCGGGGCGTAGAAGCCGGGCGGCCTCGGGGATCCACCGGTACGGGTCGCACCACAGGCAGGCGCCGTACTCGCTGATCGCCAGGTCAAAGCTGCCGTCCGCAAGCGGCACCTCCTCTGCGTTGCCGTAGATGAGCGGGAAGTCTGGCCCGAACTCCTTCTGGTACCGCCGAGCGGTCGCCAACTGCGCAGACGAATTGTCGATCCCGACCACACGCGCGCCGCGACGCGCCAACCACGACGAGATGTAAGCGGTGCCACATCCCAGCTCGATGACGTCAAGGCCCCTGACCTCCGGCAGTACCTGCAGCTGCGACTCGGGCACCCCCCAGATTCCCCAGCTCGGTTCCACCTCCGTCCATGACCGCCGCCCTGCGTCTACATAATCCGCCGCCTTGACATCCCAAAGGCCGCGGTTGAGTCGGACGTGATCAGGCGATTCGCTCATCCGCAAAGCTTCACGAAGCTCTCGTAGATTCGCAGCCCGTCCTGCCCACTCTTCTCGGGGTGGAACTGGGTGCCCATGACCCTGCGCCGCGCGGAGGCGGCCGCAGGTGAGTCCTCGCTCGAGGCGACGGCGTACCGATTCGAATCGGGGGTGTATGAGTGCACGAAATACATATACGATCCGTCGGCGATGCCTTCCCACAGGAGCGAGTAATCGGTCTGGGTCACGCGGCACCAGCCGATCACAGGCAATCGCCCAATGGTGTTGACTTCCCGTACGCGTCCTGGCAGCAGACCAAGGCCCTGGTGGCGCCCGCGTTCCATCGACTCCTCGAAAAGAAGCTGGTAGCCAAGGCAGACGCCGAGGACCGGCGTCCCCCGGCCGGCCAGCTCGACAACCCGCCGGCCCAAACCGCCCTCCGAAAGCTTCTCCAGGGCCGGCCCGAAGGCCCCGACACCCGGGAGCACAATGCCGTCTGCGCGCTCGAGCTCGTCGGCGTCGGCAGTCAATTTCGGGTCCGCTCCCACGTGCAGCAGGGCACGTTCGACCGAGCGCACGTTCCCCACGCCATAGTCGACGATGGCGATCATCCAAGCAAACCCTTGGACGAGGGCACGCCGGGCCCGCCGCCTAGAGCCATCGACTGCCGCAGGGCGAGCCCGAGCGCTTTGAAAGTCGCTTCAGCGACGTGGTGACGGTTGCGGCCGCGGATCACGTCCACGTGGATGGTTGCGCCGAGGTGGATTGTGAGGGCCCGCCAAAATTCCTCGAGAACCTCCGACTCCATCGTGCCGACTCGCCCGCGCAGTGGGACGTTGTAGGAGAGGTGGGGCCGCTTGCCCAGGTCGACCACCACCCGCGCCAGCGACTCGTCCAGTGGCGCGTACGCCGAGGCGAACCGTGTGATTCCGGCTCGCGCGCCGATCGCTTGAGATAGCGCCTGGCCGAGGACGATCCCGGAATCCTCGACAAGGTGGTGCGGATCGATGTGCACGTCGCCTGATCCCCGAAACGTGAGGTCGAAGCCTCCATAACGTGCGACCTGCTCGAGCATGTGATCGAGGAACGGCAGCCCTGTCGCGACTCTGACCCGTCCGCGTCCATCGACATCGACCTTTGCGCGCAGCCGGGTCTCCTTGGTGTTGCGTGTGACGTCGGCGCTTCTACTCAAGTCGCACCTCGACCGCATGCGCGTGAGCGCCCAACCCTTCCATTGCGGCGAGCCGCACACATGCCTCACGCAACATCTCGAGGTCGCTTCGGTTGAGGCTCAAAACGCTCATGCGCTTCATGAACGTGTCCACGCCGAGTGGTGAAGCGAAGCGAGCCGCGCCCGAGGTTGGGAGCGTGTGATTCGGGCCGGCAGCGTAGTCACCCAGGGGCACGGTGGCATAGGCTCCGACGAAGACCGCCCCCGCGTTCTCGACCTTTGCCGCCAGCCGCGCTGCGTCTGCAGCGACGATGAGCAGATGCTCGGGCGCGAAGTCGTTGGCCAGCTGCATCGCCTGCTCGAGGTCATCGGCGACGATCACGCAGCAGGTCGCGGCGCGGATGATCTCGGCGCGCTCCAACCCCAGCAGCAGGTTCTCGAACTCCTCCTGCACACGGTCGGCCAAGGCTGCGGAGTCGGTAACGAGCACCGCCCATGCAAGCGGGTCGTGCTCCAGCTGGGCCGCCAGGTCGGCGGCGACGAAGTCGGGACGCGCTTGCGCGTCGGCGATGACCATCACCTCAGTCGGACCGGCGATGCCGTCCACGCCGACGACGCCGAACACCTCGCGCTTGGCGAGCGTCACGTAGATGTTGCCGGGACCGGCGACGACGTCGACGCGCGGGATGGACGTTGTTCCGTAGGCGAGCGCAGCGATCGCCTGCGCCCCCCCGACCCGGTAGACCGCATCGACGCCAGCGATGTGGGCCGCGGCCAGGATCGCTGCAGGTACGCTGCCGTCCGCGCGCGGCGGCGTGGCCAGCACAACCTCGGGCACACCGGCGACCTGCGCCGGAATCGCTGTCATGAGAACAGTGGATGGATACGCCGCCCGGCCGCCCGGCGCGTAAACACCTGCTCGCCGCACCGGCCGGGTGACAAGCCTCAGGCCTGGCGGCCCGCTCGTCGCGTTCTGCACCTGTCGCGAGTGGAAGTCGCGGATCCGCTGGGCGGCGAACTCCAGCGCCGCACGGTCCGGCGCGGCAAGCCTGGCGGCGGCGGCGGCAAGCTCGCCTGACTCGACCTGGAAGCTCTCGTTTGGCCCAGGTGACCAGCCGTCGAATCGGGCGCTGTACTCGCGGAGGGCACCCTCACCCTCGGCGGCCACTCGAGCGCAGATCTCTGCGACAGCGACGCGCTCCGTGGCGAACTGGGAGAGTTCCAGCCGCCGCCTCGACAGAGGCGAATCGAGCCATGCAGCGACGTCAAAGCGTTTGACCGGCATGCGCGCCCTAAGAGGCCTTGCTGATTGCGGCCGGTTGATCGGCCGCCGTGCGGAGGCGCGCGACCATAGACTGAACGGAGGCGGTGCGGGTTTTGAGGCTTGCCTGGTTGGCGATGAGGCGCTCGGTCGAAGTGCCCAGCAGTGCAACTACGCGAAGGTTGTTCTCGCGCAGCGTCCGGCCGGAGGCGGTCAGATCGACGATGCCGTCAACCAGCCCAACCTGTGG
>JALYYG010000128.1 GCA_030946685.1 Candidatus Dormiibacterota bacterium | reverse complement strand
TCTCGCGACGGCGCTTTTGAAAATGCAACAGGTCGTCTGACGATAGCTCGCGACGACGCTCCTTGATGAGCAGATCCGACTCCGAGACGATTCCGATCGGAACGCCTAGCTGATCCACGATCGGAATCGCGCTGACCCTGTTCTCCTCGATCAGGCGGACCAGGAACTTGAATGGCGCAAGCGGACCGGTGACGTGGACGCGATTCGTCATCACGTCCGACACGGTCCGATGTAGCGGCAGGTCCGGGTTCGCCGCGCTCATGCGGCGATCCTTTGGGCGGTCAGCGCCGGCCGATCCGTTGCCCATAAGAGGTCATCGGAAACCGAGTCCAGCAAGATACCTCCAAAGTCGTGCATCCGACTCGAGCCGGTCACGATCAGGTCCGCGCTCCAGCTCGCGGCTATCTCGGCCACGACACGCGCAGCCGGGCCCACACGCGCGACCATCCCCTTGGCGTCGACACCAGCGCCGTCTAGGAAGCTGAACCGTTTCGATGGGCCCACGGCCAAAGGCTGCCACCGGACTTGCGGGTGCGGTAGGGCCGAACGACCCGGCTTGGCCAGGGCATCTGGCCCACCGGCAGCTCGTCATGGGGTAGATTCGCGAACGATGAGCGAGCGCCGCGACCGCAAGGATGCGCTCCTGGAGGCGGGGCTAACCCTTGCGGCCGAGCTCTCTCTGCCGATGGTGCTGCAGCGGATCGTCGACCTCGCCGCTGAGGTCACGGACGCCCGCTATGTGGCCCTCGGCGTGATCGGCGGGGGGGATGAGCTGGTGGATTTCATAACCACAGGCATCTCCGCCAAGCAGCGACGAGCCATTGGTACGCTCCCGCGCGGGCGAGGGCTTCTCGGACTGCTGATCCGCGAACCGCGAATCGTGCGCATCGAAGAGATCAGAAGTCACCCTGAGTCGGTCGGGTTTCCGCCCAACCACCCTCCCATGCGGTCCTTTCTTGGGGCCCCCGTGCAGGCGATGGGCAGGATCTACGGCAACATTTACCTGGCCGACAAACGCGACGCTCGGGAGTTCAGCCTCGAGGATGAGCGCTCGGTGCACGTTCTCGCCACGCAGGCGGGAGTGGCCATTGCGAACGCGTCGCTATATCAGGAGAGCCTCCGGCGGGAGCAATGGCTCGAGGCGCTGCGCGAGATAACCGGCGCCATCCTGGAAGGAACGGCGGCCAATACGCTGCTGATGTCCATAGCGGAGCATGCCCGCGTACTGGCGGGCGCAGACGCGGCGACGATCCTGAGCACCACCTCGCGTCCTGGCCGGCTCGAGGTGGCAGCCGCGGTCGGCGCGTACGCCCAGCAGGTGCAGGGGCAGTCCGTGCCGGCGACAAAGTCGATCTCAGGCGATGTGATTGAGACTGGCAAGCTTATCCACACCGACGATGCCAGTACCCATGGCCGCGCTTACCAGCCCATCATCCGAATGGGCCACGTTGGACCGGCGATCTTTGTGCCACTTCGGGTCCTCGGCCGAGCCACGGGCACACTCATGGTGGCGAACTTGAAGGGTGGACGCCCCTTTGACGAGGGGACGATCCGACTCGTCGAAACGTTCGCAGACCAAGCATCGGTGGCGATCGAGTACGGCCGGGCGCAGACGGATCTGCAGCGCCTCGGCCTTATGGACGAGCGGGAACGCATCGCCAAGGAGTTGCACGACGGCATCATCCAGTCCGTCTTTGCGGTCGGGATGGGTCTACAAGGCACGGCCCTTTTGGCCGGCTCGCCAGAGACCGTCGCCCGAATTGACGGCGCGGTCGACGAGCTGGACCGCGTCATTCGCGATCTTCGCAACTACATCTTCGGGCTGCGGCCGGGCATCCTGGCCGACCGCCAGCTCGACGAGGCGCTCCGAGAGTTGGGCAACGATATCCAAAAGCGAGGCACAACTCGCGTCGAGGTCGAAGTGGACGCCGAGCTTGCGGCCGCCGTTTCGTCGCGGTCTCACGAGATCGTGCAGCTGACGCGCGAAGCCCTTTCAAATGTCGCGCGTCACGCGCAAGCGACACACTCCATCGTGCGACTGGCGCGCGAGGGCTCGACCGCCGTCCTG
>JALYYG010000067.1 GCA_030946685.1 Candidatus Dormiibacterota bacterium | reverse complement strand
AGACATCGGCGCTTGAGCGCGTCGTGCACCTCACGGGTCCGGTTTGAGGTGATGACCACCAAAGGCGGATTCTTCGCCTTGATGGTTCCGATCTCCGGGATGGAGACCTGGAAGTCGGATAGCAGCTCCAGCAGGAATGCCTCGAACTCTTCGTCCGAGCGGTCGATCTCGTCGATGAGCAGGACCGGCGGCGTGGGATCGTCATTGTCGATGGCGTCCAGCAGCGGCCGCCTCAGAAGGAACTCGGGACTGAAGATCTCGCGCTCTGCGGTGCGCCGGTCGTCCCCTTCGCCCAACAGCCGGATGTGCAGCAGCTGGCGCGGGTAGTTCCACTCATACACCGCGTGCGCGAGGTCGATGCCCTCGTAGCACTGGAGGCGGATAAGGCGAGCGCCAAGCACGTCGGCCATGACCTTGGCGGCCTCGGTCTTACCCACGCCGGCCTCGCCCTCGATGAACAGCGGTTTCTCGAGCTTGAGCGCCAGGAAGATCGAAGTCGCAAGGCCCCGATCGCCGATGTATCGACGCTCGCGCAAGCGAGTCTCGACCTCGTCGATGGTGGCGGGCACAGAAGGCATCGCCAAGAAGACTACCGGCCGCGGTCCGGCCGCGTCGTGCTCACGCCGAGTCGACGCGGCCGGGCCTTTTGAGCACGCCGCTAGCCAGCCTGCTCGATCGCCCTCTTGGTCAGTACCCTCGCCAGGTGCTTCTTGTACTCGGGGCTCGCGCGCAGGTCCCCCGACGGGTTCAGCCCGTCGGACGCATGCTGCGCCGCCTCTTCCGGCTTGGCGCCCTTGTGGAGCGCCTCCTCGACGGCTTTTGCACGCATCGGGGTCGAGCCCACGTTGGTCAGGCCGATTCGCCAGCCGCCGTTCATCTTCTGTGCACCAGCGCCGACGATCGCCCAATCGAACAGGCGGCGGCGGAACTTGATGTATTTGTGAGGGCCGTTCGCGACCGGGAAGACGATCTCGGTGACTATCTCGTCCGCCGCCAGCGGCGTCGTGAAGATGTCCTTGAAGAAGTCCTTGGCGGGAATCGTCCGCCGGTTGGTCACGATGTCTGCGTCGAGCATCAGGGCGATGGTCGGGTAGTCGCCGGCGGCGTCCGCGTGGGCGACCACGCCTCCGATTGTGCCCATGTTGCGAACCTGGTTGTCGCCCACCTCTCCCGCCACCTCGGCGAGGATGGGCAGCTTGTCCTTGACGACATGCGAGTTCTGGATCGTTACATGCCGCGCAAGAGCACCGACGTGCAGCTTGCCGCCACTCTCTTTGATCTGGTCGAGCCCTTTGATGCCGTTGATGTCGACCAGCGCTTTGGGCTGGGCCAGGCGAAGGCGCATGAGCGGGATGAGGCTGTGGCCTCCCGCCAGCACCTTGGCATCCTCGCCGTACTTGTTGAGCAGCTTCACAGCCTCCTCAACGGAGGAGGCGCGTGCGTATTCGAATGCGGCTGGGATCACTTGCGACCCTCCTTTCCGTTGCTGGATGCACCGTGCGATTCCTTGATCTGCTTCCAGATCCGATCCGGGCTGGCAGGCATGTCGACATGCTTGATGCCGAACGGCGCCAGTGCGTCACACACGGCATTGATGATTGCTGCGGAGCTTGCGATCGTGCCCGCTTCGCCGATGCCCTTGACGCCAAGCTCGTTGGTTGGCGAAGGAGTGATCGTCCGTCCCAGCTCAAACATCGGGAACTCGTACGCGCTCGGGACCAGATAGTCGGTGAACGTTCCCGTTTTCATCTGCCCCGATTCGTCGTCGTACACAACCTCTTCGTATAGGGCTTGCGAAATTCCCTGCGCGACGCCGCCATGAATCTGGCCGTCGACGATCATCGGGTTGATGATGTTGCCGCAGTCGTCGACCGCTATATACCGCTGGAGGTCGACGTGGCCTGTTTCTGCATCAACCTCGACCACAGCGATGTGAGTGCCGAAGGGCCACACGAAGTTGCTGGGGTCGTAGTAGGCGACAGCTTCGAGACCCTGCTCCATCCCCTCGGGAAGACCGGCGCCGTACGAAGCGAACGCCACCTCGCCGAACGCCTTGCGCTTGTCGGGACTCCCCTTTACGTAGAACTGGCCCTGGTCGAAGACGACGTCCTCCTCAGCCGCTTCAAAGATGTGCGCAGCGAGCTTGCGCGCCTTGTCGAGAACCTTCTTGCTCGCCTTGTGAACGGCCATGCCGCCCACCGCCAGCGAACGACTGCCATAGGTTCCGTACCCGAAAGCAGGCCCTTCCGCAGTATCGCCGTGCCTTAACTCGATGGAGTCGTAGGGCACCCCAAGGGTGTCGGCGACGATCTGAGGAAATGTTGTGTCGTGGCCCTGGCCATGCGAATGGGTGCCGACATAGACGGCGACCGAGCCGGTCGGAAATACACGTATCTGCGCCGATTCGACGAGCGCGATGCCTCCGGTCGCGGGGGCCGTTCCCGCGCTCGGGCCGAAGCCGCAGATCTCGATCCAGCTCGACAATCCGATGCCGAGGTACTTGCCTTTCTTGCGGCCCTCTTCCTGCTCCTTGCGAAGCTTCTCGTAACCCGCAATCTCAAGGGCCATGTCCAGCGCCTTCTCATAAGCACCTGAGTCGAAGACCAGGCCGAAGTGATTGGTGTGCGGGAATGCGGTGATGAAGTTCTTACGACGAATCGCGGCCGGATCCATCTTCAATTCCCCGGCGAGCAAGTCGATCATCCTCTCGCACAGGTGGGTCGCCTCCGGACGACCGGCCCCCCGGTACGGATCGGTCGGGACCTTGTTGGTCAAGACGCCAACCGTGCGCGCCGCGACGTGCTTCCAGTTGTAAGCTCCGCCCGCCAGCAGGCACGCGCAAGCCTGGAACGCCGCGAAAGTGCCCATGTATGCACCCACGTCCAGGTACTGGGTCGCCTTGATGAAGACCAGCGTCCCGTCCTTCTTGGCTCCAGCCTCGACCTCGAAGACCTGGCCTCGGCCGTGCGTGGTCGTCTGCAGCGATTCGGTGCGTGACTCGATCCACTTCACCGGACGCCCGCTGAGCTTTGCCGCGGCCGGCACGAGCCAGTCTTCCGAATACGGGCTGATCTTGGCGCCAAAGCCGCCACCCACGTCGGGGGAGATCACACGGATCCTGTTTTCAGGAATCCCCATCGCCCCGGCGAGGAACAGACGCACGAAGTGCGGGCTCTGGCTCGACATCCATACGGTCAAAGTGCCGTCCGGCTTGGAGTACTCGGCAAGCACTCCGCGCGTTTCCATCGAGGTCGGCGCCAGCCGCTGTTGGAGAATGCGCTCTTTGACCACCACGTCGGCCTCTTTCATGACCGCCGCGTCATCGGGTATGTAGGTCAGATCCCATCCGAGATTGTCGGCCCCGCCCGAGTGGACTTTGGGGCTCTTGGCCTCGAGCGCCTTGTCCAGGTCCATCACCGCCGGCAGCTGGTCGTATTCGACGTCGATCAGGTTGGAGGCGTCCGAGGCCTGGTACTTCGTCTCCGCCAGAACCACCGCGACGGGCTCGCCCTGGTAGACGACCTCCTTATCGGCAATCGGAAACCTGGGCGGGCTCTGCTTCTTCTCCGCCACGAACGATGGAGTGACGGGCATGGTCCCTGAGAGCACCTTGGCGAAATCCTTGTGTGAATAGATCGCAACCACTCCCGGCGCCTTGGTCGCCTGCGTGATGTCGATGCTCTTGATGTGGGCGTGGGCGAAAGGGCTGCGCACAACAGCGAGGAAGAGGGTGCCCGGGCGGGTGAAGTCGTCAACGTAGCGGCCTTCGCCGCTCACCAGCCGGGGGTCCTCCCGGCGGTGGATCTTGGCTCCGATCATGGTTGTGACAGCCATGGTCAGCTCCTCTGGGCGGCGGCGGAGTGCGCGCCCGACTTCGCCTTCGACCCGTTCATCGCCTTGGCCGCCGACTGGACCGACTTCACGATGTTCACGTAGCCAGTGCACCGGCAGAGGTTTCCTTCGAGCCCCTTGCGGATCTCGTCCTCGGTGGGGTTGGGGTTCTGCTCCAACAGATACGCCGCGGCCATGATGAAGCCCGGGGTGCAGTAACCGCACTGCAGACCGTGTTCGTCCCAGAACGCCTGCTGCAGCGGATGGAGCTCTCCGTCTTTGGCCATGCCCTCGATGGTGGTGAGATTCCTGCCCTCGGCCTGGACGGCGAACATCGTGCAGCTCTTGACGGCCTGTCCGTCGACCAGGATGGTGCACGCGCCGCACTGGCTGGTGTCGCAGCCGATGTGCGTTCCCGTGAGGCCCACCATGTCTCGCAGGTAATGCACGAGCAAGAGGCGGGGCTCGACCTCATTCTCATGCCTGTGGCCGTTGACGGTGGTCGCGACCTTGTGCTTCATACGACTCCTCCAATCAGCGGTGGCGGCGCCCAGAGCGCCGAAAACTTGTATGTGAATCGGGCCGGCGAGGGGCCGGGCGACGGGGACAGTCTCGAATGTCCGGACGGCAGGGGACCTCATACCCTCGTGTGCGGGCCGAAGGCGACCTGTCTATTGCGCTACTTTTAGCGACGAAATGCAACTAGAAAATTCGTTCACGGTCGGAGCGCCACCCGGGCGCGTGTTCGCGTACCTGCTTGACGTCAACAAGATTGTCGGCTGCGTGCCGGGCGCAGAGCTGTCCGAGGTCGTGGACCCGACCACGTTCAAGGGCAAGGTCAAGATCAAGGTCGGGCCGATCACCGTTGCCTACAGCGGCACGGCGCGGATCGCCGACCGGGACGATGCCAACCTCGCGGCCACGCTGGAGGCCGACGGCCGCGAGACCACCGGACCCGGCTCAGCCCGGGCGAAGGCACGCATGACAGTCGAGCCTGATGGCTCGGGTTCGATTGTCAAGATCGTCACGGACTACAGCGTCGCGGGGCGGGTGGCCAACTTCGGTCGCGGTGTGATGGAGGACGTTTCGCGCCGCATCGTCAACGACATGGCGGCCTGCATCAAGGCCAACGTCGAGGCGGCCGAGCCGGCCTCTGGGAGTGGCGGGCCGAGCGGTGGCGACAGCGAGCCGGGAGCAGGACCTGGACCTGCAGGGCACACGGCGGCGATGGCGGCAACGTCGCGACCCATCAATGCGCTGGAGCTGTTGTTCTCGGTTTTTTGGGCCCGTTTGACGGGCCGGAGGGAATCGACCAACAACCTTCCAATGGAGGCGCTGGACCCAGGAACTGCGGGAATCGGCGCCATGCTGGCCGTGAGCACGCTCATCGGCCTCGGGCTAGGAGCAGCAGTAACAGTCTCGGGCCTAAATCAAATCTTCCACTTCACCTAGTAGCTCGAAGGCCGCGACTCGCTCTAGCGCTGCAGGGTTGGCCGGGGTCCCGCCGGCCATGACTTTGCCTCTAACACACACCCGATCGCGGCAGGAAAAACTCGTCTAAAACAAGACCATCCGTATACCGGAAGAGAGCAGCGCCTGGGCGATTAGCCCAGGTACAAAGCCAGCATGTGGGCGCGGTTGAGCCAGATGACGGGTTGGGTCCAGCTCTTGCCGGCGATGCCGACGATGGTGACCGTGACGTCGACCAAAGGAAAGAAAGAGTTCTTCAGAAGCATCTCCCCGTGCATCTTGGCTTCGAGCGCTTTCGGAAATTCAGCAGCGCCGGTCACCATGAAGGTGCCCGCCTGGTACATCGCGTAGCGGCGCGTAACCTCCGGCTGGTCGGGCGGCGGCGGCTCGGGCTCGAGAGTCCTGATGCCGCCAACCATGGCTTTGCTGAACAGCCCCTCCGGCACGCCGTTCAGCGCGACCGCCCCCGGCAGCAATGGCTCGGCGCTGACATTTCTGAGGTGGAATAGGGGCTCAGAGTCGTTCATGGTCTCGCGTAGGCGGACCCGCATCTGGATCTCCCCGGTCAGGCGCTGATACGAGGTCAGCAGGTCGACTTTGGTCCACGCGATGGCCGGGCCGATAATTCCGCTTGGCTGTTGCATCGCGAGGGAGGATAACTCTCCGGCTGCCAGAATTGGCGCCATGGAACTGGCTGCGGCTCGAAAACGGATCCTGGAGCGCGTCAACTTGAACGCCTTCATCTCAGTCTCATCGGAGGAGGGCGAAGGAACCGTCGTGGCGGTTAAGGACCTGGTCGACGTCGCCGGCATGGTCACCACGGGGGGCGGCGTGATCCTCCCGCGCGAGCCCGCGGCAGAGGACGCTCCAGTCGTGCGGCGCATCCGCGCTGAGGGCTGCGTCATCGTCGGCAAGACGAACCTGCATGAGTTCGCTTACGGCGTGACAAGCGTCAACCCGCATTACGGCGCGGTGCGCAACCCACACGACCTCGAGCGTGTGGCAGGAGGCTCGTCCGGAGGGTCGGCGGTTGCGGTCGCTGCCGGCATGTGCGACTGGGCCGTGGGCAGCGACACCGGCGGTTCGATCCGCATTCCTGCGTCTTTCTGCGGAGTCGTCGGCTTCAAGCCTGCCCTCGGCAGCATCGACACCAAGGGAGTGATCCCGGTCAGCCGATCACTCGACACCCTAGGCCCGTTGGCCTCCAACGTTGAAGGCGCCGCGCAGGCCTACTCGATGATGTCAGGAGAGGCGATGCCGCACGAACCGGGGCGAGAACCCCGGCTCGCCGTTCCGGCTGAATGGGTGGCGGACCTCGATGATCAGACTTCGCGAGCCTGGCAGTTGGTGTCCGCAGGGCTGCCCGAGGTCGAGTTCGTACCGCGCGAGCCGCTCTACAGCGTCGGCCTTACGATCCTCCTTGTCGAAGCGGCCGTCTACCACCGGGGCTGGGCCGCCGAGTTCCCCGAGAAGTACGGCGCAGACGTGATCGGCCACATCCGCCGAGGATTGGAGGTCCTCGCAGTGGACTTCGACGAGGCGATCGTGGCGTGGCCGAAGCTGCGCGAGGACGCGATGCGCGCCATGGAGGGAATCGACGCCCTCGTGCTGCCGGCGACCGCGATCGTGGCGCCGCCGATCGGCGCCGGCGTAGAGGTGCGCGAGCCGGTCACGCGGTATACGCGTCCCTTCAACACAACCGGCCAGCCAGTGGTCACCCTGCCGGCGCCCGTGAGAGGTCTCCCTGTCGGCATCCAGGTGGTCGGCCGGACGAATAGCGCCGCGATCGGCGCTGCCGCGTGGTTGGAGCAGGAATGGAAAACGCTCAAGGCGTGAAGTCCAAGGAGCTTTTCCCCTCGGTTTTCAGCCGCCACGCGCTCGCGTACCAGCGCCGCCTCGAGGACATCATGTCAAGAGGCGAGTCGACCGGGCGGATGCGAGCCCTGGAGCTGATCGACGCGCGGCCCGGGATGCGGATCATCGACCTTGCTTGCGGGCCGGGCAACTTGAGCCGGCGCCTCGCCGCAATGGTGTCGCCGGGCGGCGAGGTCTTGGGCGTGGACCTCGCGCCTGGGATGATCGCGCTGGCGCGTTCGATGAACATTCCGACAGCGCGCTTCGAGCTCATGGACATCGAGCAGCTGGCGCTTCCGGAGCGGTCCTTCGATGCCGCCATCTGCGGACACGGATTCCAGTTCGCACCCGACCTCGCGCGCGCATTGAGGGAAGCTAGGCGCGTGCTCCGACCGCAAGGAAGGCTCGCCGCAAGCGTGCCGGTGTCCACCCGGAGGGAGGCGGTCTGGGTCCTCCTTGAATCTGTGATCGACCGCTGGCTGCCGCCGGCGCCCGAGGCCGCCGATCAACAGCCGACGCGTGCGACCGTTCAGGATGCCGCGGCCTTCCGGGATGCGGCGCTGGGGGCCGGGTTCGCGATCGCCAGGGTGGAGTTGATCGAGGAGGAAGTGCACTGGGAATCGGCAGAGCACATGGTGTCCAATTTCATGGGCTGGTGGGACTGCGCGTCACGCGCCGAAGGAATCGACAAGGTTCGCCGTCAAGCCATCATGGATGACGCAATCGCGACGCTGCGCCGCGAGCATCCGGGCGCGATCGAGACGAAAGGAACGAACCACGTCCTGTTCGCACAGGTCTGATGCGGTCAGCAGGGTCCATCCTTAGCGCGGCGCTCGTGGGCGCCTCGTTGATCGCGTGCTCGTCTCAGCCCGCCACGACGGCGGCGATCTCGCCAAGCCCCTATCCGACAGCAAGCCCTGGTCCTAGCCCGATTGCGCTTGGCCCACCGCAGTACCGCGCGCTCTGGGTCGATGCGTTCCACGATGGGATGAAGTCGCCGTCCCAGGTGGAGAAGCTGGTCGCCGACGCCCATCGCGCGAACCTGAACGCCCTCATCGTGCAGGTGCGCAAGAGGGGCGACGCTTACTTCAACATCTCCGACGAGCCGCGCGCGACCGACATCCTCGGTCCGACCGACTTCGACCCGCTCGCTTATGTCATCCAGCTCGCGCACGCGGCGATTCCGCGGATCGAGGTGCACGCATGGATCAACACATTCTTCGCGGGCGAATCGAGCGCCATCTACGTGCTCCATGGCCCTCAATGGGGCAACCGCGCCAGCGATGGCAGCACGAGTGGCTACCTCGACCCTGGCGTGCCCGACGTTCAGGTCTACACACACAAAATCTTCATGGACGTGGCGCGGAACTATGACGTCGACGGGCTGCACATGGACTTCGTCCGATACCCGGGGATGGACTGGGGGTACAGTCCCGAGGCGGTCGCACTGTACAAGCTTCAGACGGGCACGGCGATCACACCTGCGCCCGATGACGAGAGGTGGAAGGCCTGGCGCAGGGCACAGGTGACCTCGTTCGTCCGCAACCTCCACGCCGACCTCAAGATCTTGAAGCCGAATGTGAGGCTGAGCGGGGCGCTGATCTGCTTTGGGGGCGGCCCCGCAAGCACCGGCGATTGGCCGCTGACGTCGGCATATAGCTCAGTCTTCCAGGATTGGCGCGCATGGCTGGCCAACGCTTATATCGACTTCGGAGTGCCGATGAACTATGACAGCGACTGGAGCAGCCTCGAGAAGGATTGGTTCGGGCGCTGGCTCAATTTTGAAAAGAACTCTGGCTTCGCCAATCGCATCCTGACCGGCGTGGGAGCATTCATGAACTACCCCGAGGACACACTCGCCCAGCTACGCCGGGCGCTCGCGCACCATGTGCTAGGCGTCGCGATCTACTCGTACGGCTCGACTTCCGTGTACGGCAACGCGGATTTCTACGGCGACGCGGCAGTGGCCGCGGACCTGCCACGCCAGCCGTACTACCAGAACGTCACCAAACGCGAACCTGCCGCCACCCGAGGGCGACTGTTCAACAACTCGTTCATGACGCAGCTGTCACGGCCTGATATTTATTGGGATGTCGAGCTGGGCTGGGTAGCGACGACGCCTGTATTCACACAGCCGGCAGAGGTGCCGGCGTTGCCCGTCTCTTGAGCCGCTGACGGGTGCCGAAGGCGAGCGCGCTCCTGCGCTTGCTCGCGTTCGCCGTGCCGGCCGCACTGGCGATGGCGGGTGTCCAGCCTCTCCTGGGCGCTGCGGCCGGAGTGGTAGGAGTGGTCTGGGCGCTCAGCCTCGCCGGGCCTGCCATGAGCGCCGCAGCGCTCATCTTCGGTGCGGGGCGACTGCGGGATCGGGGCGACCTCGTCCAGCCTCCGTGGTACTCCGCATGGTTGCTGCTCCCGGGCTCATTCCTGCTCGCCGGCGCCGCCGCCATGTGCATTTTCGGGGCGCTGGTGGAATTTCCCATCATCACCTGGACGATGTGGACGCTCCTCGCAACGGGCTCGCTATCGTGGACCACTGCGATGGCGTTTGTTCGCCGCGCCTCACACTAAATACAGGTTTTCTCTCCCCAGCGTGGCAGGGTTGGCCGGGGTCCCCCCGGCCATGACTTTGTCCTCTGGACCACCAAGCGTTGCGTGGAGAAATTAGTCTCAAAAAAACCCATCGATATACCGGAAAGAGAGCGCCGGCCCTTTCTGAGAAGCCACGCATTGGTGTCAGCAACCCAGGGCCGGGTGCGCCTGGCGCCGATGAGTCGCTCCTATGTCAAGCGGCGAGCTCCCGACCGCTCTTGGTACTCAGATAGTCCTGCCACATGCGCCGGAAGACCTCATCCGAAATTCGCCGTCGAAGTGCTCTGATGGCTTCTCTTTTGGTGTCGCCGGCCGCCCTCCGATGCTGGATGTAGTCGAATCCACGTCCCCGGAGGCGCATTTGGGTGACGGCGATGCGGTGCAGAGCTGCGTTCAGCTGGCGATTGCCACCACGGTTTAGGCGATGACGCTCATGACTTCCAGACGAGACCGGGATAGGAGCACTGCCGTTATGCATGGCAAAGCGAGCGGGCGTCTTGAACCGTGCGATGCCTGCCGTCTCGCCAATCAGTTTGGCGGCGCCGAGGGCGGCACAGCCGTCTAGTGCGAGCAAGGTCGGCGCGAGCTGGGTTACCAGGGCACCTATCTGACGCTCCAACTGGTTGATTCGCAGGGTCAGCTGGCGAACCCGTTCGAGCAGCTCAATCGCGATGTCGGCAGCCACACCGCAGTGGGCGCCGAGAACCTTCGCCACTTGGTTTAAGACCACCTTGCGGTCCAGTGAGCGGTCTGGCACCTCGAAGCTCGGCTCAAGCTCGTGCAGGAGCCATCGGAGCCGGTTTTGAACTCGAGTCCGCTCGGCAACTAGGTCGTCGCGGTGGTCCAACAGCAGCTTCACATCGCGGCTTGCGCCCTCTAGCCGCGCCACTGGCAGGTCGCTCTCCCGGAGGGCCGCTCGTGCCACCGCCAGGGCGTCGATGGGATCCGACTTGCCCCACTCACGGCCAGCGCGACGAGCTCCAGCCATGAGTTTGGGCGACACCTGCACGACCGCTTCGCCGGCCATCAGCAGGTCTGTCTCCAGCCGTCTTGAAACCTGTCGGCAGTTTTCTAGCGCCCATCTCCGCTCCGGCCATTGGCTCGCCCAGCGTCGTGCCTCCAGGTGGCCTGCTGATACAGCCGGCACTTTCTTGCGTCCCAGCTCCTGTCCGTTTTCATCCACCGCCACCAGCGTGTGGGTCCGCTTGTGGCAGTCGCCTCCAAGTGTCACCATGTTCCTCGTCTCCTATAGCGGGATGACTGAGGACCGGCCCGGCGGGCACATCTGAGTGAGGGTCCAACCACGCTCCTATAAAGCCACGCCAGCCGGTCCTATTTAGGTCCGGAGGGCGGCAAGACTCATCAAGGCCAACGCGGCAGGGGAACCACGAGCCAACCCTTCGGACTCCCGACAAGGTTGACACTCAGAGGGAACCACCCGCGTTCCCTCTCATAATTCGGATCGTGGAATCGCCCCCCCAAGCCGGGTGGACCGGCAGGCATGCGGTTGAGCTCTACGTGCGCACCTACACCACCATGCTGCAGAGCTCGGGCGATATCAAGGTCGAGTCCCTCGTGCAGGCGCACCTGGGCATGGGCTCCGTCCTCCATCCACTGGCCGCCGAGCCTCAAACGGACATGGGCGCGCTCCTGTACGCGGTACGGCGGCTTCCGGAGGCCATCAACCGCTGCCGCCACGTGGTCATGGGCCAGAGCCCCCAGGGATTCAAGGCGGTCCTCGGAGCTGACATTCTCAGCTGGCAGGCGCTCAAGGCGCCCGCGCGACGGCGCCGCTGGTACCAGGACGGGAATGAAACGCTGGCGGTTCTGATCGCCTCAACCTCGGACATCGACGACCTCGTTCCCACGCTGGTCGCCTTTCAGATCGAGTGGAACAAGCTGAACCGCTCGCTGCAAGACGTGCCTCTGGACGACGAGCAAGCGCGGTTGGCGGCAGGCGCCACGGAGGACGACTGGCACCGGCTGCACGAGGCGTGGGGCGACAGCTTTAAAGGGACGCTGGCCGCGATCAAGCGCGAGGAGTGCAAGATCGTGCTGCGCCTGGTCGGCGGCAGCCATCTCGGCTACGCCCGCAATGCCAGCCGGTGGTGGCTTCCGATCGCTGCTGCGATGGACGAGATGGGCGTGCGAGAGGCGCCGATCTATTTCGTTTCATCCAATGCGCACAGCCTCATCAACGTGCTCACAAGCGTCGCCCGGCAGTTCGACAGCGAGATCCGCGACTGGATTCGCCAAAACCATCCAGAGCTGGACGAGGAGAGACGCAAGCTCGAGGCGGGGCACAGCCGCGCTTCACCCGACAACTGGCTGTACTACAGCGCCCGCCAGCTCTTCGACCTCCATCCGGATCGACAGCGGCAGCGGCAGCGGCGCGCGGAGATGGAGGCTGCCAACGGCATCCGGCACGTAGCGGCCAAAGGGACCGGCGTCGACTCCGCGGCGCAGATCTTCAAGCTCTCCCAGCTCGACCCGGCCTCGATCGACCGCAGGGTCGGGCGCGTGGACGAGCAGAAGCTCCGGACCTCGGGGGCCTGCATCCTCAATGTCGACTACCCGCTCGGCATGGCTGCGTATCACATCCTTCGCCAGGTCGCGGAGCAAGCCTCGTGGGTGGCGGGAGTCTATGTTCTGGGTAAGGCAGCTACGCTCAACGCCGACGTGGGCGACGTCATGATCCCCAACTCCGTCCACAACGAGCACTCGGGCAATACCTACTGGCTGGACAATTGCTTCGCCGCGGCCGACGTCCAGCCTAATCTCGTTTACGGCTCGGCACTCGACAACCAGCGCTCCGTCGCCGTGCGCGGAACCTTTCTGCAGAACCGCGACTATCTCGACTTCTACTACCAGGGGCGTTACACGGTCGTGGAGATGGAGGCAGGACCCTACCTCGACGCCTGCTACGAGATCGCCCAGCCGGGCCGGTATCCGCTCGATGAGAGCGTCAGCATGACCCGGCTCAACTTCGACCTGGGCATCGTCCACTACGCCTCTGACACCCCATACACGCAAGCCCGAACCCTCGGGGCGCGCGGCCTCAGCTATCGCGGCATGGACTCGACGTATGCGTCGGCTATCGCGGTGGCGCGGCGGATCCTTCAGCGGGAGGACGCGCTGCTGAGCTGACGACCAGCACATTGTCGTGCGGGTGGTTGTGCTCCCCGGCGCCGTGATGTATCTCACCGCACGGGTGACAGCTCTCGACCTGGATCGTCGTGTGGCCGATCGCGAAACGACTGCAGAGCCGCTGCTCCAGGTCGCGAACCACATGCTCGGCGTCGCCTAGGGGGCAATCATCGACGACCACGTGGACGCTGAGCGCCGTCTCGTCTGACGAGAGCGCCCAGACGTGCAGGTCGTGCATGCTCATCACGCGCTCCGTGTGCGCGATCTCGCTGGTCACCTGACTGAGATTGATCTCGCTCGGCGTTCCCTCGAGGAGGAGATTCACCGTCTCGCGCACGATTCTCCATGCCCCAAAGGCGATGAGAACTGCAATTGCGAGCGAGAGCAGCGGGTCGATATAGAGCCAACCCGTAAGGAGGATCACGGCGCCGGCTACGACGACTCCAAGTGATGCTCCGATGTCGCCGACCACATGGATGAGCGCCGCTCGCACGTTCAAGCTGCGCGCTTCCCCCCGGAGGCCGATGATCACGAAGGCGTTGATGGCGATACCAACCAGCGCGGTCGCGATCACGATTCCGCCCTGTACGGGTTCGGGGCTTGCCAGGCGGCGCACCGCTTCGATCGCGATCACGATGACGATCCCGAGCAGGGTCACCGAATTGACCAGCGCCGCCAGGATGCCCACTCGCTGGTAGCCATAGCTGCGACGCTTGTCCGCCGGCCGCTTGGACTGCTCCACTGCGAACCAGGCCAGGCCAAGCGCGAAGACGTCGGTTAGCACATGGCCCGCGTCCGAGAGGAGGGCCAGCGAGTGAGACACGAGGCCCCCAGCTAGCTCGACCGCCAGGACGAGGCAGGTCAGCGCAAGCGCCCTTTTCAGGGTCGCGCTGCGATCTCGTGCTGACTCCATAACCTCACTGTACCCAGATGCGAACGGCGGTTAATCCGTACACGAGCGTCCCCTCCGGGCCAGGCCCTGCCCCGAGCCGACCTCCTCCGCGGCTGTAGCGGGAAGGATCGCCTGTTGAACTACTTCCACCAGTTCTCGCCGTGTTCGAGGTAGGACAGGAGCATGCCGTGGCGGAGGCCCTGGTGGCTGATGTGAAGCACCGCCAGGCCGTACCAATCCAAAAGCAGCAAGAGTTCCTCGACTCCCGCCCGCATGGCCTTGACCCGGGCAGCAGGCAGCTGGACCTTTCTGGCCACCTCGAGCGCCCGACCGGCGTCCAGCCGGCTCTCGCACGTGAGGAGGTCCGCAGTCGTGAGCACCATAGGTGGGTTGCGCTTGGCGAGCACCTGTGGAAGGTTGGAGGCGGTGCCGCCAGTGGCCACGAGGCGCTCGACGTCGGCATCTGGGGCGTGGGCGAGCTCATGGAGCGCCGCCTTCCGCATCCGTGCCCGCTCCTCAGGCTTGGGCGGGTCCGATAGATACGTGCTGGTAAGAACACCCGACCCGATGGGCAACGTGGCGGAGCGAACCATCTTGCGGCCGCGGCCGATCGCGACCTCGGTGGAGGCGCCGCCCAGATCGACCATCACCCAATCGCGCCTTCCGGCGTGCTTGGAAGCCACCCCCAGGAAGCTCAACTCAGCTTCCCGGTCGGCCGCGATGATGTGCAGCGGGGCGCCGATCGCCTCACCGGCTTCTCGCACGAAAGCGTCACGGTCAGAGGCCTGGCGAACAGCTTCAGTCGCACCTGCGATCAGCAGCTCATATCCGTGTTTGCGAGCCTTGGCGACCACTGATCGCAGGGCGCGGATCGCAGGCTTGGCACGCGGGCCTATCGCGCCCGTCCTGGCCACCTGGGCGCCCAGCTCCGGCATCTCGACGTAGTGCGCCACGTCAACGAGCCCGCCACGAACCACGTCGGCGACCAGCGAATGCACTGTGTTGCTCCCAATGTCGACGGCCGCCAATCGCATTGCACAGCCACTCTAGAATCTCCGTGAGTGCCAGAGAGCAAGAAATCAGTTGTGGCGCCCTTGCGCGCGCCAGCGCGCGCAGTACGCACGGAGCGCGACTCAATGGGTGAGGTTGAGGTTCCCGCGGACGCTTACTACGGCGCCTCAACGCAGCGCGCCGTCCTCAACTTTCCGATCTCCGGCCAACCCTTCCCACGACGCTTCATCCGCGCCCTGGGAATGGTGAAGAAGGCGGCCGCCCAAACGAACATGGAGCTGGGCCTGCTCGCGAGGAGACGGGCGCGAGCGATCGCCGCTGCGGCGCAAGAGGTAATCGACGGCAAGCTTGACGACCAGTTCCCAATCGACATTTACCAGACGGGTTCCGGCACATCGACCAACACCAATGCCAACGAGGTCATCGCCAACCGCGCGATCGAGATACTCGGGGCCGAGCGCGGATCCAAGGCCGTCCACCCCAACGACCATGTGAACCTATGCCAGTCCTCCAACGACGTCATTCCGACCGCGATCCAGCTCTCATGCGCGGTGGCGATCGACAACGAGCTCATCCCGGCGCTGCGCCGGCTCCAGAAGGCGCTGGAACAGAAAAGCGCGGAGTTCTGGCCCGTGATGAAGACGGGGCGGACCCATCTCCAGGACGCCACCCCCATCCGGCTCGGCCAGGAGTTCAAGGGCTACGCGGGGCAGGTGGAGGAATCCATTCGCCGCGCCGAGGCGGCCGTCGACGAGCTGGCGAAGGTCCCACTTGGTGGCACGGCGGTCGGCACTGGACTCAACTCCCACCCGCAATACGCCCGGCTGGCGTGTGCGCGCCTTGCCAAAGCGACGGGAATCGCCGTGCACGAGGCGCGCAATCACTTCCACGCCCAGGCGACGCTGGACGTTCTCGTCGCGGCCCACGGCGTGCTTCGAACCATCGCCACAAGTCTGTGGAAGATCGGCTCGGACATCAGGTTGATGGGCTCGGGACCGATCGCCGGGCTCGGCGAGCTGAGACTGCCGGAGACCCAACCAGGCTCGAGCATCATGCCGGGCAAGGTCAACCCTGTGATCGTCGAGTCGCTGACGATGGTGATCGCGCGTGTCTTCGGCAACGACATCACCGTGGCCCTCTGCGGGCAGTCGGGCAGCCTTTTCGAGCTGAACGTGATGATGCCGGTGGCGGGCGTCGCGTCGCTGGAGTCCATTACTTTGCTCGCCGCCTCCGCCCGCAACCTGTCCGAACGCTGCGTGGAGGGGCTGCAGGCGACTGAGCGCGGACCGGAGCTGGTCGAGCGGAGCACGATGCTGGCGACCGCGCTGAATCCGGTCATCGGCTACGACGAGGCGGCCAAGATAGCCAAGGAGTCCATGCGCACGGGCCGCTCGATCCGCCAACTGGCGCGCACCAAAGGTCTGTCCGAGGCCACTCTGAACAAGGTCCTCGACCTCGGGAAGATGACAAAGCCGGGCCTCGAGGGCCCGGGCGGAGGCGGCTGAATTCAACGGTGGATGACCTCACTCTCGAGGTCGTTAGTGGCGTTGCAATCCTGTCCATCAACCGGCCCAGCGCACGCAACGCCCTCGCGCTGCAAACCATGGGTGAGCTCGACCAGGCTCTCGACACGATGCGGCACAACAGCGCACGGGTTCTAGTCATCCGAGGCGCCGGCGACAAGGCGTTCTGTGCCGGTGGCGACCTCAAGGAGCTCGAGCATTTGCGCTCGGAGGCGGACGCGGTCGCGATGGCCCATCGGATGCGCGCGACGCTCGACCGCATACCCCAGATGGCGATCCCCGTCATCGCCGGGCTCAACGGCGACGCGTTGGGCGGCGGCGCTGAGCTCGCGCTGGCGTGCGATTTCCGCATCGCCGCGGCGCACTCGCGCATAGGGTTTGCGCAGATCTCCCTTGGGCTGATGCCCGCGTGGGGTGCGTCTGAGCGGCTCTCTTCCCTGGTCGGCCGCGGCAGGGCTCTCAGCATGCTGCTTACCGGCCAGACGATGCAGGCTGCAGAGGCCCTGCAGCTCGGGTTGTTGGAGATCGTGGTGCCAAGCGCGATGTTCGACCAGCGACTCCACGAGGTCGCACGCGGAATCGCGGCGGCCCCACAGGCTGCGGTCGCCGGGATCAAGAGCTCGGTCAACGCGGTGCGCCCGCATCGAAACCCGGAGCTTGCCGGCGAGACAGTCGATGCATTCGCGCGCACATGGGCGGACCCGGCCCACTGGAAGGCGGTCGAGAAGATGGAGAGACAGCGCCGGGAAAAGAAGTGAGAGCCCACCTCCCCAATCCATTGTTTCGGTTCCGCTTGCCAGCCGTTCTGCTGGCCTTCGTCATCGTCGGCGGAGTCACGGGCTACATCCTCATCGAAAGATGGGACCTGCTCGACTCCTTCTACATGACCATCATCACCATCAGCACCGTCGGCTACATGGAGGTTCATCCGCAGTCCTCCGCCGGCCGTCTGTTCACATCGGCCCTGATCGTGGTCGGTGTGGGTACGATGCTGTTCGGCTTTGGCGTATTCGCGGAGGCCCTGACCGAGAACAACTTCGGCATCTACAGGAGACAGCGTCAGTTGGAACGCCGGCTCAACCAGCTCCGCGACCACTTCATCATCTGCGGTTACGGCCGAATCGGGACTCAGATCGCCATCGAGTTCGATGAGCACAAGGTCCCCTACGCGGTCGTGGAGCAGACGCCCGAGGCGCTCGAGCGCCTGCACGTAGAGGACCGCCTGCACATAGAGGGCGACGCCTCGAGCGAGGACATCCTCAAGGCCGCCGGGATTGAACGCGCGCGCGGACTGATCTCAGCAGTCGACTCCGACGAACGCTCCGTCTACATCACCCTCGCCGCGAGGGCGCTGAATCCCTCGCTTTTCATCATCTCCCGAGCGGGCCGGCCGGATTCGGCCCGGCGACTCGAGCTGGCAGGGGCCAACCGCGTGATCTCCCCATACCGGATGGCCGGCCACCGCATGGCCGAGCTGGCAGTGCATCCCGCACTGGTGGACGTGCTGGACACGCTCCACCATGGAGGAGCGGAGATCGGAGTCGAGGAAATACTCGTCGGCCAGAGCATGACGGCGTTGGGCAAGTCTCTCGACGAGGCCGGCCTCTTCGACCCGTCGGGGGCGAAGGTCCTCGCGCTGCGCCGAAGGGACGGCACTCTGCACGCCAATCCAGGGGGTGAGCTGCTTCTCGAAGAGGGCGACCTGGTTATCGCGCTGGGTACCGAGAGTCAGCTGGTCGCCACAGCCGCAATGATTAAGTAGGTCCGCTGCCGGACGGCTTAAACATCCGCCGTAGAGTTCGCTGAATGAAAGCCCTTGGACGCAGGCCGCAGCTTGTTGCACTGGTCTCCGTCTTCATCGGCGTCGCGCTCGTGGTGGGCAAAGTTGTGGTGGGCCTACTCACGGGAAGCCTGGGCATCCTGAGCGAGGCCGTCCACTCCATCCTGGACGTGATCGCGAGCGTGTTCGCCCTCGCCGCGGTGGCCACTGCACGCAAGCCGGCCGACAGCGAGCATCCCTACGGCCACGGCCGAGCCGAGAACGTGGCCGCATTCGCCGAGGGCGTGCTTCTCTTGATCACGGCGGCGGGCATCGCCTTTGAAGCGCTACGTCGCCTGGCCATAGGTGGAGGCGTGGTCAACCCGGCGGGCTACGCATTCGCACTGTTGATCGCGACCCTGATCATCGAGGCGGGACGCGCAGGGATCCTGCGCGGAGTGGGTCGCGTGGCGGACAGCGAGGCGCTGCAAGCGGACGCCACCAACCGGCTGGCGGACGTTCTGGCCACCATCGGCGTCCTGGCCGGACTGGTCGGCGTGCGCATGGGTTTCGCCTGGGCTGACTCCATTGCCGCGCTGCTCGTGGCCGCGATAATCGCCCGCGCTGCAGCCAAGATTGCCTGGCGCTCAGGAGACATTCTGATGGACCGCGCACCCGCCGGCGCCGAGAAGCAGCTGCGCGCCGCGATCCAGGGGGTGGGCGGCGTGCGGGAGGTGCGCTCGGTGCGCGTGCGCCGGTCTGGGCCCACCCTGCTCGGTGATGCAAGCATCGCGACCGCAAGGATGCTCTCGCTCGAGGCTGCCGGAGCCCTCGTCGACGAGGTAAAGCAAGTGGCCAAGGCAACACTCCCGTCGCTTGAGCTCACGGTGGTGGTGGAGGGCCAGACGCGGCCGAGCGACCTTGTTGAGCGCGTCCACGCCGCCGCCGCCCGCAACGGAGGCGTTCGGGACCTCCACAACGTGACTGTTGAGCGAGAGAGCAACGGATCCCTGCACCTGACAATGCACGCCAAGCTGCCTGGCGACATTACGCTCGCCAAGGCGGCGCGCGCCAGCGCCGACCTCGAGAGGACGCTCCGGGCCGAGCTTCCGGACGCCACCCGCGTCGACATCCATCTCGAGCCGATGGAGCCGCACGTCGTGAGTGGTGAAGACGTGACCAGCCGCCGCGCCCAGCTGGCGGCCCGGATGCGCGAGGTGGTCGAAGCCCACCCGGAGGTGCGGCGGTGTGTCGACGTAGAGCTGAGCGATCGACACCACCGCATCTATGCCCACGTGGTCGCGGAGCTGGACGGAGAAGTCAGTCTCGAGCACGCACACCAGGTGGAGTCCGAGCTCGAAGCGCAGATCCGTCGCGCCCTTCCCGAGGTTCACGAGGTCGTGGCGCGAGCCACCGCTTGAGGCCCGGCCGGCCTGATGACCTGCCGGCAGTGCTCGAGCTCTGGCGTGACGACGTGCGCGCCGGAAGGCGGGATTGCGTTCCCGGCGACGTCCACCTTCGCAGAGTGATAGCCGGATTCGACTGGGAAGCGAGATCCAGGGTCGTGGAGAGCGCGACCGGTGGGCTCGGCGGTGCGGTGTTGGTGTCGAATCGAGCCACGCCGCTTGGAACCATCGCCGCAGTCGAGGCGTCGGTCGCGCCCGGCCGACCGATGCTGCTGCACGATCTCACGCGTTGGGGGCTAGGCCTGTCACGGGCCGCGGGCGCGGTGGCCGCCCAGGTTTGGCGCGGGCGCGGTCACTGCGATGGGCTACAGGGGTTGGGTATGAAGATCGCCAGGCCGTGGTGGCGTATGGACCGGAGTCTATCGACCGCACTACCAGAGCCGTCGCCGGTTGCTGAATACCAGCTCCAGGACCGAGGTGTCGTACCTGCAGGCGCCTGGGCGGAGGTGCATAACCTGGCGTTCGTCGACCACTGGCGCTTCTCCCCCCGAACCGAAGATGAGCTGATCGGCGATCTGGCGGCCCCGAGTCTCATGGCCGTGACGCCTGGAGGATCGCCCGCCGCATTGACCGTTTGCCGGATCGAGACGTACGGCGCTGATCTCCGGCCTCAGCCCGTCGGGATCATCAGCTCCGTCGGCACTCTGCCAGACCACCGTCGCCGAGGGTTGGCGACGTGGCTGGTCGCCGAGGCTTTGCGTCGGCTCCGCCGAGCGGGCGCTCGCCACGCGTCCCTCTACGTCGATGGCTTGAACCCCACACGCGCGTTTGACGCCTACAGCAAGCTCGGCTTCGAGTTGGCTTTTGAGACCGAGGTCTGGGAAGCTACTTTCCCGTGAGGAGAGGATCAGTGCTGGCAATCGTCGTCGTCTGGAGCATGGCCGCACTGGCGTGCGGGCCATCCCAAGCCGGCCATTCGCGACCCGCAGCCAGGGAAATCACCCCCCCGCCCGCCCCGCTCTCGGCAGCAATCCGCCATGCCGTGCACCTCGGGCCGGCGGGGACGGCGACCGAGGTTTACCTGAACCTCGGCCTCAAAGGCCGCCAACCTGACCTCCTGGCTTCGCTCCTCGCAGCAGGGCAGACGGTGAGCCCCGCCGAATACGCGGCGGAATTCGGCCCTGATCCGGCGTTGGCGCAAAGCGCGGCGGCCACGCTCACCGCGCGCGGCTTTCGAGCCACATGGCGAGCCGGCTCGGGCGTGATCGCAGCCGACGGCCCGGCGCCGGCGGTGGACCTGCTACTGGGCATCGACATCGAGAACTATCGCCTCGCCGATGGCACCACTTTCTACGCATCGCTCGACAGGCCACTGATACCGGCCCAGCTGGCGGTGATTGTCAATACGGTCAGCGGGCTCGACAGCTACAGACAAACCCGCACTTTCGCAGTGCGCCCCGGCGGCTTGACGCCGACCGATGTCCTCGCCTTCTACAACATCAAGTCGCTCCGCGACCGCGGCCTCGACGGATCCGGGCAGACCATCGTTCTACCCGAGATCGATGATCTTCCGAATCTCAAGGATCTGAATGCGTTCGCCACCAAGTACGGGCTGCCGCCATTCGATCCACTGGTGACGATCAAGCGCGACGCCAATTGGGGCAAGCCGCAGAAACCGCAAGGCGAGACGGTGCTCGACCTCGAGATCATCCACGAGGTCGCCCCCAAGGCGAAGTTGGTGGTCTACCTTTCAGCACCGGACTTCTCGCACGGCGACCGCGCATTCGACCAGATGGTCACCGATCACCTGGGCTCGATAATCTCCGAGAGCCTGGGCGCTTGCGAGGTCGACGTACCGAGCGGACATCGGGACATCTACGCCAGCAGTGAGGACCGCGCGGTGGCCCAAGGAATGTCCCACTTCGTCGCGACCGGCGACAACGGGGCCTACACCTGCGGCCAGGACACCGAACCCGCCGGCAGCTTCCCCTCGACGCTGCCAACCGTGACCGCAGTCGGAGGCACGAGCGTCTTCGAGTCGGTCCAGGGCAAGTACTTCAAAGAGGCCGCCTGGGGCGCTCCGATCGACCAGAGCGGAACCGGCGGCGGCCCGAGCCACTACTACCCCCTGCCTGCCTACCAGAAGGGCATCGCGCAGGCGGCCGGCCGCGGCCAGCGGCAGGTACCCGACGTGTCTGCGGACGCCGACCCGAATACCGGCTTCCACATCGTTTTCGGAGGACGGGAGGGGCAGGCCGGTGGCACGTCGGCAGCAACTCCACTCTGGGCGGCCACGGTGGCTCTGATCAACCAGGACCTCAAGAAGCAAGGCTTGCGAGTGGCCGGCTTCGCGAACCCGGCTCTTTACTGGATGGGCCAGAATTCATCGAAGCTTCCCGCGCCGCCCTTCCACGACGTCACGGCCGGCAACAACCTGGCCTATGACGCCGGCCCTGGCTGGGACTTCGCCACCGGTTGGGGAAGCATGGACGCCGCGGCCCTGGACCAGGCCTGGATCCTCTACGTCAAGGGAGGGGGCGCGTGAGCGAGCGCTCGAGCGGACGCGGGGCGGCAGCATCGCGAGAAGGCAACGATGACCGCGCGCTCGACCGGCCCCCGCTAGTTCTCTGCCCGCACTGCGGAATGACGGTGCCCGAGGGCGACTTCTGCGGCCACTGTGGTGCCCATCTCACCACTGCCAGCACGACGCGCCGGCACGCTTTCGCGGCGGTGCCTTCGGAATCGGTCGCTCATCTGTCCATCGTCACCACGCTGTTTCCTCACCTGGCCCACAGGCGAGGCGGCGCCTTCCGCTGGGCGCTGCTTGGCGGAGGCGCGGCGGTCGTCCTGCTCGCGGTCCTGCAGCTCTTCGCGCCGGCGACTGCAGTCGCCACCTTCCTGCTGCCCGGGCTCTACCTGCTTTACCTGTACGAGGTCGAGGTGTACGAGAGCGAGCCATGGCTGGTTATTGGGGTGACGATGGTTGCCGGCGCGGTCTTCGGTTACGTCTTCACCGCATATTCGGGTGACGCCCTCGCCCAGCTCAACCTCACCGGCGACAGCAGCAGCGCATACCTGCTTGCGGGCGTTGCAATTCCGATCGTGGCCCAGGCGCTGATGCTTGCAGGACCTCTATTCCTTTACTCGTTCAGAGGCCGGTTCCGCGAACCGCTCGACGGGCTCACATTTGGCGCCGCCTCAGCTCTCGGGTTCACGCTCGCGAGCTCGCTCGCCACGTTCTGGCCCCTGATCTCGGGGCCGCTGGTCGGGAGCGGACCGGCGCTCGATTGGGCGCTCCGATTGCTTCAGGCCGGCATCCTCATCGCGCTGATCAACGCCAGCACGACCGGGCTCATCACAGCGGCGATCTGGCTGCATCGCTACGACCTCCGGCGTTCACGCGGCACCTGGTACGCGAGCATCCTGGCGACGCTCATGGTCGCGCTTGGCGCCCAGATCCTTATCGCCATGCTGAGCTTTGTCATTCCCGACCTCATCACGCAGGTGGTGATCCGTTCGCTGGCAACGATTGGGCTCCTCCTCTGTCTGCGACTGGTTCTCCATCGAGCACTCCTGGCCGAGGGAGCCGTGCACGAGATCGGGCGGGATGCACCGTGCCCCGAGTGCCACAGGGTGGTGCCGACGATGCTCTTCTGCCCGGCCTGCGGCGTAAACCGCTCAGCGTCTTCGAAACACTCGCGGCCCGTGGGTAGGAGCGCCTGATGGCTGTCCAACCGCGCTTCTGCGGGCGCTGCGGCGCCCAACTCCATCCCTCCGCCGTCTTCTGCGGCCGCTGCGGCATGCCCCAGTTCGCGGCCGCCGGCGGGCCCCAGTACGCGGCCGCCGTCGCCACGCCCCAGCTCGCGGGAGCCGTGGCCGCACCGCCTGCAGCGCCTCCTGCCGCTTACGGCTATCGACTTGCGCAGCCGGACACATTCCCCAGGCCGGGCAGGGTCAAGGTGTCACAGCCGATGGTGATTGGCGGCCTGCTTCTCATCCTGGCCGTCGCGACTGTCTCGGTGAGCGCGTTGGCGGTCGTGAGAGCCATCGGGGGGACGCCGCATTCGACCTGCACCGCCAACTGCAGCCCGAAGATCGTGACCCCATTGTCGGAGCCCAACACTTACAGGAGCGCTTCTTTCAACTTCGAGGTCGACTACAGCTCGGACTGGAAGGCGCGGGGTCAAGACGCCAACGGCGTATCGCTCGGCACGAGGCTCGGCCGCCTCGACGTGGTCGGTTCGAGGTCGCAACTCTCACTCAATCAGCTGATCGACGGTACGGTCTCCGCTCTGCCGACATCCACATGGCAGAGCGTGAGCCGCGTCTCCGACCTCAAAGGCGCTCACATCGGCGACCAGGATGGCCTGGGCGCGGTGTACTCAGCGAATTTGGTCGGATCGGGCGCGACGGCAACCAAGGTCCGTTTCGCCGTAATCGCCGCCACGCGGGGAGGCGTCTCGGTAGTCATCTTCGCGCTCGACCCGGCGGCTCCGAAGACGTATCCAAACGGCATGCCCGAAGGACAAGACTTCGACTACTTGTGCCAGGAGTTTCGCTGGTCCGTTGCCTAGCTGCTGATTGACGAACTCTTCTTGATCAGATCCCAGGTTGACCGAACGTCTTCCAGCGTGGTCCGAAGGTTGCCGATGGCGATTCGCAGGGCGTAGCGACCCCGCACGTCTGTGTGCGAGATGAAAGCCTCACCTGATCCGTTGACCGAGTCGTGGATCCGCTCGTTTGTGCCGTCGTCCGAGCAGTGGCGGAACACCACAGTCGAAAATGGAGTAGGGGCGAGGAGCTCGAAGTCTTCATCCGCCTCGATCCAACCCCGCAGCTGCTGGGCCATGTCGATGTGTGCAGCGATCCGCTTGCGAGCGCCTTCGATGCCGAAGGCGCGCAGAACGAACCACAGCTTCAGTCCTCGGAACCTGCGTCCGAGCGACGCTCCATAGTCCATGAGGTTGCGCACGCTCTCTCCTTCGCCCGTCGTCAGGTATGCAGGCGTCAGGCTGAACGCACGCTTGAGGAGGTCCTCGCGCCGGCAGTAAAGGACGCTGCAGTCAATTGGCGTGAAGAGCCACTTGTGGGGATTGACAAGGAAAGAATGCGCGCGCTCGCAGCCGGCCATGATCCAGCGGTGGCTTTCCAGGACGGCTGCCGCGCCTCCGTACGCGGCATCGACGTGGAGCCAGAGTTTCTCCCGCTCGCACACATCCGCGATGCCGGCGACCGGGTCGACGGCGGTCACCGACGTCGTGCCGACGGTGGCGACCACGGCAAAGGGCACGAACCCGGCAGCGTGATCGTCTCTGATAGCGTCACTCAACGCGTCAACGTCCATGCGGAAGTCCGAGTCCGTGCGGATCTTGACCACGTTGTGCTGCCCGATGCCGAGCACCATGCCAGCCTTTTCCACCGAGGAGTGCGATTCCTCCGACGTATACATCCGCAGGCGCACGCCGGCCAAGCCTTGGCGGCGCACGTCGATGTCGGGGATGGCCTCGCGGGCGGCCGCGAGCGCATACAACGTGCTGGATGAGGCCGTGTCATTGATCACACCGACGAACTCCGGCGGTAGTCCGATCGACTGCCGAAGCCAATCGCACGCCACCTCCTCGACCTCCGTCGCCGCCGGGGATGTGCGCCACAGCATTCCGTTGACGTTGAGCGCCGCACACAGCAGCTCCGCGAGTATGCCCGGCGCGGATCCCGTAATGCCGAAGTAGGCGAAGAAGCGCGGATGGTTCCAGTGCGTGATCCCGGGCAGGACGAGACGCTTGAAATCTTCGAAGATGACCTCCAGACGTTCTCCCTCTTCAGGTGGAACTGCCGGCAGACTGCGGCGAATTTCACCGGGGGCGACCTTCGAGAGGACGGGCCGTTCGCCGATTGTGTCCAGGTATTGGCCGATCCAATCCACCGCCCGGCGCGCAGCGGCGCGGAACTCGTCGGTGTCGATGTCACCCAGCGGCACGGCGGAAATCTCCGGTCGCTTCATTCCGACGGCGGCAGCTCGAAGCTGATGTCGTAAACGCCGCCCGAGAGCTTGGCGCGGTGGATCCAGCCCATCTTCCTGAGCAGTCCGAGCATCTGCTGGTTTTCGGGCAGGACGATGAGAGTGAACGTCTTGATGCCATGATCGCGGGCCACCTTGCCGAGAATGCTCATCAGCGCGCTGCCCAGGCCTCGGCGCTGGAACTCGTCCACGACAGCGACCGCGGTCTCCGCCACCTCCGTTTTGGGAACACGGTCGTACCGCGCCACGCCGATGATCCTCTCTCTGGTGCGCAAAAGGCGCGAGCCGGATGAGCCATATTGATCGCCCCCGGGCTTGTGGGTCGTCGCCACCAGCGCGAACCTGTCGTTGTAGTCGACGACAGCGAGCCGGTGCGCGAGCGCGTCGGGCATTCGCTTGAGCGGTGAGAAGAACCTGAAGTAGACAGTGCGCTCGGACATCGCGGCAACGGCCTCGTGGAGGAGCGGCTCGTCATCCGGAACGATCGGGCGCACGTGAACCTTCGTCCCATCGGTCAGCTCCATGGTGCGAGGCTCGAAACCGGTCACGGCCACGACAGGTAACCGTACGCGAACTACGATTCGGCGCGAATGGGCGGATCTGCGCGACGCCGCAACCTCGTGATCGCAGGCGCCGGCGCCGCGATCGTGGTCCTCGCCGCCTACGACCTGGTCATCTGGGCCCAGAACTACGCCGCCGACAACTTCCACAACGACTTCACCTTTTATTACGCCGCCGCGCGGCTCGGCCTCACCCATGGCTGGTCCGGGCTCTACGACCTCAAGCTGCAGCAGGAACAGCTGGACGCGATCGGCTCTCGGATCACCATCGCGGAGCTTGCGCGCTACATCAGCCCCCCGCCTCTGGCGTGGCTGGTCGTGCCGCTCAGCCTGCTGCCGTATCGAGTCGCCTACGCGCTCTGGAGCGCGATTCTTCTCCTTGCGCTGGCGCTCACCTGGCGCCTGGCGTCGCCAGGAAGCGGGCGGGTCAGCGTCCTTTACCTGGTGGCGGCGGTCGGCTGGCTGCCGCTCGTTTACGGTCTCCAGCTCGGTCAGCCTGGCCTTCTGGTCGCTGCGGGAGTCGCCGGCAGCTATGCGCTCCTCAAGCGCGAGCGCCCACTCGCCGCCGGCGCATGCCTGGGCGTACTGGTCTTGAAGCCTCAGCTTGCTTTCCTGGTCCCCGCCGCGCTACTCGTGACGGGGCGCTGGAAAGCCTTCTCCGCGGCCACCGTCGTGGTCGCGGTCCTGGCCATATTCTCGATGGCCGCGCTGGGCCCGGACGGCGTCGCGACATATGTGCAGCGGCTCAACTTTGCCAGCGGCGTGCCGGTGAACCAATCCCAGACCCTTGCCTCATTGATCGGCAACCTTCCAGTCACGCGCGCGGTCCAGGCGCTGATTGCGCTGTGGACTTTGGTGCTTGCGTACCGCCTGCGGAGGCGGGGACCTGAGCTGCCCATGGCGCTGGCTCTGGTTGGCGGCCTGGCCGCAGCCCCTTACGTCCACTACGACGACCTCGTGATGCTCGGCCTGGCGGGTTGGCTGTACCTCCGTTGGCCATTGCGCCGGTGGGGATGGGCTTATGCGCTCGCCCTGGCGATCGCCGCGGAAGGTTTCCCGATCTGGGGCGCAGGCCCGATCCTGATTGGAGAGGTCGGCGCGCTGGCTCTGTTGAGCCTAGTCCCGCCGCTTGAAGCTGACCACAGCAACGGCGAGCATCACGATGCCGAAGGCCAGCATGATGCCCACCTCGAGGGGGATAGGCAGAACCTGGCCGTTGATCGTGAGCCCAAGCCGGTCGATCACCGCGCTGGGCAGACCTGACTCTGAGAGCACGACCCGCCGGAGCGGATCGATGCCGTAGGACGCCGGGTCGATCCGGGTGAGCAACGTCATCCAACCTGGCAACCCGCTGAGCGGGAAGAGGGCTCCCGAAAGGAAGAACATCGGCATCATCAGGAAGTTCATCACGACCTGGAAGCCCTGCATCGACTTCATCGTCGAGGCGAGGGCCACGCCGAAAGAGGAAAGACCAAAGGCGAGCACCGCGGCCAGCGGGATCATCGTGAGCACGGTGAGGACGCTCAACTTCACGCCCACGAATGGCGCGAGGACCAGGAGGATGAGGCCCTGGATCATCGCCTGCGTGGTGCCGCCGAGGGCTTTGCCGATCGCCACCGACGAGCGGTCGATGGGCGCTACCAGCACCTCTTTGAGAAAGCCGAACTCGCGGTCCCAGACGATCGACATCGCACCGAAGATGGCCGTGAACAGGATTGCCATCCCGATGATGCCGGGGTACATGAACTGGATGTAGGAAAGGCCGCCCGCCGCGCCGAAGCTGGCGCTGCCCTTCAGCGATGAGCTCAAGCCCGACCCGAACACGATGAGAAAGAGCAGAGGTTGCGCGAGCGAAGCTCCGAGCCGCCACCGGTCTCGCCAGTACCGGAGGATGTCCCGGTACCAGATGATGTAGATCGCCCGAAGGCTCGCCATCCGCGTGTCCGCCGGGGAATGCTGAATGCCGGCTGACGCCCGGGGCGGCTGGACCGCGACCTCGGTGCTCACCGGCGGCGCCCCATCCACGCTCTGCCCATCATCCTCATCTGGTCCTTCGTGCCGGCCTCCTCGTCGCGGATGGCGTGGCCGGTGAGCTTCACGAACACGTCGTCAAGGCTAGGCCGTCGAAGGGACACCGTGTCCACTGGCGCGATCAGCTCGCGAACGAGTCGCGGAACGAATGCCTTGCCGTCCGCCACCTCCATGCGTAGCGTGCCGTTTTCGCGCGCGGGGGTGACTCCCAACAGCTCCGTTATCTCGCGCGCGGCGGCCTCCGGCTGGCTCGACGTCATCGTGACGACATCGCCCCCGACCATCGCTTTCAGCTGGTCCGGCGTCCCGAGCGCGACGATCCTGCCTCGGTCGATGATCGCGATTCGGTCGCAATATTCCGCCTCGTCCATGTAGTGGGTCGTCATGAAGATCGTGATCCCCTTGCGGCTGCGTAGCTCGTTCAGATGATTCCAGATGGTTTGTCTTGTCTGCGGATCCAGCCCGAGCGTCGGCTCGTCGAGGAACAGGATCTGTGGCTCGTGGAGCATTCCGCGCGCGATCTCGAGCCGGCGCTTCATGCCTCCCGAATATGTCCGTACCTGCGAGCCGGCGCGATCGGACAGCTGCAGGAGCTCAAGCATCTCATCGATGCGCTGGCGGCGGACCAAGCCGGGCACGCTGTAGATGAAGGCGTGGAACTCGAGGTTCTCGCGGCCGGTCAGCTGGTCGTCGAGCGAAGGGTCCTGGAAGACCAGGCCGATTCTCTGGCGCACACCGGCGGGGTCCTGCATGACATCGATCCCGGCCACCCGGGCGGTTCCGGCGGTCGGCGTCAGGAGCGTGCAAAGGATCGAGATGGTGGTGGACTTGCCGGCGCCGTTGGGCCCGAGGAAGCCGAAGATCTCCCCACTGCTCACCTCGAGGTCTATCCCACGCACCGCCTCGAGCTCGCCGTATCTCTTGACCAGACCATGGGCCTGGATCACCGTCTCGGCCATCCCTTCAGTATTCAATTTCCGTGGCGCCCGGCGCCTTCCGCAAAACGTCGCGCGCCGTCCACAGCTTCGCCTGACGCGATCACCTCGATGCCACCCTGGTATTCAGCCCGCATCGCCTCTTCGACGCTGAGCGACCACTGGCCGATCACACTTCGCCGATCGGCTCGGAGCGCGCCCTGAGGGAGCGCGGCGAGGCGTCGCGCCAGCGCCCGCGCTTCGTTCAGAGCGGTTCCCCGTTCAACCAGCCTATCCACCAGACCGATCAGAAGCGCCTCCCCTGCAAGTACCGGACGCCCGGTAAGGATCATGTCCATCGCCCTTCCATGACCGACGATCCGCGGCAGGCGGACCGTGCCGAGGTCGATGAGCGGCACTCCGAAACGGCGGTTGAACACCCCGAGGGTAGCGTCAGCGGCGGCAACCCTGAGGTCGCACCAGAGCGCCAGCTCGAGCCCACCCGCGACCGCGTAACCCTCGATAGCCGCGATTACCGGTTTGTCGAGGGCGAGCCGGGTCGGCCCCATCGGACCGTGACCATCCTCGCTGAACATGTTCGGCGAGCCTGAAGCGATCGATTTCAGGTCGAAGCCGGCGCAGAAGTTGCCGCCTGCGCCTGTGAGGATGGCGACCGCCAGCGTCTCATCGGCCGCAAATCGCTGAAAGCAACGGACCAGCGCGCTCGCCGTGTCAGTATCCACGGCGTTCCGGACGCGTGGCCGGTCGACCGTGACCGTCACCACCGCACCGTCAACCTGGTAGTGAACCGTCACGGCAATCTCGCGTGCGCTACAGACGGATGTCGATCGGGACCCGACTCACTCGGCGTCCATGTAGGGATAGCGGTGATCAGTCGGCGGCACGTGGGTCTCCTTGATGGTGCGCGGGCTCACCCAGCGGATCAGGTTCAAAAACGAGCCTGCCTTGTCATTGGTGCCGGAGGCGCGTGCGCCACCGAACGGCTGCAGGCCGACAACCGCGCCGGTCGGCTTGTCGTTGATGTAGAAGTTGCCGGCCGCGTTGACCAGCGTCTCGGAGGCCGTACGAATCGCCTGCCGGTCGCGGGCGAAGATCGCGCCGGTGAGCCCGTACGGGCTGGTTCTGTCGCACAGCTCCAGGGTCTGCTCGAACTTCGTGTCCGCGTATGGATAGATCGTGAGGATCGGACCGAAGAGCTCCTCGCGCAACAGCTTGAAGTCGGGATTCTTCGTCTCGACCACGGTCGGACGCACGAACCACCCCACCTTGTCATCGCCCTTGCCTCCGGCGATGACCTTGGTGTCCTCCGCTCTTTTCGCGAAGTCGATCGCCTTCATGTGCTTTGCCCATGCCTTGCCGTCGATCACTGCGCCCATGAAATTGCGGAAGTCGGCGACGTCTCCTTGGGGAATCGCATCCACCTGCTCCGCAAGCTCTGACCGAAGGCTCTTCCAGATCGACTGCGGGATGTACGCGCGGGATGCGGCGGAGCATTTCTGACCCTGGTACTCGAACGCGCCGCGGATCAGTGCCGTGCGCAGAGCCTCGGGATCGGCTGATGGGTGCGCCATGATGAAATCCTTGCCGCCCGTCTCTCCAACCAGCCGCGGATAGGTGCGGTAGCGATCGATGTTCTGCCCCACCTCCCGCCACATGCCCTGGAAGACCTCGGTCGATCCAGTGAAGTGGATGCCGGCAAGACTCTTGTGGGCGAGGACCTGCTCGGAGATCTCGGCCGCGCTGCCGCTGACCATGTTGACCACGCCAGGCGGGAGGCCGGCCTCATTGAGCAGCTCCATAAGGAAGTGGCAGACGAGCAGAGTCTGCGTCGCAGGCTTGAAGACGACTGTGTTGCCCATGAGGGCGGCGGCCATCGGCAGGTTGCCGGCGATCGAGGTGAAGTTGAATGGGCTCACCGCGAAGACGAAGCCCTCGAGCGGGCGGTACTCCAGCCGGTTCCACGCGGTGCCGTCGTTGGCCGGCTGCTGCGTGTACAGCTGATCAGCGAAGTACGCGTTGTAGCGCCAGAAATCGATCGTCTCGCATGCAGCATCGATCTCTGCTTGGTGCACGGTCTTCGATTGGCCGAGCATCGTCGCGGCGTTGATGGTGTCGCGCCACGGTCCCGCCAACAGGGAAGCCGCGCGAAGCAGCACCGCCGCCCTCTCCTGATAGGACGTCGCCGCCCACGTTCGCCGCGCGTCGAGCGCGGCCTCGATGGCGTCATTGAAGTCCTTGCGGGCCCCGACCGCAACCTGAGCGATGGACAGCTCTCTCTGATGGGGCGAGCGGATGTCGGCTCGCGACGCGCCCCAGCGCTTTTCGCCGCCAATCTGCATCGGGACATCAGTTCGCGCGTCGGTAAGCTCGGCCAGCCTGGCCTTGAGACTCTTGCGATGGGGATCGCCTGGGGCATAGGCGCGTATTGGCTCGTTGACTGGAGTTGGGACCTTGAAGTGTCCGTCCGCGGTCATGTCAGCTCCTCGGAGTGGAACGGCCTGCCGGCGCCACCACCGATGATGCCGGAAAGCAGCGGCCGACGTAACCCTGGCCCGTATCCCCCTTGACCGCGTAAGTACTCTTGGAGGCGCTGCGGTGGTTGTCGACTACTCTCCCGATCAGTCCGCAAGCACCTCGGATCGGGTCCGGCAGACGGTGGGGCTGCTTCAACGACGCGGCTATGCACTGACGCCGGCCCGCCTCGGGGCTCTCTGCCTTGGTGGGGCGCTCTCCGAATCCGAGGTCCGGTGGGCCGTGGCTGCCTCGCCCGAGCTGACGCTGGCCCAGGGCCTGGTTATTGAGCGTTCAGCCGTGGCACAAGCGGGCGACATCCAGGCGCGAGCGATCGCGCACGATTCTGAGTCGGCACCCTACCTGCCGATGACCGCCCGATTCGTGCGGACGCTCGTCGCGGCAGCCCCGTTCATACGAAGCGTCTCCGTAGCCGGCTCTCTGGCCAGCGGAGGGTTCCGCGCTTCCGACGACGTGGACCTGAACCTGATCGTGGACGACGGGCACAGGCACCTCGCCTACCTTGCCGTCAACGCACTTGGCCTGCTGCATGCGCTCGCGCACCGCGCCAAGCCCGTCGACGATCTCACGCGGCGGCCGATAGCGCCGCGTCTGATGACCGCGAACCTGATCCTCGAGTGGTCGCAATGCCATCCGCTCCAGCGACAGGACGAGGACATGGCCTACGAGCTGCTTGCCGCCGAGCCCATGTTCGGCCCGGAAATTCTCAGCGAGGTCGTGGACTGCAACCCCACCCTCCTCGACCACTTCCCACAGCTGGCGTGCAAGCCCGCGCCCCTGCAGATCGACCCGCCGGCTTGGCGCCTGCCGGCGCACCTCTTTCCGGCCGCGCTCGACGGCGCAGCGCGCCGCATTGGTGAGGCGGCATGGCGATACATGCAGTGGACGCGCCGGCACCACCCCGACGCGCTCGCACGCGTCGCGTACGTACGCGCGACCATGCGGCCCTACACGTTGTTCGACAGGCCCGACTGATCGTGCTCACATGGATGACGGTCGGGATCATCGCCTTCACCAGCCTTGCCCTGTTTGGCTTTGGTGTGAACCTCCTCTACCTCACGTGGCGAGCGACGCGTCTCCGTCCGCGCCGGCATCAGCCGGTCGCCGCTGGAAACGAGCAAAGGGTTTGCGTCCAGGTGCCGATCTACAACGAGCGCTACGTCGCCGAACGGGTCCTTGACGCCGTTTGCGCCCTGGACTGGCCACGCGACCGGTTCGAGGTCCAGGTGCTCGACGACTCAGACGACGATACTG
>JALYYG010000042.1 GCA_030946685.1 Candidatus Dormiibacterota bacterium | reverse complement strand
CGAGCTCCCAGCGCCCCCGATGCCTTTGCGGTTGGTCAGAACGCCGCCCGCGAGGCGATCGGGCACAGTCAGCTGGAGTCGTTCACCGTGCAAATCGACGTCGGGACCTTTGAACGGGGAGGCACTTTGACAGCGCGTGCCGAAGCCTTCGTCAGCCTGGCTCCCTTTCCCATCGTCAGGCAGCTCCTCGGTCAACGGTTCCACCTCGCATGGGAAGCGTCAGCCCTCGTCGAGCCCTATCGGAGCAGAGCACCATGAAAAGGACCCGCGGAAGAGGCGAGCAGGGACAGATCCTGGTTTTGGCGGCGCTGCTCTTGTCGTTCCTGTTCATCCCGCTCAGCGTCTTCGTCATCGACACTGGCCTCGTCGAGGCTGGCTACGCCCAGCTGAATGAGACCGTTCAGGCCGCAGCCGAAGACGGCGCCTCCATGCTGAACGCCGACCTGTACCGCTCCAGCCACGGCCGGTCGGTCGAGCTCGACCCGGCCCTGGCGCGCCAGGTGACAGACCGAGCACTTGCGGTCAGCCGCTTGCCGGGACTGACCTCCTGGCAGATCGAGGTCCAGGGGACGACGGTCACCGTGACGGCAAACCTCACGGTGCGGCTGTTCGTGTTAGGCGGAGCAAGTCTCAGAACAAAGAAATCGGCACGTCTTAGCTATGGACCGTAAGAGCGCCCTGCAACCCTACCGCGGAAGTCTCGCGGTTTCGACTTCGACCGTGGCGGTCGCCGTCCTATTGTCCATCGTGCTCTGGCGGCTCGGCTTGAACGGCCAGCCTCTGGTCCGCGCAGTGGCAGAGGGCAGTCTTCCCCTCGGCTTGGCAGCGGGAATTTTGCTCGTGGTCGCGGCAGCCATAGTCGCCATTCATATCTCGGTAACGGCGCCTTCCCCTTCTATATCCGTGGAGGAACCGCTGCTGGCCGCGCCCCGCGTCCCCGCGATTCACCGTAATGGCCCGTTCATCGTCGTGCTTGGCGTCACACCGAAGTCCGGTGCCACCACCCTGACCTGCGGGCTGGCGTTCTTGTTGGCAACGCAAGGACGGATAGCCAAGGAGCCTGATCGGCGCCTCCGGCCTCTCTGCCTGTTAAGGAGTGACGAGGTCCCGAGCGGAGTGCCGCTCGACAGCCCGGCCCTTGAGACGTATTTTCGCGCCCAATCCACGGCGGTGGACGACGATGTCGTCGACCTCGCGGGCCGACATCCCGAAGGAATCGAGTTCTTGGCCATGGGTCGTGAGAGACCCAGCGCTTCCCAACTTCGGCAGCTTCTCCCGGTGCTTCGGGACCACTACGACGCGATCATCATGGACATCCCCGCGGACGATCGTTGGCTTGCGACGGTGTCCGCGGAGCTTGCCGATGCCATCTTCTTGATGTGGGCTCCGCGCCCTGAGGTTGGAACGCTCCAGCGTTGGGTGGACCGGCTCTGGGGCCTCGGTCTTGAGGGGAAGACGATTCTGACCGTCGGCCGGCGGCGAGCTGCCGACCCATCACTTCCCAAGCCGGCCTCTCAGTTTGTGCTGGAGATCCCTGAAGACAGAGCCATTCGTGACCGCACCGACAGCGATATGGTATGGGCCGTCGCCAATTCGAGCGCGGCGGGACGCCAACTCCGCCAGGCAGCTCGGAGGCTTCTTCCGGACCTCTTGCCCCGGGGAGCCGACGTACGGTGATCACGTTGAGTCTGCTGGCAATCTGGGTACTTTTCGTGCTGCTGGCGCCGAAGCGGGGTGTCAACTCGCTGGCTGAACGTGTTCGCGCGACGGCCCAAGGCTATCGCGTCTACGTCTTCGCACCACCGGCAGAGCTTGGTCGACGGTTCGCAATGAGCGGGCTCGGTGAAGGCGTCAGGCTGATCCAAGTAGGCTTGCCCGTCTATCTGCTATGCCTCTGGGCAGAGGCGCGTGGTCGCCGGCGCCGCCTGGCCATGCCGTCAACCACGACATCATCGCTTCCGCCGGCGCCGAAAGCGCACCCGCCCGTGCGGCGGCAATATGTCCTGCCGCCGATGGCCTGGCGCCGCGAATGGGAGGCAACGCTTCTCTCTAGGAGTCCGGACGCGAGCGGGTCTGCTCCCTTAACGATCCGGTCTCTTGGGAATCTGCAGCTGCTCTACGCCGGCGAAGATCTGACGGCGCGGCTGCTGCGGGCGCCAACGCTCTGCTTCATCTGGC
>JALYYG010000302.1 GCA_030946685.1 Candidatus Dormiibacterota bacterium | reverse complement strand
CGGCCGATACGTGGCGCGAGGCGATTGCGTCTCGCACGCCGGCTATGACCCCGAAGGCTCGACCGGTCACCCGGCCGCTTCGCTTCCCAAGTGGCTGAGGATAACAATTCGGAGGGCCGCCGACCCGGGGTCGCGGCCGGCATGAGACGGGCTGCTACTGGTAAAGCGGCCGCATGGGCGGCAGCACGACTATGCCACGAGGTCGGTACTGGCAAGCCTCGCGGGCGAGCTGCGCACCGGCTGCTGCATGGTTCGCCAGCGATTCAGCGCTTCGTCAACGCGGGTCAGGAGCTCCAGTGGCGAGAATGGCTTGGTCAGGTAGAGGTCGGCGCCCGCTCTCATTCCTATCTCCACGTCAGACGCGAGCGCCTTGGCCGTCAGCAGGATCACCCGGGTGGCCTTCAAGCTCGGATCGCTCTTGATCAACTTCAGCACCTCGAGTCCGTTCCGCCCCGGCATCTGAATGTCGAGGAGGACCAGCGAGGGCTTGTACTCCTGGATCATCGTCCAGGCTTCGATGCCATCAGTAGCCTCAACCACCTGGTAGTCGTTGGACTGGATGGTGGCGTGCACGAGCAGGCGCATGCTGGACTCGTCATCCGCGATGAGGACAGTCGCCTTGGTCTGCTGCTCGGGCGGGCTTCCGATCGTCAAATGCTCTTCGCCTTCGGTACCAGCGCCTCGGTGATCAGGCTCACGGCAGCCTGGGACGCCCCGGCCTCCTTCGGCAGCACGGCGGTCACTCCTGCCTTCTCGAGCGCTGAGATCTCCGCCGGTGCAAGGTTCTTCACCGTTAGCACCAGGACTGGAACCGTGGCGCCGTCAGCTCCTAGCCTGGTCACGAACTCCTCACCCTGCACGCCCGGCAGCACCAGGTCGGCTACCACCGCGCGCGGCTTCATGCCCTCCCTCAGCAGGCGTTCCGCCGTCTCGGCGTCAGCCGTACGCACGGTTGTCATGCCGCGGGCAACGAACTGTTCCTGGAGGAGGCGCGCGAAACCTGTGTCGTCCTCAACAATGAGGACGTCCGCCTCTTCGGGGCCAATTCGAACCGTGGGCAGCGTGAACTGGAAGCGGGAGCCATGGCCGGGGCCTTCCGAGTACGCTGCGACCTGCCCGCCGTGGGCCTCGACTATCCTCCGGTTGATCGAGAGCCCCAAGCCAGTGCCCTTGATCACGCGGCGATCGCCGCTGTCGACGCGGTAGAACGTTGCAAAGAGCTTGGGCAGGTCTGCGAGTGGAACGCCCAGGCCGTGGTCCTGAACACAGATTTCGACCATGTCGCCGACCACTTGACTGGTGACGAGGATGGCACCTCCGTCGGGCGAGTACTTGCGGGCATTGGACATGAAATTGCCCAGCACCTGAAGGACGGCGTCCGTATCAACCATCACCAGCGGGAGCGTCTCGGGCAGGTCCACCTCGATGGGCCTTTGAATGTCCTCGCCCGCGGAGGTTACCGCGCGCCGGATGAGCGCATTGAGGTCGGCCGGCGCGAGGTCCAGATTTTGATGGCCGGCTTCGAGGCGCTGAATGTGCAGGACATCGTTGATCAGGTCGGTAAGGCGGCGCCCCTCACGCAGCATGACCTCGAGGTATTGCCTTCGCTGCTCTTCCGAGAAATCACGCGAATAGAGCAGCTCGGTGAAGCCCAACAGGCTGGCGAGAGGAGTTCGCAGCTCGTGGCTCACAAGCGAAACCATCTCGTCCTTGGCGCGGCTGACCGCGAGGAGGCTCCGAAGCTCAGAAGCCTTGAGAGCCGCCGCCATTGCGTTGTGCTCGGTGACGTCTCGCGCCACTGACGAGGCCCCCACTATGGTCCCGTCTGAATCGCGAATTGGAGAGACTGTCAGCGAGACGTCGATGATTCGGCCGTCCTTGCAGACGCGCTGGGTCTCGAAGTTCTTGGTGCGAGCGTCGGCGACCATCATCCCGGCGATGATTTCGGCGACCTCACCTGGTCGGTCCGGCGGCACGATGAGCGAGATGCTCTTCCCGATCATCTCATCTGCCGTATAGCCGTAAATGTTTTGAGCACCGCGGTTCCACGTGGTGATTACGCCCTCGAGTGTCTTGCCGATGATGGCGTCGTTGGAGGAGTCCACGATGGCCGCCATCTCCACAATGACGGCATCGGTCTGCTTGCGCTGTGTGATGTCCCGCTGGATGGTCGAGGTGCCGACGATGGCCCCGGACTGATCCCGGATCGGCGACACAGTCATGCCGACCTCGATCAAGTGGCCGTCCTTGTGGACGCGCTTGGTTTCGTAATGCTGAGCGCCCGCGCCTTTGGCTACGCGGCCCACGACCGCGTCGAGCTCGTTGATACGGTCTGGCGGCAGCAGAAAGGCGATGTTCCGCCCGACCACTTCCTCGGCGGAGTAACCGTAAAGGCGTTGCGCGGCGGGGTTCCAGGTGGTGATCACGCTCTGCGGGTCCTCCCCGATGATCGCGTCGTCCGAGGACGCCACCAGCATCGCTGCCAGCAGGAGCTGCCTCTGGTCCGTCGATCTCCGCTCGGGTGCACCTGTAGGCTCGACCTCGTCGAAAGTGGGGGCAATCTGGACTACGCCGCCGGTCATGCCGGCAACCTGATTGACGGGCTGGAGGAGAGTGCCCAAAACGGCGCTGTGAATCCCATGCTCAAGGTTTACAGGGGGCGCCTTCCAAAGTCGCCGTGTGACGGCATGGTTCGGAGGCCATGCGTCCAAAGGGGATCGGTGCCCCCCCAAGATCGGGCCAAGCCCATCGGGGGCTCAGTTTTGGGCCCGCCTACCTCAGCAGGGGCTCGCTATCCCGGCCGGGCTGGGACGGTCAGATCCTGGTCGGCTCTCAGGCCGGGACGAAGATCGAGAAGTGCTCGAAACATGCTTCTTTGACTGGATAGTTGAGGCAGTCGACGTTGTCGCGGATGAAGGCATCACCCGCAAGAAGGGTCTCGAAGCCGGCCGCGATCTCGCGGACCAATGCCGCGGGCTCGTCGAATCGCAGGAAGTGGCAGACGAAAACGCGGCGATAGCCATTCGCCATGTCCGCGAGCCTGGCCGTGGAGCGCGCGAACTGCTCGAGATTGGAATCATCGAGCTGCGCGTAAATCGGGCCGGTGTTGATGGTGTCGCCTCCGAACAGGAGCCCGTTCGTCTCGTCGAGGAGGCAGATGCAGTCCGGCGAGTGGCCTGGCGTGTGGAGCACCTGGAGCTTGCGCCCGCCGAGATCCA
>JALYYG010000295.1 GCA_030946685.1 Candidatus Dormiibacterota bacterium | reverse complement strand
GTGCTGGTCGGCGGGGGCATGGGCAAGAACCACACCAACCCGGACACCTTCCCCCGCCTGGCCGACCCCCTCACGACGGTGGCTCCCGAAGAGCTGTTGGAGGTGCTGGCCACAATCGTCCGCGTGCAACGCGACCACGGCGGCGACCGCCACGACCGTGAGCACGCCCGGCTCAAGTACCTGATCCACGAGTGGGGGATCGAGCGGTTCCGGGCCGAGGTCGCCCAACGCCTATTAAATTCAGATGTCTGGACATCGGGGGTCAAGCAGCGGTCTCTGAGTGGTGCACTCTGACCCGGTAGGTGATTGGGATGTCGGTCCCGGGGAAGGTGGCCCCGAGCGCGCTGAGGTCTTCGACGAGCCCTCGGAGTGCGCGGCGATGGATGGGGGTGTCGGGCGGGTCGAGGGTGACGAACACGCCGGCGTCGGTGGTGCGGATCTCGCCAGAGAGCTCGGCGAAGGAGCGCAGCAGGTCGCGCACGTCATGGGGGTTGGGGTAGTGGCGGATGAGGCGGTCGCAGAGCCAGTCCTCGGCGTTGTAAGCGCTGATCTTGATGCGATCGACGATGGCCTTGTGCTCGAGGCGCATGATCTCGCGGTCAGTGCCGGACTCCACGACGGGTACGCGGGCCGGCAGTGGTTTGCGAACGGCGACCAGACGATCGATCTCGGCTTCAAGCCTGCGGAGCTCGCCGACCGTGCCGCGCTGGGCGATCTTGAGGCCGTGGGCGCTGCGACTGTGGTGCTTGGGTTCGTCGAGAAGGGCGCTGCCGAGGACGGCTTGCAGCCCGGCGGCTTGCTTGCGTAGCTCGGCGAGCCGGCGGTCGAGGCGCTTGCGCTGTGGGTTTGGTATGAGCGTGTCGGGCTCGGCGGGCTCCGCCGCGTAGCTGACGAGCTGATCGAGTCCGTGGTGTTCGCCCATGTACTTGAACAGGTTCTCCTGACGCCAGCGGGCGAACATCAAACAGGCCACCCGGGCGGCGCCGATGTCCGGGGCGAGGGTGGTGATGATCGGGGTCTGGTGTCCGTCTTTGGTGCGCACCACGATCCGCCGCCACGGCCCGGTGCCGGCCACCTTCACCTCGTCCTCGGCGACGAAGAACCGTACGCGGCGTCCTTCGAAGCTGGTCTCGCGGCGCACGAAGACGTCGCCGGGCCGCTTCGGATCGCCCTTTTGGTAGGTGATGAACCCGATGCCTTGGGAGACCAGCCAGGTGAACAGCTTGCCGTCGTAGCCGCCTCGGTCGAAGATCACCGTGAAGGCACGGTCGCCCACCACCTCCCTGACGGCGTGGACGACGCGGGGCATCGCCTTGGCCAGGTTCGCCGACAGCGTGTCGGTCAAGAACAGCAACGGACGACCGTTCTGGTCGCCCACGAAGTAGGTGTGCACGCCGGGCAGAGGCATACGGCGCTGGGAGTTCCACACTTCTTGCAGTCGGCGTGTGCCGGTGTAGATCTTCATGTGACCATCCACGTACAGGTACGCGGTGGCCACGATCCCGCCGTCCACCCAGCGCCGGGCCAGGGCGATACCGAACTCAGCGGCTTTGGCTTGGGCGACGAGGTCAGCCAGCTTGCGGCGCAGCGTCTTGACCGTCGGGGCCCGACCCGAGCCCACCATCGCTCCGAACTCGCCTCGGCGCAGATGCTTGGCCGACTCGACGGTGGTCTTGGACAGCAACGTCATGAAGAACAGCGTCTGGAACACCGCACGCACGCCGAAACGCTCCGAGCGGGGCAGGCGAAACAGCGACCGCGCCGCCTCGAGAAGCCCGACGGCCGCCAGGGCCGGGTAGTACAGGGCCAGGCCCATGTAGCGCCCCGACGCTTGCTGGGGCGGGGTCACGGGGGGATCGAAGGCGACACCGCCCCCACGGTCTCCACCATCGTCGACGTCGTCGCCTTCGACAGCGTCATGGTCTGTATCGTCGGGCGCGGTGGTATCGAGGTCGTGATCGCTCCCGTCTGTCCGGGCGGCGACATCGGCATGTTCGGCCGAGCTGACGATTTCGCCCGAGCCATCGGTCGCCAGCTCACCCTGACGGGCGCGGTACAGAGCGGCCAGCTGACCCACATACGGCAAGGACAACGACACGCCGGTTGCTTCGATGATCCGGTCGTGCAGGTCTCGACGCCCCACATCGGCGTGGGCGGCGATGACCTCCATCACCTCCGGGGTCGCCTTGGAAGGTCCCTTGGGGCCACGCCGGGCCGGGACCACCGCGGCCATCCCCTCCTGTTCGAAGCGCCGCACGATGCGACCCACGGTGTTCCGGTGCACCCCAAAGCCCGCCGCGATGTCGACATCGGAGGCCAGCCCGGCCCGGGACAACGTGGCGATGCAGGCCGCCTCCGCCTCTTTGTCGGCGACGTCATAGACATGGATCGCCGTGGGACCGAAGAACACCGCACGGCGCCCGTCGGACTCGAACAGCCTCAGGCGCTTCCCGATCAGCCGCCCCGGCCCTGTCGCCACTTCGAACAACGGCGGCCGCTGGACCTCTGCGTCGGGCACACCTCAATGGTACGCGACGCGACCGTCGGGGTGGTGGCAATCTGCACCATCAATTTTCTACACAACCAAGACCTGGTCAAAGGCCGCGTGTCCAGACATCTGAGATTGGTCACGGACTTCTCGGCACTGAGTGGAACTCGACGGCACGAGGCGGACAACCAGCAACGAGAATCACCTGGTCAGCGGCACTGGCGACCACGCGGCGACACGGGATGACATGGCGTGGATCGGACTTAAAATCCGCTGTCCGAAAGGGCATGTGGGTTCGAATCCCACCTCGGGCACCGATCTCACCTGCGGGTTGCGCTCCGCACCTCTATGGGACGACCAACAGCGTCGCTCCGAGCGCCAGCAGGCCGGCGCCGTACACGACTTCGAGG
>JALYYG010000278.1 GCA_030946685.1 Candidatus Dormiibacterota bacterium | reverse complement strand
CCATCCGGGCGGCGACGGGTCGCCCACTCACGCGGATACCCGTGCGACCCCACGACATCGTCGACACCGATTGATGACGCTCCTGGTCAGAGCCGGGCTCTTGGTCACCGGTGCCGGGCAAGAGCTCAAAGGCGGGTGGCTCCTGGCCAGCGAGGGATGGATCGCCGAAATAGGATCGGGAACGCCGCCCGCCGCAGACGAGGTACTGAACGTGCCCAACTGCGTAGCCATGCCGGGTCTCGTGAACGCACACGACCACATGTATCAATGGGCGACCCGCGGCTACGCGCCCGACGGGACGCTATTCGAATGGCTCCGCACGCTGTATCCGATCTGGGCTCGAATCGACGCGGAAACGGTCAGGGCTGCCGCCAGGGCGGCGATGTCGAAGCTGCTCCTGTCCGGCTGCACGCTGTCGACCGACCACCACTACGTCTTCCCCGCGGGCCGTCGCGACATATTCGAAACCCTCGTCGCATCAGCTTCCGAGCTGGGCTTGCGCTTCCATCCCTGTCGGGGCTCGATGTCGCTTGGCCAATCGAAGGGCGGACTTCCTCCCGACGACGTGGTTGAGGACGAGGACTTCATCCTGTCGGACACCGAGGACAAGATCACTCGCTTTCACGATCCCGCGCCGGGCTCGATGTGTCGAGTGGCAGTGGCCCCCTGCTCGCCCTTTTCGGTGACGCCGCAGCTGATGCGTGAGTCGGCTGCCCTGGCTCGCCGGCACAGAGTGCGCCTCCACACGCATATGGCTGAGACGCTCGACGAGGAGCGGTTCTGCGTCGAGCATTTCGGACGCCGGCCCATGGAGCTGATGGAAGACCTTGGCTGGTCGGGAGACGACGTTTGGTACGCGCACGGCATCCACCTCAGCGACGGGGAGGTCGACCGCGTGGCGGAATCCAGGACAGGTATTGCCCATTGCCCATCGAGCAACATGCGTCTGGGGGCAGGGGCGTGCCGTGTCGAGGACCTGGTGAGAGCCGGGGCACGGGTCGGCCTGGGCGTCGACGGTTCGGCGAGCAACGAGGATTCAAACCTCGCGATGGAGGTCCACCAGGCCCTCTTCCTGGCGCGGGCGCGGGCCGCCATGGCTGGCCGGCTCGACGCTCCCTTGGCCCTCGACATCCGCGGCGCCTGGCGGCTGGCGACCGCCGGCGGGGCTGCCTGCCTGGGGCGCGAAGACTGCGGCACGCTCGAGGTCGGGAAATGTGCCGATGTCGCTTTCTTCCGCGTGGACGACCTGGGGCATTCAGGGATCCATGACGCCCTGGCGGGGCTTGCCCTGGCGCCGCCCGCGCGCGCTGAGGCCGTTGTAGTGAATGGGGCGATCGTTGTGCGCGACGGCCGGCTGCTGACGGCAGACGGGGATCAGATCGCGGACGAGTTGGCCGCTACCAGCCGGAGGCTGGCCGGATGAATCGGCCTTGCGCGGTCTCGCTTCCGCGTACGAGCGTCTTCACCGTCCGCCCCCGGACCCTCTGGCCCTCGTGCGCGCTGAACTGGTTGCGGTAGCGGAGTTCGCCCGCCTTCAGGGTGCCCTCCCAGCCCAAATCGACCAACCACAGGTCGGCATCGAACCCAGGTAGCAGATCGCCCTTGTCCCCCAAACCGAAGTGACTGGCAACGTTGTGGGCGGTTACGGCTGCGATGGTAGGTAAGGCAAGACGATCCTGCGCCAGCAGGAGCTGACGGGTTGTTTGGCAGCCGGAGATGCCACTCCAGATCGTGAAGAAATCGTCGCCCCTCTTGAGCTCGAGCGGGCTCGGTGAATGATCCGAAATCACCATCGGAAGCGTGCCGTCTTGTAGGCGTCCCCACAGCGCATCGCGATCCGCCGAGGTGCGGAATGGCGGTGCGCACTTTCCCGGCCCGCCCAGGCGAGCGAGGTCTTCCTCGATATACAGGAGGTAGTGAGGGCAGGTCTCTCCATCGATGCGGACGCCGCGCTGTTGTGCGTTCTCGATCATCTGGAAACCGTCGCCGGTGCTCACGTGAACGACGTGCACCCTGCAGCCTGTCTCACGCGACAGCTCAATCAGGTGCGCAATCGCATCGAGCTCGGCCTCCCGAGGCCGCGAGCGGATGAAGTCTTCGGCGCCACTCCCTCTTGGTTCCGGAAGTCGCGTCGGATCCTCGGCGTGAACGAGAAGAATCGAATCCAGGTCGGCGATGCGCTTCATACCCTCCCGCAGCGTGTGATCGTCACTGGCAGGGAATTCGTCGATGCCGCTCGGGCACATGAACGCTTTGAAACCCATTACGCCGCGCTCCACCAACGGCTCGAGCTGGGCGATGTTGCCCGGCACCAGCCCGGCCCAGAGCCCGAAGTCGACCGTCGACGAGCGCTTCATCGCCTCGAGCTTCAAATCGAACGCCGCGACGTCCGTCGTCACGGGGAGGTTGTTGAGCGGCATGTCTATGAAGCTCGTGTATCCGCCCGCGGCGAGAGCTGCCGACCCGTGCGTGATGCCCTCCCATTCGGTGCGGCCAGGCTCGTTGAAGTGAACGTGCGAATCGATTCCTCCTGGAAACACATGCAGGCCTGACGCGTCGATCTCTTCGCCGTCGTCCGCAAGGTTCGGTCCGACTGCTGTGATCTTCTCGCGGCCGATCGCGACGTCGGCTTTCTCGACTCCGCGGGCTGTCACGACCATGCCGCCGCGGATGATCATGCTGTGGCCAGCAGCTCTATGAACCGGCTCAACACGTCGATCGCAACACCGACGTCGGCTGCCTCCACCGACTCGGCTGGGTTGTGGCTGATGCCGCCCTTGCACCGGACGAAGAGCATCCCCACATCGGTCAGGGCCGCCATTGCTACGGCATCGTGCCCGGCGCCGCTCGCCAGATGAACCACCGGCAGTCCTCTCTGCTCAACGGCCTTCGTTAACGATGCAACCAAGCGTGGTGAGCATGGCACCGAGGGGTTTTCGCCGAGAAGCTCGTAAGCGACCTTGACGTGTCGTCGGGTCGCGATCTCGTTCGCACGGTCGAGGATCTTCCGGGCGCGCTCGATGCGAACGCTGTCTTCGGGGTGCCGGATGTCAAGACTTAGCTCCACCTCGCCTGGGATCACGTTGGATGCGCCGGGATGCACCCCGACCTGTCCGATCGTGGCGACCACGCCGTCGTGCGATCTGGCATCGGCTTCGACTGCGAGCACGAACTCGGCCGCGGCGCCAAGCGCGTCTCTTCGCGTACTCATCGGCACCGTGCCGGCGTGACCCGCCTCGCCTGTGAAGGTGACGTCATAGCGGGCCTGTCCGGCGATCGCGGACACGATGCCGACCGGTACGCCGCGCGCCTCGAGGACCGGGCCCTGCTCGATGTGGACCTCGCAGTAGCTCAGCAGCGTGCCCGCCCGCCAGTGGTCTTCAGCCAGTCGCGCCGGGTCGCCGCCGAACGCGCGGATGGCCTCGGCCATCGTGATGCCGCCGTCATCGGTGCGGTCGAGATCCGCCATGTCAAATGTGCCGGCCACGGCACGGCTGCCCAGGTACGTTGAGCTGAAGCGCAGCCCTTCCTCATCGGCGAAGGCGATGGCCTCGACAGCGAACGGCAGCTGCCTCTTGGCGTCGTGCAGACGCTGCACCGCGGCGATGGCGACCATGACTCCGAGCGGACCGTCGTACCTGCCCGCGTCGCGAACAGTGTCCAGGTGCGAGCCCAGAATGAGAGTGGGATTGCCTGGCGCGGCCCCTTCATATCGTCCGCGTAGGTTGCCGACGTTATCGCGACGCACGACCATGCCGGCCTCGCGCATCCACGCCTCGACATGGTCATTGGCAAGGCGCATCGCGTTGCCGGCGAACTGCCTGGTCAGACGATCAGGTTCATCGCTCAAAGCGCCAAGGACGTCGCAGCGCTCCATCGCCGCTTCGGCTGGTGAATTCCCCATCCGGCGATCAGCCGCCGCCGCGTTCCTCGAACGTGATGTCCTGCGCGCCCTGCCACACGACGCGGTGCCCTAGCGTGGCGAGCTGGTCGTTGCCCTCGTAGATCGTTGCGAAGTGGTTGCCGGCCAGCTGGCCGACCTTGCTCGCGAACATCGTTGAACCGTAGGGAAAGAGGATCTCGGTCTCGCTCAGCCCGCCCGGATACAGCAGCAGGTGGCCGGGAGCCGGGTAGCTGGTGTGATTCTCATATCCGAGGTCGAGGTTGAGCTCGCCAAAGGGTATCCAGGCCGCCTCTCCACTCCATCGCGCCTGAAGGATCTTTGTCTTGAGCGGCAGCATGGCGCGAAATCTGGCGCTGGTCTTCGGCGCTGTCTCGGTCTCGAGTCGAGCCAGGAACCGAAGGTCGGCGACGACGATCTCGATCACGGCGAACTCGGCGGCTTCAAGAAGTCCACGATCTCCTCGCGCCCGTCCCACACCACCGTCGTCTGTGCCGGTTCGGTGCGCGCGACGACCTTGCCGGCGCGCAGCACGAGCTTGCGCGGGGCGACAAGCCGGATGGCGTCCATCTCCGTGGGCGCCGCGAAGGCGCAGAGGTCGGCCCTACAGCCTGGCTCCAGCCCGTAGCCCTCGAGGCCAAGAGCGCCGGCCGGGTTAAGGGTGATCATATCGATCAGCGTGGTCAGCTCGCTGTGGCCCGACATCTGTCCGTAATGCGCGAGCACGAAGGCTGCCTGGAGCGGATCGCCGTAGCCGAGCGGGTACCAGGGATCCATCACTGAGTCGTGGCCGATGCAAACGTTGACGCCCGCCGCCAGGAGCTCTTTGACGCGGGTATGGCCGCGGCGGATCGGATACTGGTCGAAACGGCCCTGGAGCACAGAGTTGTCGAGCGGGTTGGTGACCATGTGCATCTGGGCTCGCTTCAAGTTGCTGATCAGCCGGTAGGCGTAGGCGGCGTTGTAAGAGTGCATCGCCGTGGTGTGGCTGGCCGTGACGCGGCCGCCCATCCCGAGCCGGATCGTCTCGGCGGCCATCACCTCG
>JALYYG010000263.1 GCA_030946685.1 Candidatus Dormiibacterota bacterium | reverse complement strand
TGGACGTCGTTGACGGCGCCCGACCACCAACCGACGTTCTCGCCGGCGCGGTAGCCGAGATGACATCCGAGATCGCGCGTCGTTCCATCTGCGTGAGAGATGTAGCCCTGGTTGGCCATTCGCGTTGCATTGCTGTAGGCGATTGACCCAAGACAGGAGCTCCAGGTCAGCGGGCGAAGGCCATACCTTGCGCGGTCCTGGTTGATGAGAACCTGCTGCATCGACCGGACTACGATATCCGGCGGCAACGACCGCACCACAGGACCTGCGGCCTTCGCACGAGCGGGGACTGCACTAACGGCCGCTGCTACCGAGGTCCGGGCGGTGCCGGACAGGTGCGCGGCTGCGAATGTATGTGCGCTTTCGGCGTGAGGTCGCAGAAGCAAGGCGGCGCCGGCGGCGACCGCTACGAACAGCACGAGGGCGACAAGCCGGGATAGATGCTTGTGCGCTTCGGTAGGCACGGCGGTACTTACTGCTTGCATGCGCGGACGCAGAGTCTGGGCGCGCCAGGTCAGGAAGCCGGCCGCCATCGGGTAAAAGCTTGTAAAAGGAAACCAACGCCACCTGGCAAGCGCGGTTTTTTGTTCTGGGGGCCGCGAGGTGGGCGCCTACCTCACTTGTACGGCGACGAAGGGTGCCAGTGGGCGATTTGATGTACTCCTAGGACTCTTCTGGAGGGGCAAGTGGAGGTTGTCGCGCTGCCGGCGGACCGCCGGCCTGAGGCAGCGTCGGCGCCCGATGATGAGGGGCGGGCCGGCGAGGTGCGAACACGACCCAGGATGCGCGCGACCCAGCGGCTGGAAAAGGCCCAGGTGGCGGCATTCATGGCGTTGCGAGCCGTCTCTTCGTACTCGGAAATGGGTGCGGAGCTTCCGGTTTTCTTTGCCCGGCTCAGCGAGACCATAGCCCGCCTCGTAAGGGCCCGCCGAGCCGCCTTCTGGCGCCTAGGCCCGGACCGGACCCTCGCCGTGCAACCGCACCCGCACGGGTTCGCCTCCGACTCGCCCCTGCATGAGCTGCGCATCCGACTGCCCGTGGGTGGTGAAAGCATCACGGAGCGGGTCGTCTTCCGCGACGAGCTCGATCTCGTCGCCGGCACCTCTAAGGATCTTGACGCTTTCTGGCACGCAAGCGGGATCGGGGTTCGGAATTCGATCGCAGTTTCCTGGCGGGCTGGCGGCAGGCGCATAGGCGCCCTGGTCGCCTACGACTCGCGGCGCGGGTTCAGCAACGACGACGTGTGGGTGCTGCGAGTTGCGGCCATGGCGACGGGACTCATGTGGCAGTACAGAGAGGCCGAGCAGGAGCTCCTCATGACCGTCGAGCGATTGGAGCAGGCGGCGGTTGCCCGTCGACAGCTGCTGGGCAACATAGCTGCCGGCGGGGATGAAGCCCGGCGCCGCTTCGCCAGCGCCCTCCACGACGACTCTTTGCAGCTGTTGACCGCGGCCGAGCTGCAGCTCGAGCGCGCCGGAGCCGAAGCCGACCCGACCAAGCTCGCGGCCCAGCTCGACGAGCTCAAGGTCACCCTGAAGACTGTTGAGGACTCGCTGCGCCGGCTGCTCAGCAACGTGAGCCCGCAGGCGACAGATGTGCCGCTCGGGCTCGATGAAGCGATCCGCACCCGGCTCGACTCCCTCCGGACCCACACGGGAATCGAACCCGACATCGACCTGCGGCTTCCCAACCAGATACCCGACGCGATCGGGTCGGTTGTCTTCAAGAACCTGTCCGAGGCCCTCACCAACGTTGAGAAGCATGCGCACGCCACACGCATCAACGTATCCGCGCACGTTGCCGACGGCGGGATCCGAGTGGTGGTGGCTGACGACGGCAAGGGTTTCGTCGTGGCGGAGTCGATTTACATGCCCGGCCACCTCGGCCTCGTGACGATGCGAGAGCGGGCTCAGCTGGCCGGAGGCAGGTGCTGGATCGAGAGCGAGCCCGGTGCGGGAGCACGGGTCGAGTTCTGGGTTCCCATCAGCCACTGATTGCAGGCAACCACATGAATCTGGAGAGGCGAGAGGTCGAACTGATGGAGAGGAGTCCCAGCACATGGCAACCAAGGTCGTAGCCAGCACCGCCGTCGACCCTCGAGTAATGCTCAACGTCCTCACGGCCGTCAAGCGAGGGGACTTTTCCGCACGCCTGCCCGCAACCTGGACCGGCTCCGCGGGCAAGGTGGCGAGCGCGCTGAACGACATCGTCGAATCCAACCAGCGACTCGAGCGCGAGCTGCGAAGGCTCAGCAAGCATGTTGGCAAGGAGGGTCAGGCCAAGCGAGCCGCGCTCGGCGATGCCGGTGGCGCGTGGGCCTCAACCCTGGATTCCATTAACGACCTGATCGAGGATCTGGTTCGCCCGAACAGCGAGATGGCTCGGGTCATCAGCGCTGTGGCGAATGGCGACCTTTCGCACACGATGCCGATGGAGATCGACGGACGGCGGCTGCAGGGTCAGTTCCTCGAGACTGCCAAGACCGTCAACACAATGGTGGACCAGCTCCGTTCATTCAGCTCTGAGGTGACACGCGTCGCTCGCGAGGTGGGCACTGAGGGCAAGCTCGGCGGCCAGGCCCACGTGCGCGGCGTCGGCGGGGTCTGGAAGGACCTGACCGACAACGTCAACCTCATGGCCGGCAACCTGACCGGCCAGGTGCGAAACATCGCCGAGGTCACGACCGCGGTCGCCAACGGCGACCTCTCCAAGAAGATCACGGTTGAAGTCCAGGGCGAGATCCTGGAGCTCAAGAACACAGTCAACGTCATGGTCGATCAGCTCAATGCCTTCGCCAATGAGGTCACCCGCGTGGCTCGCGAGGTAGGCACCGAGGGCAAGCTGGGCGGCCAGGCGGACGTTAAGGGCGTGGCCGGAACCTGGAAGGACCTCACCGACAACGTCAACCTCATGGCCAGCAACCTCACCGGCCAGGTGCGCAATATCGCCGAGGTCACGACCGCGGTCGCCAACGGCGACCTCTCCAAGAAGATCACCGTCGACGTCCGGGGCGAGATCCTGGAGCTCAAGAGCACGATCAACGTCATGGTCGACCAGCTCAATGCGTTCGCCAATGAGGTCACGCGTGTTGCCCGCGAAGTGGGGACCGAAGGCAAGCTCGGCGGCCAAGCTCAAGTACGTGGCGTGGGCGGGGTCTGGAAGGACCTGACCGACAACGTCAACCTCATGGCCGGCAACCTCACCGGCCAGGTGCGCAACATCGCCGACGTGACGACCGCGGTCGCCAACGGCGACCTCTCCAAGAAGATCACGGTTGAAGTCCAGGGCGAGATCCTGGAGCTCAAGAACACAGTCAACGTCATGGTCGACCAGCTCAACGCCTTCGCCAATGAGGTCACGCGTGTCGCGCGCGAGGTGGGCACCGAGGGCAAGCTCGGCGGCCAGGCGGACGTCAAGGGCGTGGGCGGAACCTGGAAGGACCTCACCGACAACGTCAACTTCATGGCCAGCAACCTGACGGGCCAGGTCCGAAACATCGCCGAGGTCACGACCGCGGTCGCCAACGGCAACCTCTCCAAGAAGATCACAGTCGACGTCCGGGGCGAGATCCTGGAGCTCAAGAACACCATCAACGTCATGGTCGACCAGCTCAACGCATTCGCCAACGAGGTCACGCGTGTGGCCCGCGAGGTCGGCACCGACGGCAAGCTCGGCGGCCAGGCGGACGTTAAGGGCGTGGCGGGAATCTGGGAGGACCTCACCAACAACGTGAACACCATGGCCAGCAACCTGACTGACCAAGTCAGGGGCATCGCCAGCGTCGTCACCGCCGTCGCGAACGGCGACTTGAAGGGCAAGCTCAGGCTGGAGGCCAAAGGCGAGATCGCAGAGCTGGCTGAGACGATCAACAGCATGACCGACACCCTCGCGGTCTTCGCCGACCAGGTCACGAGCGTCGCTCGCGAGGTAGGCGTCGAAGGCAGGTTGGGCGGCCAAGCGAGAGTGCCTGGGGCCGCTGGCACCTGGAGGGACCTGACCGACAACGTGAACCAGCTTTCCGCGACCCTGACCACCCAGGTGCGAGCCATCGCCGAGGTCGCGACCGCGGTCACGAAGGGAGACCTGACCCGATCCATCGGTGTCGAGGCAAGCGGAGAGGTCGCCGCCCTGAAGGACAACATCAACGAAATGATCGGCAATCTCAAGGGAACCACCGAGAAGAACCAGGAGCAGGACTGGCTGAAGACCAACCTGGCCCGCTTCACGCGGATGCTGCAGGGGCAGCGCGACCCGATGACCGTGTCCAAGATGATCCTGTCGGAGCTGGCCCCCCTGGTCAACGCCGAGCATGGCGTGTTCTACGGCATAGTGCCACCCAACGGCCGGGAGCCACACCTCGCGTTTCAGGCCGGCTACGCGTACAAGCAGCGCAGGAACGTGCCGACGGAGTTCCGGCTCGGCGAAGGTCTGGTTGGCCAGTGCGCCCTCGAGAAGCGTCGCATACTGCTGACCGACGTTCCGGCGGATTACGTCCGGATCACCTCTGGGCTCGGCGAGGCCAAGCCCTTGAACATCATCGTTCTGCCGGTGCTGTTCGAGGGTGATATCCGAGCCGTGATCGAGCTTGCCTCATTTCAACGATTCAGCGTTATTCACCAGGACTTCCTCGACCAGCTCACCGAGAGCATCGGCATCGTCCTCAACACGATCGAGGCCAACAGCCGTACCGAAGAGCTCCTAAAGCAGTCGCAGTCGCTTGCCAACGAGCTGCAAAGCCAGCAGGACCAGCTGCAGCACACGAACCTGGAGCTCGCGGAGAAGGCGCGCCAGCTGGCGCAGCAGAACACAGAGATCGAGCAGCGGAGGGCAGAGGTTGAAGGGGCCAAGGAGCTGGTGGAGGAGAAGGCGGAGCAGCTCGCCGTCACATCTCGCTACAAGTCGGAGTTCCTCGCCAACATGTCACACGAGCTCCGCACGCCCCTCAACAGTCTCTTGATTCTCGCGCAGGAGCTGGCCGACAACCCGGATCGCAACCTCCTACCGAAGCAGATCGAGTACGCGACCATCATCCGCTCCTCAGGCACCGACCTCTTGAAGCTGATAAACGACATTCTCGACGTGTCGAAGATCGAGTCCGGAACCGTGGCCCTCGAGATCACCGATTGGCCGCTGGCAGAGTTGCCGCCACTCCTCGAGCGCACGTTCCGGCACGTCGCTGAGGCTACGAAGCTCGGCTTTACGATCGACCTGCGACCTGGTTTGCCAAAGTCCATACCGACCGACCCGCAGCGCCTGCAGCAGGTCCTCAACAACCTGCTGAGCAACGCTTTCAAGTTCACCGAGAAGGGCAGGGTGACATTCGCGGCTGAACCTGTGACTTCGGGCTGGAGCCACGATAACGATGCCCTGAACCACGCCGACGGTGTGATCGCCTTGAGCGTCGCGGACACCGGTATCGGGATCCCGCTCGGGAAGCAGCATTCGGTATTCGAGCCATTCGCCCAGGGAGATGGGACCACGAGCCGTAAATACGGTGGGACCGGGCTAGGCCTCTCAATCTGCCGCGAGCTCACCCGCTTGCTCGGAGGTGACATCAGGCTCGACAGCGAGCCGGGCCAGGGCAGCACCTTCACTGTGTACCTACCGACCACCGTCCCAGCGCTGGGGCGCCACACGAATGGCGGATCGACGAACGGATCGACGACCGGTTCGCACTCTGGCGTGCTGCCAGTGGCGACGGCCGCGGGATCCTGGAAAGTGGCAGCGCAACCTGCACGCCCGGTCGGTCACCAAATCGACGCTCCGGAGAAGCGCGTTCTCATAGTCGAGGACGACAAGATCCAGAGACAGCACATCGAGGAACTGATGAAGCCGGTCGACGCGACGATCACAGCCGTATCAACCGGCGAGGAGGCGCTGGCCGCCCTGCAGGACCAGAAATTCGACTGCGTCGTGCTGGACCTTGGTCTGCCGGGTCTCAGCGGGTGGCAGGTGATCGAGCATCTCAAAACGAACAAGGCGCTCAACGCGACTCCTCTGCTCGTCTACACGGCCAAGGACCTGACTCGCAAGGACGAGCTGAAGCTTGGGCGATCGGCCAGGAGCATAGTGGTCAAAGAGGTCAGGTCACCCGAACGGCTCCGCGAAGAGGTGTCCGCAATCCTGGACAGAACCGAGACGGAGAATGACGGCAACAAGGGCCAGCTGGATTCCTACGATGTCGCCACCACCGAAACCTCACTTGCGAACAAGAGAGTTCTGGTGGTGGATGACGACATTCGCAACATCTTTGCTCTGACCGCGATGCTCGAACGCCAGGAGATGGAGGTTTTCTCGGTGGAATCCGGCAAAGACGCCATCGAAACGCTGGAGCGGAACGCAGACATCGACATTGCGTTGGTCGACGTGATGATGCCGGAGATGGATGGCTACGAAACCATGGCCAGGATGCGTGAAGTGGGCACGTTCACGGATCGGCCCATCATCGCCCTCACCGCCAAGGCGATGAAGGGAGACCGCGAGAAGTGCATTGAGGCGGGGGCATCCGATTACATCGCCAAGCCGGTCAACAACGCACACCTTCTATCGATGCTCAGATCCTGGCTCAGCGTCTGACCGAGGAGCGTATGGCAGTCCGATCCGAGACGGCGACGAGTTCCAACATCGAGGAGATCGAGATCAAGCTCCTGTTGGAGGGCATCAGCATGCGGTATGGGTACGACTTCCGTGAATATGCCCTAGGACCGCTGCGGCGAAGCATCGCCGCGGGCATGGCCGCCGAAGGCGTGTCGACCATCTCGGCATACCTGGAGAGGCTTCTGCACGACGCGTCCTGCATGCAGAGGTTCCTCAGCGGGGTCGGGGTGAACGTCACCAATATGTTCCGCGAGACGGATGTGCTGCGGTGCTTTCGCGAAGAAATCATCCCTCGACTTCGCACCTATCCCTCGGTCCGGATCTGGATTGCCGGCTGCGCCACAGGTGAAGAGGTGTACTCGGTTGCGATCATGCTGGAGGAGGAGGGCCTGCACGAGCGCTCCCGCATTTACGCGACGGAGCTGAACGAGGACAGCCTGGCCGTCGCACGGACCGGGGCCTACCCGCTGGACCGGGTTCGTGCGGATGAGGCCGCCTACGCCAACTCGGGCGGCCGTGGACGGATCTCGGACTTTTATTCAGTCGCCGGCAGCAAAGCACGGTTCCGTCGAGAGCTCCAGCGCAACGTCACCTGGGCGCGCCACAACCTGGTCACGGATGGCTCGTTCAATGAGTTTCACCTCATCCTCTGCGCCAACGTCCTGATCTATTTCAAACCTTCCCTTCAGGAACGGGCCCACCGCCTGTTCTACGACAGCCTCATCAGGTCGGGATACCTGGCGCTCGGTCAGCTCGAGTCGTTGATCTTTTGCCCCGAGAGCAGCCGGTACGAGCAGGTGCGGGACGGGGTCAACCTGTTTCGCAAAGCCCGATGACCATCACCCAACGCACGAGGCGCACGACCAGCGGAACGCAAGAGTCCACTGTCAGCATCCTGCTGGTCGATGACGATCCCACCAAACGGTTCGCGCTCAAGACCATCCTGGCTCCACTGGGGGAGACACTGGTCGAGGCCTCCTCCGGCGCCGACGCGCTGCGGCAGCTATTGCGTCAGGAGTTCGCGGTCGTCCTCCTTGATGTCCGCATGCCCATCATGGATGGCTTCGATACCGCCCAGCTGATCCGGCAGCGCCCCCGCTCTGAGCTGACGCCGATCATCTTCGTGACCGCTCTCGACCAGGCAGATACGGACATGGGGCGTGGCTATGAGCTCGGCGCGGTGGACTTCGTTTTCGCTCCGGTGGTGCCAGCCATCCTTCGGGCGAAAGTGGGCGTGTTCGTCGAGCTCTACCGCGCGCAGCAGGAGCTGCGACGCTACCGCAACCAGCTCGAGGAGCTGGTCGAGGAGCGTACTACTGCACTAACCGCGATCAACCGCGAGCTGGAGGCCTTCAGCTACTCGGTTTCGCACGACTTGCGCGCTCCGCTGCTGGCCTTCGACGGTCTCAGTCAGGCTCTGCTCGAAGACTATGGCGGTCGCCTCGACAGCCGCGCCAAGGACTACCTGCACAGAATGCGGCGGGCCAGCCAGCGGATGGGGTCCGTGTTCGACGGCCTTCAGTCCCTGTTCAGGGTGACCAGCGGTGAGATCCACCGCGAGCGTGTGGACCTCACCGCGATGGCGGCTGAAATCGTGGAGGAGCTACATGCCTCGAGCCCCAAGCGTCAGGTGGCTGTCGAGATCGCACCTGAGCTGTCCGCCTCGGCAGACGCACGGCTTTTGCGGATCATGCTCACCAATCTCATCAATAACGCGTGGAAGTTCACGAGCAACAAACCGGACGCCGTGATCGAGGTCGGGTGCGAGCTCGTTGACGGCGAGGTCCGCGAGTTCGTGCGCGACAACGGTGTCGGCTTCGACATGCTCTACTCCCACAAGCTCTTCGGCGCATTCCAGCGGCTGCACAGCCAGAGCGAGTTTGCGGGCGTTGGAATCGGCCTGGCGACGGTACGTCGGATCGTGAACCGCCATGGCGGGAGGTGCTGGGCGGAAGGCGCGGTCGGCGAAGGGGCCACCTTCTACTTCGTGCTCTGACGGCGCACTCGCGTCGCCGGGTCGCATCCTCGACCGGCGCGTTCTATACATGGTGGCAAGCCGAACAATGCCGTCTGCCTTCGCGGGCCGGCGTCCCAGCAATATGGGCCTTCTTAGGGCAGCCTCATTGGCCTACCTGCTTGTCGGCTTGCTGCTCATCGTCACCTTCGCATATGGGATCTGGCATGGATTCTCCGAGCAGCAGAAGCTCAACGTCCAGTGGCAGCAGGAGGTGGGCACGCCCTACACGGCGCCGGTCCGTGTCGATCGCACCCTCCAGCAGCCAGTCAAGGGAGTCGACTTCGCGATCCGGGTCCCCAAGCTGCACTACTTCGCCGCGGTTAGAGAGGGAGTCAACAGCACGATCCTCTACTCAGGTCCGGGGCACTATCCGGGGACTGTGTGGCCAGGCGATCAAGGGACCGTCGGAGTGGCGGCACACAACGTGTACTGGATCAACTTCCCGCAGCTGGCGCTACGCGATGAGATCGACCTCGAAACCCGCTACGGGACGTTCCGCTACAGAGTGACCGGCAGCAGGGTCGTGAACCCCGACGACCGGACCGTCGTGGTGCCGGATGACCCCGGCTATCACCTGGTCCTGACGACCTGCTGGCCGCTGTGGGCCGGGGCGTTCGCCACCCAGAGATACGTGATCTTCGCCGAGCAGATTTATCCACGGATCGTCGCGCCCAGGTACCTGTAAGGGGGTAGCGAGCGGGAAGCGTCCGCGTGGGCCAGTTCAGGGTGTCGGGTTGACCGACTAAGCTCCACTCGCCTGCATGATTTGCGTGATCGGCTCCGGCCCGGCCGGTGTCGCCTGTGCCACTGCCCTTCTGGAGGGAGGAGCGCAGGTGACGATTCTCGACGCGGGCCTCGAGCTGGAGCCTGCACGCCGCCGGCGCCTTGCAGCTCTTCAGTCAGTTGCCTTCGATTCTTGGGACCAGGCCTCGCTGAGCTTTCTGCGGGAGGGCGTCGAGGTCAACCAGGGCGGCATTCCGCTGAAGCTGGCCTACGGCTCCCAGTTCCCGTACCGCGACCCGCTCGACCGACCGATGGTGGCGGATGGCGTCCAGGCCAAGCCCTCTTTCGCCAGGGGCGGTCTCAGCAACGTATGGGGCGCGAGCGTCCTGCCTTACCGCACCGATGACATGAGCGGGTGGCCGATATCGGCCGAGGATCTGGCGCAACACTACCGGGCGGTTCTCAAGATGATGCCGTTTTCGGGTCGACACGACCGGCTCGAGGAGCACTTTCCCCTGCACCATGACCAGCCCGGCAACCTCGCCAGCAGCAGCCAGGCCGCGGGTTTTCTGCACGACCTCGAAATAAACGCCCAGGCCCTAAATGCGCGCGGGGTGCGCTTTGGAGTCTCGCGCCTGGCAATCCAGTCCGAGTCTTCCGATGGCAAGCCAGGGTGCGTGTACTGCGGCAAGTGCATTTACGGCTGTCCCTACGAGTTCATATACAACTCGAGTCACACACTGGAACGACTGAGCGCGAACCGAGCCTTCACCTACCGAGCGGGAGTTGTCGTGGAGCAGTTGAGGGAGATCGGATCACAGGTCGAGGTGACAGGACGGACCCTGGACGACAACCAGGCATTCCAGATCCGGGCGGACAAAGTGTTCTTGGCTTGCGGCGTGCTATCGACCGCCAGGGTCATGCTCACTTCGCTGGACGCCTTCGACCACCCGGTCCATGCGGTGGACAACTGCTATTTTCTGTTGCCCCTAATCCGCTATCGAAGCCAAGCAGGTGTCGTCGACGAACCGCTCTACACGCTGGCTCAAGTCTTCATCGAGCTGCTCGATCCGGCCATAGGCCCGCAAACGGCGCACCTTCAGATTTATACGTACAACGAGCTCTTCAAGGAAGAGATCGGGAGGCTGCTCGGGCCGCTCGACAGACTGCTCCCCACCTCGTTGCGACGAAACATGCTCGGCCGCCTGCTCCTGATCCAGGGCTATCTACATTCAGATCTGTCAGCGCGAATCCGGATCACTCTTCGCCGTGGAAGCCACGACCATCCGGCAAGTCTCGACCTTGCCAGTGAGAAGAATCCACTCACGCTGCCGGCACTGTCGGCTTTGAGGCGGAGGCTCTGGGCAGACCGCGGCTCGATGAAGGCCTTCCCCGTTTCGCCCGCGTTGAGAGCCGGAGAACCTGGGCGCGGCTTTCACACCGGGGGGACTTTTCCAATGCGGTTGAATCCCAACGCCTTTGAAGTCGACCTGCTTGGGCGACCCCACGGCTTCTCTCTGGTGCACCTTGTCGATGCGAGCGTTTTCCCCTCGCTGCCGGCCACGACGATCACCTTGAGCGTCATGGCCAACGCTCACCGGATCGGTACCGCTGCCCTCGCCTGATGAAAAAAACGGTTGCCATCACAGGTGCCCGAGGTTACGTGGGCTCAATGCTGTCGCGCCATTTCGAGGCTGCGGGCTGGACTGTGACACGACTCTCTCACACCGCCGGCGCCGGCGGCGCAGTGGCCTTTCAGCTCGGCGAGGATGTCTCGCCGGAACTCTTTCGTGCCCGCACCATCGGTGCACTGGTTCATTGCGCTTACGACTTCCGTCCGGTCAAATGGGCGGAGATTCAACGCATCAACGTCGAGGGTTCCCGGAAGCTGCTGACGGCGGCGCGGGCCGGCGAGGTTGAGAGGATAGCCGTCATTTCCACGATCAGTGCATTTGAAGGGTGCCGCTCCCTGTACGGTCGCGCGAAGCTCGAGATTGAAGCCGCGGCGGCCGACGTCGGTGCCCTCGTCGTTCGTGCGGGGCTCGTCTATGGTGACGGCGACCCCACGGCCGGCGGGATGTTTGGGAGTCTCGCAACCAGCGTGAGGCGCGGCCTGGTCCCGCTCATCGACGGCGGAATCCATCCCCAGTACCTGATTCATGAAGCGGATCTATGGCGCCTGTTGAAGGGATTCTGTGACCGCGAGCTTGAAAATCCTGGGAAGCCGGTGGTTGCGGCATCGCCCCAAGCCTGGCCGCTCCGCGATCTCCTGGCGGAGCTCGCCCGGCGGCAGGGCCGTCATCCCAGGTTCGTGACTGTTCCATGGCTGCCTATCTGGGTAGGCCTGTGGGTTGCCGAGCTCGCACACCTGCCGGTGCCGTATCGCAGCGACAGCGTCGTCAGCCTGGTCCACCAGGACCGCAAGCCGGACTTCGAGTCGCTTAGGGCGGTCGGCATCACGGCTCGCGACTTCACCGCCACCTGAAACCAGGCTCAGCAGTCACGTAGGTTGACAAGGGGACCCCTTAAGCAGTATTTAGGGTTCGTACAGTCAGACTTAAGTCGGCCAAGGGGGCCCCTATGACCTCGCCCGAATACGACGTTGAACTGCGCGCCGTCTCGAAAGGGTACGGTCGCGCACGGGCGGTCGAGCGGGTCGATCTGCGCGTCGGCCATGGCGAGTTCTACTCGCTACTCGGGCCGAGCGGGTGTGGCAAGACGACGACCCTCCGCCTGATCGCCGGGTTCGAGAGTCCTGACGAGGGCCAGGTGCTCATAGGCGGTCGCGACGTGGCCGGGAGCCCGCCCTACCGCAGGGATGTCAACACCGTCTTTCAGCACTACGCCCTCTTCCCACACATGACGGTTGCCGAGAACGTGGCGTTCGGCCTGCAGCAGCGAAAGGTCCCCGCCGAGCAAGTTGGCGGGCGCGTCGCCGAGGCGCTCGAGATGGTGCGGCTTGGCCATCTCGAGCGCAGGCGGCCTACCGAGCTGAGCGGCGGTCAGCAGCAGCGTGTCGCTCTGGCGCGGGCGCTCGTGAACCGGCCCACCGTCCTCTTGCTCGACGAACCCCTGGGAGCGCTGGATCTGAAGCTGCGGAAGGAGATGCAGGTCGAGCTCAAGGAGCTGCAGCAGCAGGTCGGAATCACGTTCGTGTACGTGACCCACGACCAGGAGGAGGCGCTGACGATGTCAGATCGCATCGCGGTGATGCATGACGGGCACGTGCTGCAGGAAGGTGCGCCGCGCGAGATCTACGAGCGCCCGGCCACCCGTTTCGTGGCCGACTTCATTGGACTGACCAATTTTCTTGAAGGGGAGGTGGTCGAGCTGAAGGAAAACCGCGTGCTGGTGAAGACCCGCGAAGGGATGACTGTCTGGTGCGAAGGGCAGGGCGCCCCGGCGCAGGGTAGCCCGGTCACGGTCGCCGTGCGCCCCGAAAAGATCGAGATGTCCGAGCAACCTGCAGCCCCGGCGCTGAACAGCTGGCGCGGCCAGGTGTTGACCGGCGTGTTCCTAGGAGAACAGACCGAGTACCTCATCCGGCTGGACCAGGGACCGGACGTTGTGGTGAGGCGCCAGAACCTGCTTACCAACGGCGGCGCGGTGGCCGCATCGCCCGGGTCCTTCGTCTTTCTCGCATGGGCTCCCGAAGTCAGCCTCGTGCTTCCTGGTTCGACAGCCACATAGACATCGATAAGGAGAACCGAACGCATGTCACTAACCGCCCGCGACCTCAGCCGGCGCGAGTTCCTCGCCTTCTCAGCCTTGGCCACAGGAGGCGCCGTCCTCGCCGCCTGCGGCGCCCCAACCGCCCCTTCCGGCTCGACCGCCTCGCCCTCACCGATCGGTCCGATGGAGTCGAGGCTCAGCATCTACAACTGGGATGGATACCTGAGTCCCGACACGCTCAAGCAGTTCAAGGCCAAGTATCCGAACCTGACCATCGACACGGCAACGTACGCGAGCAATGAGGACATGCTGGCGAAGATCGAGGCAGGAGCCAAGGGGTACGACGTAGTCGTCCCGACCGGGTACATGATCGAGATCATGATCCGGAAGGGGTTGCTGCTCTCGCTCGACTTCCGGCAGCTCACCAACTTCAGCCACGTCGACGCGATCTTCCGCAACCCCGGCTACGACCCGGGCAGCAAGCACAGCGTGCCCAAGGACTGGGGCACTACCGGCTTTGGATATCGGACTGACAAGATCTCGACTCCAATGACCAGCTGGAAGGATTTCTTCGACAATGCTTCCAAGTACCCCCGCAAGACAAGCGTCCTCGACGGCGCCACCGAGACCGTGGGCATGGCGCTCAAGTACCACGGCTACTCGTACAACTCCGATAAGGACTCCGAGCTGTCGAAAGCGCGCGATCTGCTCCTCAAGTTCAAGCCCAACGTCGGCCTGATCACCTCGACCTACAAGGCCGACCTGACGAAAGCGGACATCTGGGTGGCGATGGGCTGGAACGGCGACTTCGAGGCAATCAAGGGACAGACGCCGGCGCCCCCCGTCCAGTACATCGTCCCCACCGAGGGCTCCGAGCTCTGGATCGATACGTGGGCGATCTTGAAAAGCGCACCGCACCCGGTGGCCGCGCACGCCTTCGTCAATTTCCTGCTCGATCCGGCGATCCAGGCGCAGGAGATCCAGACCACGTACTACGCGCAGGCGGAGACCGCGGCGCTGGCCAGCATCCCGGCCGCGATCAAGAGCGACCCGATCATCTACCCGCCCACCTCTGAGCTGACGCCTCTAGAGACGCGCAAAGCGACCCCCGCCGGCCAGAGGGCACGCGATCAGATCTTCGCGGAGTTCAAGGCGGCCTAGGCAGTTGGTCCGCCGGCTGTCTCGGGTAAACGCCGGTGCCGGCAGCGCCCTGCTGGCGCCGGCGGCTTTCTGGTACGCGGCATTCTTTGTTGTGCCGCTCGGCTTCATTCTCGTCTTCAGCTTCCTGACCTCAGCCGACTACGGCGGGATCGATTACCGCTTCAACCTGGGCAACTACCCACAGCTGTTCCAGAGCCCGATCTACCTACGCATCTTCTTGAACACGATGGGCATGGCGGGCAGCGGCACCGTCATCTGCCTGCTGATCGGATTCCCGCTCGCGTACTTCCTGGCCACCCGAGCCGGTCGCTGGAAGAACCTGTTCCTGGTGATGTTGATCGTCCCGTTCTGGACGAGCTTCCTCACCCGGACCTATGCGTGGCTGATCCTGCTCAGCGACAACGGTCCGCTGGCGCATGTGCTGCGGCAGGCGAACCTGCTGCACGGGGACCTGGGCTTTCTGTACACGTACAAGGCGGTGCTGCTCGGCATCGCGTACAACTACCTGCCGCTCATGGTCTTCCCGCTCTACGTGTCGCTCGAGCGGCTCGACAAGCGTTTGCTGGAAGCGGCGAAAGACCTCGGCGCCGGCAAGCTCCAGGCGTTTTGGCGCATCACCGTGCCGTTGACGATGCCGGGCATCCTGACCGGCTGCTTGCTGGTCTTCATTCCACTCACGGGTGAGTACGTGATCCCGGCGATTCTCGGCGGCGCCAAGAGCTATATGATCGGCAACCTCATCGGAGACGAATTCGTCAGCGCCCACGACTGGGCTTTCGGCTCCGCCCTCGGGATGGCCGTAATCCTCCTGTTGCTGGTGCTTATAGCGATCTACATGCGACTGGCCAGGCGCGGAGCCGCGGCCGGGACGAGCCTGTAGTCGATGGCCACCCTGGCCCGCCCCCTGGCGGCAAGTCGCATCAAGGCTGGACCAGACCGGATCGCGGCGCTCTTCGAGCCCGCGCTACTGACGTGGGCTGCGCTCATTTACGCGTTCCTGTTCCTGCCCATCGGCATCGTCGTCTTCTTCTCGTTCAACGCGTCGCGGCTGGTCGATGTTTGGACAGGGTTCTCGTTCAAGTGGTACGGGACCGCGTGGACCGATCCGGCCATCCTGGACGCGCTGCGGGTCAGCCTCACCGTCGCCTTCGTCAACGCCGTCCTCGCGACAGTGTTCGGCACGCTCGCTGCGATCGGCATGCAGCGTGTCGGGCGACGGACGCGGACCGCCTTCGAAGTGCTGGTCTACGGAACCATCGTCACGCCGGAGATCGTGATCGCCATCGCTTCGCTTCTCTTCTTCGTGACCATCAATGTCGATCTTGGCATGCCGACGATCGTGATCACCCACGTCGTCTACAACACCAGCATCGTTGCGCTCATCGTCAGAGCCCGGCTCGTGGGCATGGACCGGACGCTGGATGAAGCGGCGGCGGACTTGGGCGCGACGCCGCTGGAGACGCTGCGGCGGATAACCATCCCGCTGCTTTACCCGGCCATCCTGGCCGGCGCCCTTCTGGCGTTCACGTTCTCGTTCGACGACTTCGTGCTCACCTTCTTCGTGTCGGGCGCGAGCTCCACTACGCTGCCGCTCAAAATTTTCTCGATGCTTCGATTCGGAGTCTCGCCGGTCGTCAACGCAATCGCGACTGTGATGCTCGTGGTCACGCTGACGTGTATCTTCACCGCCTCACTCATCGTCCGGCGGCATGGCCGCGGTGGCGGCGAGTCTGGGCTGCTGCTGGCCGCGGCGCGATCGGCAGCCGAGCAGAGGGTGGCATGAACGGCTCTCTTGGCGAGCGGATCCGGGCGATGCGCGAGAAGCGCGGGCAGTCGCTCAAGCAGTTGGCCGTGGCCACAAGCCTGACGCAGAGCTTCCTGTCCCAGGTTGAACGCGACCTGACCTCGCCGTCGGTGGCATCGCTGAGAAGGATCGCCGAGGCGCTCGGCACCTCGGTCGCGACGTTCTTCGCCGGCGGCTCCCCTAATGGCAGGCTCGTCCGCAAGGACGCTCGCGCGGTGATGGTCCATCCGAAGCGACGATGGCGCGACTCCCTCCTGACTCCAAGCCTCAACGGCAAGCTGCAGGTGATCTGGTCGGTGATCGAGTCCGGCGGTGGCTCGGGAGACGAGCCGTATACCCACGACTCCGACGAGGAATGCGTGGTGGTGATCCGAGGCAAGCTCGACTTCTGGGTTGGCGACGACCACACCCGGCTGGAGGCTGGGGACGCTCTGACCTTCGAGAGCCGTATCCCTCACAAGAATCGCAATCCGGGCCCCGGGAGGACCGAGGTCCTCTGGGTCATAACCCCTCCGTCGTACTGATGTGAGCGCCGCGCATCCTTGACGCATGTCGGCGGCCACCCTACTCTCTTGAGGTACGGGTCCGGCACAGTCTGAGGGGGTAGACATGGCGTGGAAGCTTGAAGGGACCTATTTCGAAAACTGCAACTGCGACTGGGTATGTCCGTGCACGGTGACGAGCTTCGCCTCGCCTGCGACGGGCGACCGCTGCAACGTGATCCTCAACTACCACGTTCTGCGCGGCGAGGTCGACGGCGTTGACGTCAGCGGACGGAGCGTCTCGATCGTCGCTGACTCACCCAAGCGGATGCTTGATGGCGGTTGGCGAGTCGGTCTGATCATCGACGACAAGGCATCCAAAGAGCAGGCGGACAAGCTCACCGGCATCTTTGCCGGGCAGGTCGGAGGTCCGATGGCAAACATCGCGCCGCTGATCGGCGAGCTCCTCGGCATCGAGAGGCTGCCGATCGAGTACTCGGACAAAGGCAATCGCCATCGCATCCGGATTGGCGACGCGGTCGCCATCGAAGTCGAGGACTTCGCGGCGCAGGAGGGCGGCGAGACTACCAAGCTCAGCGGTGTGGCGCACCCGTCGAACTCGACTCTGACGATCGCGCGCCCGATTGAGTCCAAGATCAAGGCCTTCGGCATGGAATTCAAGAACGCAGGCAAGAGCGCCTTCTCGGCGCCCTTCAACTGGGCAGGCTGACCCGGGAGCACCGCTTATGAACCGGACTGCACCGGCCGGGTCCGCGGCTCTTCCACGCCCCGTGGCGACCGGAATCATCTCTGCGCTACTCGTCTGCGCCGCAGCCGCCTGGCTGTTGACCGCTCAGCAGGCCTCCTCGATGGCCGGAATCGGCGGCGTGGCCATGCTGGGCGCTGGGCTATTTCTGGTCACCTGGGTCGTGATGATGGTGGCCATGATGTTCCCGACCATCGCACCGATGGTGCTGACCCACGCCAGCATTGTCCGGTCGCGCGGCGGCGGGACAGTGCCCACGGTGGCCTTCGTCTTCGGCTACCTGGTGGTCTGGTCGATGGCAGGTCTCGTGCCACTGGGCGTAATTCAGATCCTTGGATCTGGGGTCGCTGCTCCCGTCAGCGCCTGGCTGCCGCGACTGGCGGGAGCAGTTCTGGTGGTCGCCGGCGTTTACCAGTTCACATCCCTGAAGAACGTGTGCTTGAAGGCGTGCCGGTCACCGCTTGGGTTCATGCTCACTCATGACTTCGGTGGCGGCAGCCCAGCGGCGGCCAGAGCCGGCATCTCACACGGTCTCTACTGCCTCGGGTGCTGCTGGGCGCTCATGGCGGTCCTCGCCGTCGTCGGGCTGATGAACCTGGCCTGGATGGCTGTGATTGCCGTCGTGTTCTTCCTGGAAAAGAACTGGCGCCACGGCGTCATGCTGTCTCGCGTCTCCGGTGCTGCATGCGTGGTCGTGGGTCTGGCGGTGATCGTTCAGCCCGACGTGTTTCACCTCGGCGGGCCAATGGCCTAGGGCTGGAGCCCGCGCTCGGACCAGCCCCCAACAATTCGGAGGTCGAACGCCGGGTCCGGCTAGCCAGCCCGCCTTTTTGCCTCCCCGCCGGTGTGACATCCGCGCTACGAGGCTCCGATCGCAGGCGTCGGGTGGTGTCCGTCCAGACGCCGGTCGGCGATGTTGCCATCGTCGGCGAGGCGGTCGCCCAGCCAAGGTGATGCCGGGGTACT
>JALYYG010000256.1 GCA_030946685.1 Candidatus Dormiibacterota bacterium | reverse complement strand
GTTCTCGGTCTAGTCGGATTTGGACTCTCGGGAGAAACCAGGTGTCTGTCCGCGGCGTTTCTCCCGCCGCAGGTAGATGCGATCCGGGCCGCCACCAGGCCCGGGCGGGAGGATGGTAAAGAGCTCGAAACCGTCTTCGGACAGCTGGTTGGCTTCCTCGACAGTGTTGACGACCTTGTATTCGAACGACATGTCAGCGCCTAAGCATAGGGCAAGCTCACGGAAGCTCGCCAAGAATGCGAAGCCCCGTCGCCGAGCCGACGATCGCGGCCCGCGCCATCCCAAAGAACAGCCCATGCTCGATCACACCGGGAATCGCGTGGATGGCCACCCCCAGCGAGGCGTCGACAGCCCCAAACGTGGTGTCGAGCACCAGGTTGCCATTGTCGGTCTTGAATGGCCCGCCAGGCGTCGTCCGGAGCTCGGGCTTTCCGCCGAGGGACTCGATCGAGCGGCTGGTCGCTTCCCAGAGGAACGGCAGGACTTCGACGGGCACCGGTCCACGCCCCAGGCGGCCAACCAGCTTTGTCTCGTCCGCGATCAGGACGAAACGGCGGCTGGCGTGGGCGACGATCTTCTCGCGCAGCAGCGCCCCGCCGCGTCCCTTGACGCAGTTGAAGGCCGGGTCGATCTCGTCGGCCCCGTCTACAGCGAGGTCCAGCGATCCGTCGACTCGCTCGGTGATCGGGATGCCACCGGCCTCGGCCTGGGCGCGGCTCTCCAGCGACGTGACGACGGCCTGCACCCTGAGGCCGTTTCGCACCTTGCGGGCCAGCCCCTCGATGAAGTACCGGGCAGTGCTCCCCGTTCCCAGCCCAACGATCATCCCGGGTTTGACAAGCTCGAGTGCGCGTTCCGCGGCGGCTTGCTTCTGAGCCTCGACTTCGGCTGGAGCGGTTGCCATTTACTTGATAGAAGCGCTGTCAGGTAGAATTGATGAAATGGGGAAGCTCATGGATACCGTCCCCGGGCGCGTCATCCGCAAGTTCCTTGAGGACCAGGCACCAAACTGGGCGGCGCTGATCGCCTGGAACGCGCTCTTTGCGATGTTCCCCATCGTGATCTTTGCCGCATCACTGCTGGGCTTTGCCCTGCGGCTGTTCGGTGCGGCCAATGACGCCGTGTACAAGACGATCTTCAGCGCCATCCCGGGCGACCCCCAGCAGCAGACCGAGCTTGTCAAGGCCGTCAGCGGGGTCAAGAGCCAGAGCGGCATCTTGTTCATCGTCGGCCTTGTCGGCCTGCTCTGGGGTGGCTCGGCGCTGTTCGGCGTTATGGAGCAGGCGTTCGCCGTGATCTACCACACCAAGCCCCGGGATTTCCTGCGGCAGAAGCTCATCAGCTTTGGCATGGTTTTTCTGTTCACCATCCTCGTGGGCATCGCCGTGGCTACCTCAGCCATTCTCCCCGCCCTCAAGCAGATCCCCGACATTCCACCTCTCCTGTACTCGGGCGTGGCGGCTTTTATCCTACAGGTGATCGTTGGCACCACGGCCGGCTTCCTCTTGTTCGGGAGCCTGTACTACGTCATCCCGAACCGCAGGCAACAGTTCCCCAAGGTCATTCCCGGCGCGCTGGTCGCCGGCGTCCTGTTTGAGCTGATCACGCTGCTCTTCCCGCTGTACCTCGCGCTGAACAATGGCATCAACCAGTACGGCAAAACGTTCGGGCTGTTCTTCGTTTTGATGACGTTCTTCTTGTTTCTCGGATTGATCACGATGGTCGGCGTCGAGGTCAACAGCGTGATCTACCCGGTGCCCGTCGAACTACCGGGTAAAGAGGGCCACGCCGTCGCCGCTCCGGAGTCTGGACCGGAGGCGGAACTGGCGCCGGTTGGCGGCCGCCGCGATCGCAACGGACAGACGTCCAATGGCGCCGCCCATGCCGGCCGGCGCGGCATCCCCGCACGCGCGGCCTTGGGAATGGCCGTTGTCGCCTCCGTCGTTGGGGTCCTGCTCGGTCGCCGAAGTGCCAACTCCGACTGAAGGGCCGGTAGACTTATCGCGTGGCGGTTGAGGCACTCACTCCGCGGCCGGCGTCGGCCAAGGAGGCTTCACCGGGCCGAGCCTGGTGGATCGAGCCGGCCCTTACGGTCGTTTGCTACAGCGCTTTCGTCATCTATGCGTCCTGGTCGGTCTTCTCCGGTACGGTGGTCGCCTTCGATCCCTATGTCTCGCCCTTCTTCTCGACCTGGCTCGGTTTTGGCCTGATCAAGGTCCCCATCATCGGAATCTTGATTCCGTTCCTGGCGATGATTCCGCTGGGCCTCCGAGGCACCTGTTACTACTACCGGAAGTCGTACTTCCGGTCGTTTTTCTGGGACCCACCCGCCTGCGCCATCCAGGAATTGAAGCGCGGCCGCTACCACGGTGAGACACGATTCCCCTGGGTGCTGAACAATTATCACCGTTACTTCTTGCTGCTGAGCCTCATCGTGCTCTTCTTCCTTTGGGTCGACGTCGTGCGCGCGTTCGTGCTCCAGGGGCACTTCTTCGTTGGCCTGGGCTCGATCGTGATGCTGGTCAACGTAACTCTGCTGAGCTTGTACAGCCTTACCTGCCATTCATTCCGGTACATGATGGGCGGCCGCATCGATCGCTTCTCGCGGATCCAGGCCGGACGGTTGTGGCACCGCCTCGTGATGCTGCTGAACCGCGCCAACCCCCAGCACGGGGCCTGGGCCTGGTACAGCATGTTCTCGGTCGCGCTGACGGACGTCTACATCCGGCTCTTGATGGCAGGCGTGAT
>JALYYG010000253.1 GCA_030946685.1 Candidatus Dormiibacterota bacterium | reverse complement strand
CGCATTCGATGCATTTATAGAGGCATAGATCCGGGGGCCGCAAGAGTCCAGGTGCCGACTCCGGTCAGAAGGATGCCCGGTAAATCCGGTGCCAGACAGAATCCTGGTCGTACTCGAGCTGCCGGTCACTATCTGTTCTCGAAGGTGCTGACGGGCTGGAGCTTCGCCCGTGGTAACTATGGCAGCGGTAGAGCGCCGACCTGCATGAGGAACGCAAGCCACCCGGTCTCGCTGTTGTACTGCACGACCTTTCCGTTTTTGACCGAGGCGATGCTCAGGTTCTGGAACTCGACCTGCCGTCCGGTTCCCGCGACACCGAACAGCGGGCCCCGGTGCGTGCCGCGAAAAACAAAATGCGACGCGACCCGCTCGCCCTCGACGACCTGCCGGCGCAGTTCAGCGGTGATATCCGGAATCGCTTCTTTGACCTTTGGAAACAACCGCCTGAGGTCCTCCATCCCAGGGTGAGGCGCCAGCGCTTCAACACCATCCCTGAAGAGTCCTTCCAGCATCTCGCGTACGACTGCGGCCGGTTGAGCCTGAACTTGTGACATGTGACCTCACCTGTGGACGAGCCAGCGTGAACGCGTTAATATTCCATGCAACAAAGTCTTTCGTCAATATGGAGATCCACGCGTTGTCCCCGAGGAGATATCAGATGGGCGAGCGTGAGCAGGCGGTCGGACTGACGCGTGCTCGAATCGTTGACGCCGCCAAGAAGCTCCACGCGGAACGGGGGCTCCTGGCGACCGGCTGGGACGATATCGCGCGGTTGGCCGGAGTCTCCAGCGTCACCGTGTATAGGCACTTTCGGTCCCTGCATGAGCTGATACCGGCCTGCGCCCTCTCGTTCGTCGATGAGATCCGACCGATGACGATCGAGGAGGCGATGGCCGCCTTCGCCGATCTAAGAAACCCGCGGGCCAGGTTGCAACGGCTGGTGACCAGCAACTGCGACTGCTATGAAAGGGGGGAGGGTTGGATGAACGCTGCCACCCGCGAAGCTGAGCTCATCCCCGAGTTGGGCGCGGTGGTGGTTGCCCAACAGTTGACTCTGGAAAGATTGGTCCGCGCCGCCCTCGAAGGGGGACGCCCCGCTGAGACGCTGGTCGCGACCCTACGCGCCATCATCGACTTCCCTTTCTGGAAGTCGCTGCGCAACGCCGGCCAGTCCGCCGAGGAGGCCAAGACGACCACACTCGGGCTGGTCGAAGTTGTAGTGCCAGCGTCGTTCTGACGCCGAGCTCCAAATAGTCTTCTCCTCGCGCGACGTTCGTCTGACAGGCCATCAATGGGCCTGTGGTAGCCGGCCACGGACCGATCCGCGGGCCGCTTTGATCTTCCTGGGCCGTCCCGGGTACTGGGGTTCGCGATTGCCGGCCGCGATTTTCCGATGGGGTACGTGGGTGCTGGTCGTCGGGATGGTGCTCAGCGCACTCGCCAATTTCGCCTCACCCACGCCCGGGGAGCGATTCTTCGTCGGTCCGTCGGCCTTATTGCTGGCTTTCCTGTGCTTCGCGGTGGCACGAGCAACTGCGCGGTAGCCCGCGTGGGCAGGCGAGGAGTTGACGCAGGGCGAATCGCGTGGAGCTTCCCTCGGCCCATCCGCAAAGGCAAAAACGGTGGTTGGCTTCATCGGAGGGTGTCGCTGAACGCTGTCTATGCGCCGATCCCACCCACGAGGTGACCTACCGCGGCAGTGACCGCCATTGCCAATCCGCCTCCCACGCAGACTCTCACGGCTGCGCGCAGCATCGGTGCGCCTCCTGCACGGGCCCCTGCAATGCCAAGCGCGACCAGAGCAAGGAGAGCGCTCACCACTACTGCCGCGGTGCGGGCGGTGGTCGGGACCAGCAGGAAAGCAACGATCGGCAATAAGGCTCCGGCCGTGAAGCTCAGCGCCGAGTAGAGCGCCGCTTGGACGGGACGAGCCAGGATGGCAGCCATACCGAGCTCGTCACGAGCATGGGCGCCGAGCGCATCGGTAGCCGTGAGTGCTTCGGCGACCTTGCCGGCCAACTCCATAGGAAGCCCACGTTTGACATAGATCGCGGCCAGTTCAAGCTTCTCGCCCTCTGGGTGCGCCTTCAGTTCTCTGCGCTCCTGTTCGAGGTCGGCTCGCTCAACATCTCGCTGCGAGCTAACAGATACGTATTCGCCGGCAGCCATCGCCATGGCTCCAGCTACCAACGCGGCTATGGCCGCCGTGAGCACGAAGCTCGTCGACGCTCCAGCCGCAATTACTCCGATTGCAACGCTCGCGACCGAGACAATTCCATCGTTGGCACCGAGTACGGCGGCTCGTAACCATCCGGCCCGCTGGCCCCGGTGACGGACCCTGGTGACGGTACCCACCGATCGAGCTGGACGATTGGTCGTGATGCTCATCTTCCTACTGCCCGGGCGCAAAGTCTCATCGACAAGCACTGGGGCTTGCGCCGAGATCATCTGCGTGCTGCCTCATGGCTCCCCGGTTCGTAGTAGCGGCGCCAGATCAGGCGGTGGATCGGCACCCAACGCGGGATGTCGCGCAGGATCGGAATGAACGGCACCAGCGCCAGCGCAATGGTGAGGACCGTCATCAGGATGATGATTCCGAGGTCGGCGTTGTGGGCGTTGAGCCCCAGGAAGCCGGTGTCGCTGGTGAACGGTGGCACCTGGTACCACATGGTGTAAAGCCAGAGCCATGTCTGGCC
>JALYYG010000237.1 GCA_030946685.1 Candidatus Dormiibacterota bacterium | reverse complement strand
ACGAGGTCTTTATCCAAATCGAGTTCGCGTCTTCCGACGAAGCGAAGGTGGGGCGCGAACGACTAATCGCCTCGAAGGTCCTCGATCGCTTTAGCGATAAGAGCGGCCCCACGGTCGTCGAGGAAGCAAAGGCTTAGAGTCGCTCGGCACCTGTCCTGGGCCACGCGCGTGACGGGCACTTCGCTTGAGCGGGTACAGCCCGTGGCGGACACTATTCGAACGGTCGAATTGGCGGGGCGCCAAAAGGCGGAACGACCTGCCTTATCTCGATAATTTCGATATGGGCCTTACGTAGGGTTTGGGAAGGCGACATTCTCGGCCCATTTACTCCCGACCAGGAAGCCGATGCCGCTATGAGTCTGGCCCAGCTCATGAGCGACATCAGCGAGCGGTGTTATTACGCCGGCTGGGAGCATGGAACCGAACAAGTCCTATGGGCAGCTCTTCGAGATGGGCCACGGCAGTGGGGCGTTGACGCAATTCGAGCCGAGGATTTGAGCCTGCTCGAGCAGCTGAGCGAGCAATCCGGGGGATGGATCGCATACTGAGAAGCCGGCGCGAAGTTCGTACCGCTCAGTGAGTGGCAAGCCCGGAATGGCCCCACCCCTGAGTGAGCGATGCAGCCACGTACCCCGTCAGGCCAGTCCGCCACGAAGCACGATGCGCACCAGTAGACGAACCGCCGGAGCCGACCGTGCTCTGGGCGCAGGTCGTCAACCGAACTGGCTGGGCGCTCGCGTTTGGGAAGGGTGGTAGCCCGTGGCGGACACTAATTGAACAATCAAATTGTCGCCCTCTCTAGACTCGGCTCATGGCAAAAGTTGATCAGCGGCCGGGCCTGCGGCTAATAAGCGCGAGCCGCCATCCGCCTGCTTCTTCGGCAGCCCAGACTACGTTCTCAGTCCCACGAACGTGTACAGCTTCGAAGGTCTGATTCCCTTCGGCCCGATTGATCCCGGCGCAATGCGCAACAGCCTCACAACCGGCGAAGGCACTACTCAAGGCTGCTTTGCGGTCAAGACCCGCCGTCACCAACCTGACACCTTTCATGCTCAGAACTTCCTGTGCCAAGGGCCGATGGTCGACGCCTCGTGCGATTAACGTCACCTCGTGCCCCTGGTTAGCGAGACTGACAGCGAGGTGTCCTCCAACGAACCCGTCCCGCCAGTTATGCCCACCCGCACGGCGAACTCAGTGTCCAGCCGCAGCCGACAGGGCAGCGCGGCACGATTCACTCGCGGGGAGGACGTAGATGGGGTAGGTGTCGGCCTCGTTCAGGGCAAGCTTCGCTATTCGTCTATCCTCTCAGCAATCTGGGTTGGCGACGGCGAGATGAGCTGGGTGGAGTCCAAAGGGGAGTTTGGTAGCCCGTGGCGGACACTAATCGAACAATTGAATTGGGCCGGTCTCAAAGACCGTCCTAATGGGTCGGCGCGAGCTGATGGCTAGGATCCCTGCCGATCAGCTACCGCTCGATGGCCTTCGCGTCGACGCGCTTCTGTCGCTTCCAAAGTCCAAACAGCGATAGCGCGGCGACTGCTACCAGTGCTCCGACGATGGGCAACCAAAGCCCACTAGATTGGCGCCTAGGCGGCTGTTGCGATGGCCGCGCAAGCGAGGCGACGGTCCAGCCTGCTGCAACCGCTTGGTTATCGGCAGCCACATTTCCGATCGTCAGACCGTTGGTGACCCAGCAACTGGGGCTCGCTTCCACGACATCGATGAATACCTTGTAGACGCCAGGCGGCAGATTGGGAACCCTGAACGCGACTCCTCCTCGGTTTCCCCTCCACTGCAGCCTTCCCACCGACTGGCGGGTGCAGGCGGCAGCATCGTCGCCACCGACGGGCGCTAAGTAGATCGCTTGTCTACCCGCAGCAGAAAGGCTGTGATAGTCCCAGGTGCCATTGTGGTCATCGGTGAGAAGCAGAATCCAATCGCCAGGTCGGGCATGATCGGACGAGAGCGAGGACAACATGGCCGCGTCACCCGCCACAGACGCCATCAGCACCATCGCGACCGCGAGCGACAGAGCGATGAGAACTGGGCCGACGGACTTCATCGCGGCCCTAAGCGTACCTCCTCGGTCCGGGTCGACCCTCGCTCGCGGGGTGCACACTGCGGGCTGCGCACTACACCCATTTCGCACGTCCTACTGTTGGGCATTCGACTTACCACGCGTGAGCCCATCGAGTGAGGTCGGCGTACCTCCAGGCTCGACTCATAAGGCCAAGGGTCAGGGCTGTTTGAGAGAGTCGCGACTCAACAACTGCCATAAAAGGCTGGTCGGAAAAGGCTGGTCGGTAACCTCCGGCGGCTGAAGG
>JALYYG010000200.1 GCA_030946685.1 Candidatus Dormiibacterota bacterium | reverse complement strand
GGCAGATAGCCTCGCGCCAGCTTTCCGCAACCGAGGCGGTCAAGGCCCACATCAAGCGAATCGAAGAGGTGGACGGCCGCATTCGTGCCGTCGTGGTGCCCCTGTTCGAGCAAGCCCTGGCCGAGGCCGCCAAGGCCGACGGCATGAGCGCGCAAGGACGGCCCCTGCACGGTGTGCCGGTGACTGTCAAGGAATGCTTCCACGTCAAGGGCACCGCGTCGACGGTTGGACTCGACTCCAGGCAACACCACCGTGCGGACCAGGATGCAGAGCTCGTCGGCCGGCTGAAGGCGGCGGGCGCGATCGTCGTCGCCAAGACGAACGTGCCTCAGCTGCTGATCTACGTCGAGGCCGACAACCCGCTGTACGGCCGGACCAACAACCCGTGGAACCTTTCGCGTTCACCCGGCGGCAGCAGCGGAGGAGAGGGGGCGGCCGTCGCGCTCGGCTACGGCGCTCTCGGATTGGGCACCGACATCGGGGGCAGCGTCCGCATCCCGGCGCATGTGTGCGGCTTGCAGTCGCTCAAGCCCACACCGGGCAAGCTGAGCCTGCGCGGGACAGAGGACGAGACCCTCTTGTCTCACGTCGCCATACCGGACGCCGCGGGGCCGCTGGCGCGCAGCGTTGCCGACCTGCGCCTTTCGATGGCCGCGATGGGTGCGCCGGTGACCGAGACGGGGGTCAAAGGCCTTCGCATCGGCTTCTACACCGACGACGGGTACTTCCCAGCTTCGGCGGCGATCAAGCGTGCGGTCAAGGAGGCGGCGCTCGGCCTCGAAGCCGCCGGCTGCAGCATCAAGGAGTTCAAACCACCGGACATCCTGGAAACGCTGCAACTCTTCTACGGTCTTTTCACGGCGGATGGCGGCGCCAAATTCAAGGCCCTGCTGAAGGGCAGCACACGTGACGACAGGATCAAGGACCTCATAACGCTCGCCAGCCTGCCCAACCCTCTTCGCCCGGCGGTATCCGCGCTCTACAGCGTGCGCGGCCAGCGCCGCGTCGCCCAGCTGGTCGGCTGGGCCGGGAAGCGGTCAGCCGCCGGCACGCAAGCGCTGGTCGCAAGGCGGGACGCCTACCGTCAGCTCTTCCTTTCGGCGATCGGCGACATCGATGTGCTCATCAGCCCGCCTTGCTCGGTCCCAGCTGTGACGCACGGCGCCACCAGGCAGATGGGCCCCGCAAGCGTCTGCTACACGCTGCTCTACAACCTCCTGGGATGGCCGGCGGGCGTCGTCGCGGCGACGCGCGTGAATGTGGGGGAGGAGAAAGGCCGGCCGGCGAGCCGCGACCTGGTCGAGGAGACGGCACGGAAAGTGGACGAGGGCAGCGCCGGCCTACCGGTGGGCGTCCAGGTCGCGTCCAAGCCAGGCCGAGAGGACCTGGTGCTGGCCGCAATGCAAGCGCTGGAATCCCACTTCCGTGGGAGCGGCGACTACCCAGTAACCCCAGTCGTACCGGCGGGGGGCTAACCCAACTCACGCCCTCTCCCCACATGGGGAGGGGGTCGCCTACCGATCTCGCTCCGGCTACGTGAGGGACAGTTGGAGCACCCGAGTGCCCCAGTTCCGCAGCTTGTCGACTGTCTGGCTCGACGCGGGTGGCATGTACTCGGTGGCAAGCCACACGCTGGTGCCGGCGGGGTCCAGGACCGCCCACGAGTAGTCACCCCATCGGGTTGCTTTGGGGTCGTACGGACCCGTTCCGGGCGCCGCCACCCTGGGTGATCCGAAGGCCGACGCGCCGTTCTGCAGCACCGCGTACGCAGCGCTCGGGAACCGATGCGCACCGGTCAGAGTGAAGACCATCGCGGCATGTCCAAGTCCGTCGGCCTGAATCGCCGGATACAGCACGTACGCGCCCTCCAACATGACATAGCCCTGCGCGGTGAGGTCGGCGCCTCCCAGTTTCGAGCCGTTCAACCGCGGCGTGATTCGGAACCAGGCGGCACCGGCGCGCGGGGCGGGATCATCTGCCGCCTGCACGCTCGTGCCGAGGGCGCCCCAAATGTCCCCTCCGATGAACTGCACCTGCTGCATTCGGTCGTCGCCGGAGTCAAGCGTGCTCTTTGCGCCTCTCTGCGATGCCGGAGGTGGTATGGAGTACGACTCGCTGGCGATCACAGTTCTGGAGAGCACCGGCACTCCCCCCGATCCCACTGCAGCCGCGTTCGTCAGCGCCCACACGCCCACCCGCTGGTCGCCGGTGCCCTTGGGGTCGAGCGAGCTCAGAAAGTACTCGGCACCGGCAGCGCCAAACGTAAGGGCAGGCTGCACCGACGCCGCCTGCGCTCCGCCGATGAAGAGGTTTGTGTAGTGCACGAAATGCACGTTCGTAGGGTTGGCGATCAGGTCGCTCTTGGATATCGCATAGATCTGGGCGCCGTTGAACGCCGTCCCGAGGATCGAGAACTCGTTGGTCGTTACGTAGAGGTTGGAGGCGTCGATGCCGAGCGTGGGCTGGTCGCCGAAACAAGGGCAGCCTGGGCCGCCGCCATGCGTCGTATCGATGTTGACCACCGTCCAGTTGCCAGTGGGATCGCCTGTGTTGACGGCGATCTCGATCCGTGACGCCGTAGACGCGTTGTTGAGAAACAGAATCACCGCGTACCAGGTGTTGGTCGCAGGGTCGTAATGGCAGCGCGGGTCGCTCGTGAACTGCTTGAAGCCGTCGTGGAAGACCCTGTTGATGTTGAAGGGCCCTGCCAGGGACGTGCCCTTCGTGTCGTAGACGCGGTAGGCGGAGTTGACCATCTCGACGACAAAGCCGTTGCCCGCGCACAGTCCCTGGTCCGGTGGCTCGAACTCGGC
>JALYYG010000171.1 GCA_030946685.1 Candidatus Dormiibacterota bacterium | reverse complement strand
CTGTTGTCTTTGGCACCCACGACGAGGTGCGCGAGCATTACGGCACGGCGCCCGGTCAGTACCCGGATCACGCCACGACCCTCGATTACGTGGTCGCCGCCGCAGCCGGTTGACTCACCGGAACCTTCGGAGGCGCGCTGGAGGCGCGCGGGATCGATGCGAGCGAAGGGCATCTGAGCTCGGAGGCTGAAGGCGAGGTTTACCTCGTGGACAAGGTGCTGGTCATAAAGCGAATCCACGTGCGCTTCAAGTTGACTGGCTGCCCCGATGAGAAGCGCGAGGCGGCGGAGCGCTCACACGCCTTCCATGCGAGCCGCTGCCCAGTGGCAAAGAGCATTGGAAGCTCGATCGAGATTTCCACCGAGCTCAACTTTGCCTGAACGGTTGTAGATGACTGGTCGGTCACTTGCTTTTGGAGTGCTCACCTTTCAAGCCTTGACTTACGCCGAGTTGCGAAGCGACGCGCAGTTCGCGGAGAGGATCGGGCTCGACGCCGTCTGGCTGGCAGATCAGGCGGTTCCAGACCGCCTGTCGATACTCGAGGCATGGACCGCGCTCTCAGCCCTGGCTGCCAATACGGAGCGGATCCGGATCGGCACGCTCATCACCAACGTCGCCATGCGGAATCCGATGCTGCTCGCCAGGCAGGCACTCACCGTGGATCAGGTCTCGGGAGGACGTCTCGACGTCGGTATCGGCGCAGGCTACTACGAGGATGACCATCGCTGGCTCGGGATCGACTATCTCGACGGCGCTGGCCGCGTCCAGCGCCTGACCGAGGTCGCCGAGGTTCTCGACCGGGCGCTGCGTGGTGAGCGCGTAACGTACTCGGGGGCGCACGTCCGGCTGGACGACGCTCCATCGGTGCTGCCGGTCCAGCTTCCTCGACCGCCGATCTGGATCGCCGTCCATGGGGCGAAATCACTCCGTCTCGCGGCCCGACTGGCGGACGGCGTCGCCTCCGTGGGCGACGAAGGCGTTGGCCTCGAGGAGACGCTGCCACGCTTTCGCGAACGGATGGAGCGGCTTGACGATTTCTGCGTGGCGCAAGGCAGGGACCCGAGATCGGTGCGCCGTTGTTATCTCGCCGGCTTCGCTGAGGAGCACGTGTTCTCCTCACCTGAGTCGGCAGCGGCTTTTATCGGACGGTTCGCGGAGGCGGGCGCAACCGATTTCGTGTTCGGCCTTGCCAATCAAACCCAGCCGGCCTTCGAGCGCGGCGTAACGAGCGGCCAGTTCGCTACTCGCGAGAAACTGGAGAGGCTAGTCGCGGACGTGCTGCCGAAGATCCGCAGCTGACCAAAACGGCGATGGCCAAGGCGGGATCTCGGTAAATTGGTGGTGTGGGAGCAACTCCCTATAACCAGAAGACCATCGACGAGTTCCACGCCAAGCACGGCCGCGGAGTCGGGCCGTGGGGAGACCACCTTCTGCTGATGACGGCAAGAGGTGCCACGAGCGGTCAGGGGATCACCACGCCATTGGTCTACCGCCACGATGGCGACCGCTATGTTGTCATCGCTTCGAAGGGCGGGGCCCCCAAGCATCCGGCCTGGCTGGCAAACGTCACAACCAACCCGGAGGTCGAGGTGGAAGTCGCGAAAGACGCCGGCACCGAAGAGTTCAAGGCCCGCGCTCGCGTTGTCGGAGCGGGACCTGAACGCGACCGGCTGTACGCTGAGCAAGCGAAGATCTGGCCGGGATTTCTGGAGTACGAAAAGAGGACCACCCGGGTGATCCCGGTCGTCGTGCTCGACCGCCTACGCGAGTGATCGCACTCCGGCAGACCACCTCCGAGTAGGCCACCGCTGCAGTGGGATGATCCATAGAGTGAAGCGCATTCTCCTCACCGGGATGTCCGGAACAGGCAAGTCCACCGCGATCGCGCAGCTCGTTGGCCTGGGGTATAAGGCCGTCGACCTGGACTCAGAAGGCCTGTGCGAATGGGACGCCAATGGAGATGAGTTGTGGCTGGAGGACGAGGTACGGCGTCTGCTTGCCACAGCGGATGGTGATGTTCTGTTTTTGGCCGGATGCGCAGCAAACCAAGTCAAGTTCTACAAACACTTCGACCACATCGTGCTGCTCACCGCACCACAGGAGGTAATGACTGAGAGATTGGTGACTCGGACAAACAATCCCTACGGGAAGGATCCATCCGAAGCCGCTCGAATACTCGAACAGAAAGACACTATCGAGCCGATGCTGCGGCGGACCGCAACGATCGAGGTTGATACCAGTGGCCCTGTCGATCAGGTGCTGGAGGTGATCCTGGAGTTAATTCGGCAGGAGCAAGGGGGCGATGAGAAGAGTCCGAGCCGGCTGGCCCACCCGGGGGGCGGCACATAATCTGACGTTTCGGATGACCAAGAAGGTCGAGATCGCCGGGCCAGACCTGGCTCTGATCCTGGAGGCGCTGGATGATGCCGCGTTCTATCGAGATGCGCGCTCCCGCGTGCTTAAGAGCGCGGTGAAGAGAGCCGGCAGGCGCTCGCCGGTGTCACCAACGTCGCCGCCGATGGGGGATATCGTCGACGCCGCCACCGATGTCCATCGACAGCGGTCGCAGGCGTACACGGCACTCGCCACGAAGCTGAGGCGGCAAACGTAGCCGGCCGAATCGGCCGCTGATTCAGCTTGTAAGGAGGCGGTAGCGGTGCTCGGGGCGTCCTGGGCCCCCATAGCGCATGGTGAGCTCGGCCTTGCCCAGCTGACAGAGATGATCGAGGTAGCGGCGGGCGGTGACCCGACTGAGCCCGGCGGCATCGGCGACCGCGGCTGCCGCAAGTCCCGATTGCGACCGGCCCAAGGCTTGCAAGATCAGGTCCAGCGTCGTTTCCGACAGACCCTTCGGCAATGTCTCGTTGCGTGCGGTCCGCAGCACGCTGAAGATCCGATCCACGTCGCCCTGCTCTGCCCTGGCCAGATGGACCATTCGATCGTGGGCTGCCGCATATGACAGGAGCTTCTCCTCGAACGTGGCGAAGAGAAACGGCTTGATCAAATAGTGGACGACACCACCGCGCATCGCCCCACGAAGGCTCTCGACCTCGCGCGCTGCGGTGATCGAGATCACGTCGACAGCCGGGTGGTCGTCATCGCGGAGTCGCTGGAGCACCTCGAGGCCAGAAATGTCGGGAAGGTATATATCCAGTAACACGAGATCGGGCCGAAGTCGATCGACACCCTGCAGGGCCTCGGCACCGGTGCCGGCCCGCCCGGCGACGCTGAATCCTCTCACTCGCTCGACGTATGCACAGTGGAGGTCCGCGACGCGAAAGTCGTCGTCGACGACCAGGGTCCGAATCATGGCGCAGCCGGGACTCGCAGAGGGATGCGGACCGTGAAGAGCGCACCGCCCTCGTTGGTCACGCTCACCTCGCCTCCGTTGCGTCGCGCAACTTGACGCACCAGCGCGAGTCCGAAGCCTCGCCGCTTCCGCTCGGGACCCGATTTCGTGCTGAATCCCTCCTGGAAGATCTGTCCGTTGACGCTTGCTGGGATGCCAAGACCTGAGTCGTGAACACTGATCACCAACTCAGCGTCCTGCTGGGTGACCGAGACGCTCACCCACCGTTCACCGATCGATGAGGCGGCCGCGTCAAGGCCGTTGTCGACAAGGTTGCCGAGCAGAGTGATCAGGTCTTCGCTGTTTATCAAGCTTGGCGTCATGACTGTGTCGTCGCTGACGCGAAGCTCTATGCCTCGCTCTGATGCGACCGCTGCCTTCGCCAGCAGCAGGGCGCCGAGCACCGGGTCGCCGACCCTGTCGAGAAGCGCCTCGGTGAGCTCCTGGTGCACTCCTGAGGTCTGGGCGATCAGCTTCATTGCGTCCTCCGGGCGTCCCATCTGCAGCAATCCGGCGATTGTGTGCAGGCGATTCGCGAACTCGTGTGCTTGTGCTCTGAGCGCATCGGTCAAGCTCTCGACACCCATCCCGCGCGACAGTCCCGTCAACTCTGTCGTGTCGCGCAGCGTTGCCACATGGCCGATCTCAAGGCCCCTGACGCGGATTGCCCTGCGGCTAGCGACCAGGACCCGATCGCCTGCCAGTAGGACCTCGTCCTCGTCATTCAGCCCGCCGGTAAGGAACCTGAGCAGCCGCCCCTGCGGAAGGACCTGGGGTACCTTCCTGCCCACGCAATCGTCGGGAAGATCGAGGAGGCGACGTGCCTCGTCATTGGCAAGAGTGATAGTGCCGTCCCGATCGGTGGCGATTGCGCCCTCGTGGATGCCTTGCAGACTTGCCTCTCGTTCCTCGAGGAGGCCGGCGATCTCATAGGGCTCGAGCCCAAATGTCTGCCGCTTGAGGCGCGAGGCAAGGAGAACAGATCCGGCCACCCCCAGCGCGAGCGCCAACAGCACTGTGACCGCGAACCCGGGGAGCTCGGCGACCAGCTGCTGGTAGACGGTGGCCTCGAGGAAGCCTACCGACACCAACCCGATGACCTTGCCGTTGGAGAAAACCGGGGCCTTGCCCCGAGCCGAGATCCCTAAAGTGCCTCTCTGGACTCCGACCCAGGTGTGACCTGCCAGCACCTCGCCCGGGTTTTCGTCAACCGGCTTGCCGATGAGGGCCGGGTTGGGGTGGGAGTAGCGGATCCCCCGCCGGTCGGCGACGACGACGTAGGTTGCGCCGGTCGAGTGGCGAACCTCCTCGGCGGTCCTTTGAATGATGCCATTGGGATCACTCGCCAGCAGTGCCTCCCGGATCGTGCTGTCGGACGCGACTGACTCGGCGATCGCCAGAGACCGCTGCTCGTACTGCTGGTCCAATGCCTGGCTCGCCTGCCAGATGGCCGCCGCGGCGCCCAGCAGCGCAGACAGCAAGATGATGGCGACCTGGAAAACCAGGATCTGGTAAGTGAGCGGAAGCCGGGTCTTCACCTTATTCCAACGTTGATCGTACTTGCGGATCGAGCCGCAGCGCAGCGACCAAAACGACCAAAACGGCCACAACGACCGTATGGATTGTGTTCGCTCGGTGTGGAACGCACAGTGCCATGAATGGCTCCCATCATCGAGCTGCGTGGGGTGACCAAGCGCTTCCTGACCCCTTCGGGCAGCGTGTATACCGCCCTGCGCGATCTGGACATGGCCATCGAGCCCGGCGAGTTCTGTGCGGTCGTCGGGCCGACAGGCAGCGGCAAGTCGACGACGCTCGCACTGATTTCCGGCCTCGAGCCCCCCAGCGAAGGTCAGGTCGAGGTGCTCGGCAAGCCGGTCAGCGGAATTCCCGATGGCATCGGCTACGTCTTCCAGAGCGATGCGGTTTTTCCCTGGAAGACGGTGCTCGAGAACGTTGCAGCCGGGCCGCGATACAAGGGCTCGTCTAACGGCGACGCGCGCGAGAAGGCCCGTGATTGGATTTCACGGGTCGGGTTGTCGGGGTTCGAAGACCGATATCCCTACCAGCTCTCGGGCGGCATGCGCAAGCGCGTGGCCCTCGCACAGAGCCTGATCAACGGCCCGCGGATCCTTCTCATGGACGAGCCGTTCAGCGCCCTCGACGTGCAGACCCGATCGCTGATGGAGAACGAGCTCCTCGGCCTGTGGTCCTCGACCTCGGCATCCGTGGTTTTCGTGACGCACGACCTTGAGGAGGCGATCTCCCTCAGCGACAGGGTGTTCGTGATCACCGCCGCCCCTGGAACTGTCAAGAGCACCTACAAGGTCGATCTGCCCCGTCCCCGCAACGTCGCCGAGATCCGCTTCCTTCCCAGATTCACCCAGATCTACCAAGAGATCTGGGCGGACCTCCGCGATGAAGTTTTCGTGAGCTATGAGCGCCAGAAGCACAGCGGCGCGGCTTAGGGCTCCGTTGAGCGTTCACTCGCACGAGGCTGAGCGGCCGGTTACGGACCTCTCGGCCAAGAGGATTCGTGATGAGCGGCATCGGCGGCTGAACGTTTTCGGTCTCCGGATCCTCTTCGCGGTGGTTTGGCTTGGCAGCTGGGAGCTCACGACGCGGCTGGGCTGGGTGGACAAGTTCTTCTTCGCCCAACCATCGGAGATCGCCCTGCGGTTGTGGACGTGGTTCACAGAAGGGACTGTGCTGGGTCCCCTGTGGGAGCAAGTCCTCGTGACTATGGAGGAGACGATCGGCGGTTTCGTGGTCGGGTCGCTGCTCGGCATCGTGGTCGGCGTCGCGCTGGGCCGGAGCCGGCTGCTTTCGGACGTGATGGGGCCCTACATCAAGGCGGCGAACTCCATCCCGAGAGTTGTTCTTGGAGCGCTCTTCGCCATCTCGCTCGGCCTCGACATCAGGGCGAAGATCGCCACTGCCGCGATCCTCGTGTTCTTCGTCGTCTTCTTCAATGCGTTCCAGGGGGTCCGCGAGGTGGACCGCAACCTGCTGGCCAACGCGCGAATCCTTGGCGCGAACAACCGGCGCCTCACGACGGAAATCATCATCCCGTCGGCGATGTCCTGGATCATCGCGAGCCTCCACACGAGCTTCGGGCTCGCGCTGGTCGGCGCCGTGGTCGGGGAGCTCTTCGGCGCGACGCAGGGCGTCGGCGAGCTCATCTATAGCGCCAAGAATCTCTTTGACGCCAATGGTGTGTTCGCCGGGATGTTGCTCCTGGCCGTCCTAGCGCTGGTGGCAGAGGCGCTCATCACCGCGCTCGAAAACCGCCTTATCAAGTGGCGACCGCAGGTTGCCACTGAGACAAGGATTTGAAGGAGGAAGTCGTCTATGCGATTTGGTGACCGCCGAACTCTGGTTGCGTCTTGTGCGCTCGCAGCGATCCTGGCCGCCTGTGGAGGGTCCAACCAACCTACTGGCGCGGGTCAGGCCGCGTCGCTGAAGATCATGGTTGGGGGCCTTAGCAAGCAGATCTATCTGCCGAACATGCTCGCGCAGCAGCTCGGCTACTTCAAAGAGCAGAACCTGACCGTCACGCTGATCGACGAAGGCTCCGGGCAGGGTTCCGAGACCGAGGTCGTCGCCGGCAACGTCGATGCCGGCTCCGGTGCCTACAGCCACCCGGTGGAGCTCAACGCCCTGGGCAAGAAAATCGAGACCATCTGCCAGTTCGGCATCGCCCCAGGCGAGGCGGAGATGGTCGACGCCAAGAAGGCGGGCTCGATCACGTCGGTCAACGACCTGCAGGGCAAGAACCTGGGCGTCACGGACATCGGTTCCGGGACGCACACCATCACGTTGGCTCTCCTTGGCAAGGCGGGTATCGACTCCACAAAAGAGCACTTTGTCGCCGTGGGCGCGGGCGACACGTTCATCGCCGCGATCAAGCAGCAGCGTATCGACGCCGGCATGACGACAGAGCCAACCATCTCCCGCCTGGTCTCGACGGGGGTGGGCAAGGTCCTCATCGACCTTCGCACGCCGGAGACGACACGTGCGGCCCTCGGTGGCGACTATCCGTTCATCGGGATCTTCGCCAAGAACGACTGGGTGAACAGCCACAAGGACGTCGCGCAGCGGCTGGTCAATGCCTACGTCAAGACCCTCAAGTTCATCCAGACGCACACGGCGGACGAAATCGCGGCCAAGATGCCGGCCGACTACCTCGCCGGCAACAAGGACCTCTACGTTTCGGCGCTGAAGAACCAGCTGTCCATCTTCGGTACGGACTGCAAGATGCCTGTTGGCGGTCCAGAGACGGTCTTGAGCATCCTGCAGAAGTACGTCTCGAGCTTCAAAGGGAAGACGGCCAATCTGAGTGAGACCTACACCAACGAGTTCGCCGACAAGGCGACTGCCTAGCCGTTTGATCTGCGAGGGCCGGGCCGGCCTACCCGGCCCTCGCAAAACGCCAGACCGTCATCAGGACTCAGCCGCAGAGCAGAAGAAGAGGCGGGACCACCCAGATCCCGTCTCTTTACTACTGTCTTAGCTCACGCCATTGCGCGGCGGTTCGGCATCGCGACCAGGCTTCCTAGTGCGAGCACGACCAGTATGCCGACGATCCACGCGGACCAAGCCAGGGCCGTCACCGCCGTGAAGGCGAATGCCCACGGGCTGACGAACAGAATCACGGCCAGCACGGCCGGGATGAGCTCGAGTCCGCCGGCCCGCCTCATCGCGGCGTTCAGCAGCCCGGCGAGCGCGATCACCACACCCATCACGTATGCGGTGGAGGCCGCGACTGTCTGCGCCGTTTCACCAAACACGAGGGGAGTCAGGAACATGACGAGTCCCAGTCCGACGACGACCCAATCTTGCCAACGCCTCCATGTAGTCATGGCAGCATCCTCCTGGGCACGACCTCGCACCTTTGGAATGCGGCGGGCGCGCCCTTCGAGGGCCCGCAATCCAGGCTTCAGCTTGGAGTCGAGCGCCACATCGCTCGTGAGTTCGCGCCGCGTCAAGCCTTGCTCGCTCATCTCATCAACCTCCTGCGAAAGTCGTCAACAACTACTTGCGCGCGCACGCAAATATTCCTGGACTCGTGCTTGATTCAATGACGGTAAAAGGGGCTGGGCGGACAATTCAATCCGGGCCCCAGCCCCACGGCCTAGGCTTTGCGCACGAACGACGGGATGTCAACGGTGAGCGACGCGCTGTGATTAATCGCGCTTGTCCGGCTGACGCTAGCGCTAATCCGGCTGTCGCTGGCCATGCTGACCTCCTAACGTTTCAGCGCGCTTAAACCAACCGTAGAGGCCGGCCACCTATTCCGCCTCAGCCCGATTTCTTCGTCCAGCTGAGGCCGGCAGTTTCGTCAATGGCTTCACTCACCACCATGCCGTAGTGTTTGGCCATCGATGGCCGCGGTCTGGCTCGGCACCAAGGGCGACTGAAGTGTTGGCGACTGAAAATCTCGAAGCTCTGAAAAATTTGCTGCTGGCTGCCGTCCAACACGACAGCGCGCCGCTGGAGCTCACTTCTTTTTGCGTTCGGGGCGAGCCGATCGCCTACGCCCAGGCCATTGTTCAGGAGTTCAAACCGTTCCATGTCGGTGACTCATGGGGGCCGCCCTGGAGCACCACGTGGTTCCATGTCGACGGGCGTGTGCCCGCGAGTTGGGCCGGCCAGCAGGTGGTGGCGGTCTTCAACCTCGGTTTCGAAGGCGCGACCGGCTTCACCTGCGAAGCCCTGGCCTGGAAGGACGGGAGACCGTGGAGGGGCGTCGACCCGAACCACGGATGGCTGCCGATCTCCGGATCTGAGGTCGACTTCTACCTCGAGGCGGCGGCGAACCCCAAGGCGAGCGTTTCGGGAATCGAACCGTCGCCCTCCATGAGCGCCCTACGGGAGTCTCCGGACCCAGCCTTCAGGCTTCGCCAGGCAGAGCTGAAGATCCACAACGAGCCCCGCCGCAAGACGGCGCTGGACTTCAAGGTCCTCCTCGAGCTCGCGCAGGCGCTGCCAGAGGGCGATCGCCGGTCAGCGATTCTCGATGGGCTCGACCGCTTTGCGCGCACAGGCGATCCAGCCACGCTCGCGGAAGTCATGTCGCCCAGCACTTCGACGCACGTGATCACCGCCGTGGGCCACGCGCACATCGACACAGCGTGGCTGTGGCCGCTCCGCGAAGCGCGCAGGAAATGCGCACGCTCGTTCTCGACCGCGCTCGCGCTGATGGACGAGTACCCGGATTATCGATTCGCTTGCTCGCAACCTGCGCAGTACGCGTGGATGAAGGAGTCCTATCCGGACATCTTCGAGGGCATCAAGCACAAGGTCGCAGCCGGCCAGTGGGAGCCGGTCGGTTCGATGTGGGTGGAGGCCGACTGCAATCTCCCATCAGGCGAGGCGCTGGTCCGCCAGCTCCTGCACGGCAAGCGGTTCTTCATGCAGGAATTCGGCTACGAGACCAAGGAGCTGTGGCTCCCGGATGTCTTCGGCTACCCGGCCTCGCTGCCGCAGCTGATCCACGAGTCCGGCAGTGACTACTTCCTCACGCAGAAACTTTCGTGGAACGAGGTCAACAAGCCGGCCCACCACACCTTCATTTGGGAGGGAATCGACGGGACCGGAATCTTCACGCATTTCCCGCCCGCCGACACATACAACGGCAGCTTCAGCGCTGGTGAGGTGGTGGGCAGCGCGGAGCATTTCAAGGACCACGAGCGCTCGGCACGCTCCCTCTACCTGTATGGGTGGGGCGACGGCGGTGGTGGGCCCGAGCCGGACATGATCGAATCTGCTCGAAGGCTCGCCAGCCTCGAAGGCGCGCCACGCGTGGAGCTGTCGCGAGCGGCCGGCTTCTTCGCCGCAGCCTCAGCCGAAGCCCACGACCTCACGACCTGGGTCGGTGAGCTGTACTTCGAGCTGCATCGCGGCACTTACACGTCGCAGTCGCGGACAAAGCTGCTCAACCGGCGCGCGGAGCAGGCATTGCGTGCGGCCGAAATGTGGTCGGTCGCGGCCGGCGGCAGCTATCCGGCGGCCGAGCTCGAAGGCGCCTGGAAGCAGCTGCTCATCAACCAGTTCCACGACATCCTCCCCGGTTCGAGCATCGACTGGGTGTACGAGGAGGCGGAGCGTGACCTGCAAGGCGTCATCGAGGTTGCCGGCGGCATCGCGACGGGCGCACAGACGAAGGTGGCGGGCTCTCGCGACAACCTCGTGGTGTTCAACGCCAACTCGCACGCGCGGCGCGAGGTCGTCGACCTGGGCGATCGGCTGCGGGTCGTGAAAGCGCCGGCCTGCGGATGGGCCGCTCAGAACGAGGTGGCGGTCACGCCAGAGCAGACGGTCGTGATGTCCGCTCGCGCCATCGAGAACGAACTCTTGCGCGTGCAGTGGGACGAGCGCGGCCTGCTTTCATCGATCTGGGACAAGGAGGCGGAGCGCGAGGTGCTTGCCGAAGGCGCTCGCGGGAACCTCCTCCAACTTCACGACGACAACCCCAGGCACTTCGACGCATGGGACATCGACATCGACTACCTGAAGGGCCCGGCCGATCTCACCGAGCTCTCCTCTCAACAGGTCGAGATACCCGGCGGGTTTCGTGGCGCCGTCAGGTTCACGCGCGAGTTCGGGTCGTCGCGCTTTATGCAGCGCATGGTGCTCGACGCTGGCTCGCGCGTGCTTCGCTTCGAATGCGACGTGGACTGGCAGGAGGAGCACAAGCTGCTCAAGGTTGCTTTTCCAGTCGCAATCCGCTCGCCCAGGGCGACATACGAGATCCAGTTCGGCCACCTGGAGCGCACGACCCACTCCAATACGTCGTGGGACCAGGCGCGCTTCGAAGTGTGCGGCCACCGCTGGGCCGACCTCGGCGAGGCGGGGTATGGCGTCGCGCTATTGAATGACTGCAAATACGGTTATGAGATCAGGGGCTCGGTCATGCGCCTATCGCTGCTGCGGGCGCCCACCCACCCCGACCCGAGCGCTGATCGCGGCGGGCATCGCTTCACCTACGCGCTGATGCCGCACCCAGGAGACTTTCGCGAGGCTGGCGTGATCGCCGCGGCCGAGGACCTCAACGCGCCACTCTCGCTCGTGCGCGGAAACCTGCCGGCGGGAGAACGCAGGTCGCTTGTAGAGGTGGACAGGCCGCAGGTGGTTGTCGAGGCCATCAAGCGCGCCGAGGATTCGGACGGGACTATCGTCCGGCTGTATGAAGCGTGGGGCGGCCGCTGCAAAGCGCGACTGCTAACGACGCTCCCAGCATCGCGGGCGTTTCTGTGCGATCTCCTGGAGCGCGAGCGCCAAGAGCTCGCCGTGAGTGACGGTGTGGTCGAGCTGGAGCTCACGCCGTTTAAGATCCTGACTCTCAAGCTCGAACCCTGAACGTCGATAAATGAGAGAGTCGCGGTCGCTGTCGACGACCCGCACTCATGCGGGCCGTAGCGCCGACTGGGTGGCACGCGCTCGTCCCGCGCGGCAGCCCTAACCGCCCCAGTAGCTCGCCTTCCAGGTGATCGCCGCGATTGCCGTCTGGCCGGTGACGTTTGGATGGAAGTAGTCGAGACCGCTGATGTCCGACGCGGGGAAAGCGTAGTTGTACCCGGCGTAGCTGTCCCAGCGGCATTGGTTGTACGTCGAACAGGCGGAGGCAAGCGCCTGATTGTCGGCCACCTCTTGGGCGGCTACTTGCTGGCGCTCGGCATCGGTGTTGGAAAGCGCAAGCATTGACTGGCATATTTTGAACAACGTCCAAACAGCCTCGGCAACAGGGTTGCCATGCAGAACCGACCAGAGCTGGAAGATGTTGGGCAGGCTCGACAGATAGAGGTGAGCCCGCGGATCGGCGGCGAAGAAGTCGGCCAGAGCTTTCTGGACCTGTGCCTGAAATGTTGAGGTTGGTGTCATGGTCGCGATCGAGGAGGTGCAGATGTCATTCGCGCCCATCAGAACGGTTACGTATTGAACGTGCTGCGAGGCCGCGGCTGCCAGCTGGCCGTCGAGCGCCGACATTTGGGCGCCGGTCTTGGCGTCATTGAAGGCGTGGCCATTGATTTTTGGGTTGCGCGCAAGGATCCTGAGGTACTGGCTGTTCACCGATGTATTCGTTCCAGTCGACCACGAGTAAGCGGTGCAATCGGTGTAAGGCAACGGACAGAAAGTCGCGTCGAACCCTCGAGTGATCGAGTCGCCGGCCGCTGCCATCGAATTCGGCAGCCGCGGGCCGGCCGCTTCTGAGGGTACCGCCGTCGAGAGGAGCAAGATCGATGCGATCACGACCGACATCGTCAGCCGAAGCCTTGGTGACATGATCACACCTCTCACCGCCGGTTTCCGGATCGACCGGAGTCTACACCGCCCATCGGGCTCGCTCGGGCGGGCCTTTTAGATGATGGTTTTGTACGGCTCAGGAGACCTGATCGGTCTCCTCGCCCACATGGACTTCCTCGCTTCCAATCAGTGGGTCCTCGTCGCTGGCCGAGTACCGATCGCGGACTTCGGCTCCGTCGGTGTCGGAATCGCCAAGGCCTTCCTCCGAGTCCACCTCAATGAGCTCTCCCGCCTGCCTGTCCTCATTGAGCAGCTGGGCGTAAGCTCGTTCCGCTTCATCCCACGTCGGGTACTCCCAGAACTCTGTCCCCGCCGGCACCTCGGCGCCCTCGGTCTCGTCTAGACCATGGCGGAAGACATATCCGAGTCCGTTGGTGGGATCCTGGATTAGAGAAACGAATCGCTCGCCAGTAAGCTCGGCTCGCTGGGCTGCTTGGCCATTGTTCTCCAGATCGAACAGGCGGCTTATCACCTGCTCTTCGCTTCGTTCTTCCATACCCTTCACATTCTGGGTCAATTTGTGCGACAGAGGAGCGCGCCGGCGGCCTGGGCGTTGTCCTACCGACGTACGAAATAGACTGCTACCGATGAGTCTTGTGCCGCAGCTCAGTCTGAATCGTTGAAGGACCCCACGGAGTCCAGACTGTGAATCAGGCCATGGAGACAGGGAAGGAGCTAGGCGAATGAGCAGGGTACGGGTGTTTGTCGGCACGCGGAAAGGTGCGTTCGTATTGAGCTCGGACGCGAGCCGGAAACGGTGGCAAGTCGACGGCCCCCACTTTGCGGGCTGGGAGATTTACCACGTCAAAGCCTCACCGGCAAACCCGGAACGGCTGTACGCGTCCCAGTCCAGTGGTTGGTTCGGTCAGGTGATGCAGCGCTCGAACGATGGCGGCAGCACTTGGGAGGCTGTCGGCAACCAGTTTTCGTATGACGGCACGCCGGGCACGCACACCTGGTACGACGGCTCGCCGCATCCCTGGGAGTTCAAGCGGGTTTGGCACCTCGAACCCTCGCTGACCGACCCGGAGACGGTATACGCGGGCGTCGAAGACGCCGCCCTTTTCAAGTCGAGCGATGGCGGCCAGTCATGGAGTGAGCTGCCTGGCCTCCGCACTCATGAAACAGCCCCTGGTTGGGCGCCCGGGGCCGGCGGCCTTTGCCTCCACACTATCCTCATCGATCCGACAAACTCGGACAGGATGTTCGTCGCCATCTCGGCCGCCGGGGTCTTCCGGACCGACGACGCCGGCAAGTCATGGCGGCCGGCAAACCGCGGGTTGCGCTCGAATACAATTCCCGACCCCGACGCAGAAGTAGGCCATTGCGTCCATCGCATCGCCATGCATCCCTCACGTCCGAACGTGCTCTTCATGCAAAAGCACTGGGACGTGATGCGGACCGACGACGGGGGAGAGTCATGGCAGGAGATCAGCGGTGACCTTCCGACCGACTTCGGCTTTGTGATGGACGTTCACGCGAACGAGCCCAACACCATCTACGTGATCCCGATCACGAGCGACTCCCACCACTTCGTACCCGACGGCAAGCTGCGCGTTTACCGCAGCCGTACTGGTGGAAACGATTGGGAGGCCCTGACCAACGGACTCCCGCAGAGGGACTGCTACGTCAACGTGCTCCGCGACGCAATGGCGGTCGATTCACTTGACCCTTGCGGGGTGTACTTCGGCACGAGCGGTGGGCAGGTTTACGCCTCGGCGGATGCGGGCGACAGCTGGAATCCCATCGTCCGCGACCTGCCGGGAGTGCTCTCTGTCGAGGTCCAGACGCTGCCGTGATACGCGTCGTCCTTCCGGCGAACCTTCAAACGCTGGCCGGTGTCGGCCGCGTCGTCGAGTTGGAAGTCACCGCTCCGGTTACCCAGCGGTCAGTCCTTGACGCGCTGGAAGGCAACCATCCAGCACTGCGCGGGACGATTCGAGATATGACCACGAAGAGGCGCCGGCCGATGTTGAGGTTCTTTGCCTGCGAAGAGGACTGGTCGGATGCTTCGCCAGACGCACCGCTGCCTGATGCAGTGGTGTCAGGCAAGGAGCCCTTTCTGATCATTGGTGCGATAGCCGGCGGCTGACCCGACCTGGACCCGGGCTTCGATGGAGTAGTTGCCCAATAAGGCCAACCGAACTGAGCCGCATTCCTCCGGAAAGGGGAGAGGGTTAGGACGAGGGCGTAGCTGAGATAACCGTTCAACCCCCGCCGTCGAGCAGGATTGTCCAGCGCTCGACGCGGGTCGGACTCAACATGCCGCTCGGCGCCCACGGGTCCTTTGCCAGCCGCTCGCGAATCGCTTCCTCGGACTCCGCCTCGACGATCAGCAGCACCTCGCGTTCGCCCTCGAGCGGGCCGCCAAGCAGGACGAAGCCCGCCTCGACGAGGCTGTCCATGAAAAGTGCGTGCTGGTCCCAGCCTGCTTGCGCGCTCAGGTCGCGCGACCAGTCCCAGGGCCCGCCGCGCTGGAGCCGGACGACGTAGCGCGCCACGTGCCAAGCCTAGCCTCAGCCATAGCTTGCCGCATAACGTCCAACACAGAGATCCTTGCCATGGAAGGGAAGGTGCTCTTCCGCATCCGACAGTTGACGACCACGCAGTCGGATGAGGGCCGCCGCGAGGTTCAAACAGCGCCTTGGCTACTGGCAGGCGCGGGGGCTGCAGCTCGGCGGTGATTCTCGCCCGAACCGTTAGACGACTAGGACGCTGGAATCTTTGGCTGCTGGAGCACCAAGCGGTAACCCTTACCCTTCTCGTTGACCACTTCGCACACGCCCTTGAACGGCAAGAGCTTTTGCCGAAGCCTCGTGACATAGGTCCGGAACTGCTCGATCGACGCTTCAGGGCCCCAGGCGGGCAGGGCCACGTCCTCGGCGGCGAAAAGCTGATTCGGATTGGTCAGGAAGAATGACAGCAGCTGCCACTCGCGCCTCGTCAAGGAGGCGGTGGCCTCAGCGCCCTTGACAGTTCGCTGCTTCGCGTCAAATACGAGGCCCCCCAACTCGATCTTGGTTGCGATCGAAACCACAGAGGCGAGATCAGGCCCCCGCAGCTCCGACTTGATCGCCCCGATCAGGGCGTCTGGGACGAAAGGCTTTGGCAGGACCTGGCTCGCACCGGCTTCATAGGTTTCGAGCGTCGCCCCCGCATCCCCAGACGACTCGTCGAGCAAGATGAAAGGGGACCGAGCCACGGCCCTCAGCTCACCAAGTTGCTCGGGGGTCACGCGGGAATCGGCGCTCATGCCGAGGATGACCAGGTCGAAACTCGTAGACCTGTCGAGCTGACGCCGCGCTGCCTCAAACTCAGCCACACTCTCAAATTCCCCTCCCGCCAGCTCCACCACGTGCGAGATTACGGAGCGGTAGCCGGCATTGGCGTCGACGACCAGGATTCGGGGCAGTCTGGCGCGCGGACGAGATCGAGACTGTGTCTTCCTCTTCCCCATATCACTCCCCACCTTCCCGGATCATTGCCGGCGCTCAAATTATTACGGCCTCAGCCCCCTCTCGCTACTTATCGACCCGGAACTCGAGGGCGTATCCCCGACCGGGTCGGTTGACGAGATCGCACGGTATCTCCAACCTCGCAAGGAGCTTGCGCACGCGCCGCACGTAGTTGCGCACCTCTTCTGGAAAGAGGCCAGGCTCGGCCCAGGCCTGACCGAGGATCTGGGTCACTGTGAAGTACCGGTGGGGATGATCGAGCAGGAATTGAAGGAGCTGAAACTCTCGGACGGTCAGCGTGGCCTCTGCACCCTTGAAGCGGATGATTCGCCCCTCCGGATCCAGCCATAGGCCGTGTAGATCCCAGACGCGACCGTACCAGAGCTCGAGCCGGTTCTGATATCCCTCCATCTGGCTTTCGATGATCCTGAGGTCCGCCTCGGCCACCATGCGAGCTCCTGCCGGCAGCTTGCTTAGATCGCGCTTGACCCGATCGAGGAGTCCACGCTTGAACTCGAGGAGATCGGCATAGATGCTCATCCAATGGCGGGCGTCCTCCCAGTGGGTGGTGCCAATGTCCTCACCCTCGAGCGGCTTGGAATCTTCATCCATCACAGCTGCGCGAAGGCTTGCCGGGGCCCCCCTTGAACTCGCGGACAAGCTCGAGCTGATCGAGGCTCAGGGGACGTTTCCATGACGCGATTCACGTCGAGGAAATGTGGCACCCGAAGGGGTGCATGTCTGCAAAATTCGCTGTTTCGCAGCATTACAAATTTTGCGCAGTCCTTGGTGGGGAAGTCGCGCCGGCGACTGGGCTGAAGCCGCCGTTCACGGCCGGTACGGGACGGCATCCAGCGCCTCGACGAGATGCTTCCGTGCTTGCTCCAGCTCACCTCGTCGCAGGCTGACCTCGCCGAGGTTGGCCAGGTACCTACGCCAGGGCACGGATGTTCAACCGTGAAGCGTGGCGCCTACCATGGGGAGCGCCCATGGAGCGAAAGCTCGTCACTGTCCTCTTTGCGGACGCGATCGGCTCTACCTCCTTAGCCGACCGGCTCGATCCGGAACGGCTGCGCACCGTCCTCGACGCGTACTTCGCTGCGATGGCCGCGGCTGTGGATGGCTGGGGCGGGACCGTCGAGAAGTTCATCGGGGACGCTGTGATGGCCGTTTTCGGCGTGCCGGCCGTGCGCGAAGACGACGCCGAGCGTGCGCTCAACGCCGCGATGGAGATGGTGGAACGGCTGCGCATTCTCAACGGTGACCTGCAGGTCCGTCACGGCCTGAGCCTTCGAATGAGGGTCGGCGTCAACACCGGGGAGGTGGTGACCGGCGTTCCTACCGACGGCAGCCAGCGCCTCGTCTCGGGTGATTCTGTCAATGTTGCCGCCCGGCTCCAGGGGGAGGCCGAACCGGACACCATCCTGGCCGGAGAGCGCACCTACCTTGCGGCACGCCACGCGTTCCTTTTCTCGGAGCCCATCGAGCTGACATTGAAGGGCAAGCAAGGGCGGGTCATTGCACGCCGGGTATTGGGCCCGGCGCTCGAGCCGGATCGAGGCATACCAGGACGTGCAAGTCCACTGGTCGGGCGCACAGCCGACCTCCAGGCACTGGAAAGCCAGCTTGACGAGGTCCTCGATAAACGCCGGCCGAGACTCGTCACGGTCCTGGGACCTGCCGGAGTCGGCAAGAGTCGCCTGGTCCACGAGTTCATCGCGGGCGTCAAAGCCCGCCACCCGGCTGCGCGCGTACTGCGCGGACGGTGCTTGGCCGCCGGCCACGGCATCACGTACTGGGCGCTTGGCGAGATCCTGCGCGCCGCGTGCGACATCCGCCTCGACGATTCCAGTGAGGTGGCGGTCGCAAAGCTGAAGGCGTCGGTATCCGATGAGCGCACGCTGGAGGCCCTGGCCGCCACCGCGGGCATTTCCGTGGTGGGCAGCCGGCTCGCCCAGATGCCTCCCCAATCCGTGGCAGAAGAGCTGGCTTGGGCATGGCCCCGTTTCGCGACGGTCCAGTCTGCGGAGCCGGCAGTTTGGGTGGTCGAGGATTTGCATTGGGCGGGGCCGACGCTGCTGGACATGCTGGAACGGGTGATAGGGCGCTCGACCGGGCCGTTGCTGGTGGTCGGCACGGCCCGGTCTGAGCTGGCAGAGAGCCATCCTGGATTCGGGGGCGGCAGCGAAGACTTCTCGACGCTCTCCCTGCGTCCGCTATCCGACACCCACAGCCAGGAGCTCCTCGACGAACTCGTCAGCGTCGGCGACATTCCGGCGCACATAGCGGCAGAGATCCTGGGCAAGGCGCAGGGCAACCCGTTCTTCCTGGAAGAGATCGTCCGTCGCCTGATCGAGGAAGGCGCGCTCGTGCGTGAAGGTGACCGTTGGCACAGCACGACCCGACTCACCTCCACACCGCTGCCAGACTCCCTTTTGGCGCTGCTTTCGGCGCGAATTGACGCCATCCCCGAAGCAGAGAAACGCGTGCTCCAGGAGGCGGCGGTGATCGGCAGGGTCTTCTGGGCTGAGCCGCTGCGCCGCAGCCTCGGCGGCGACGTTTCGCCCGCGCTCCTGGCGCTGGAGAGGCGCGGGCTCGTGAGCGCCAGGTCTACTTCCAGCATGGCCAGTCAGGCCGAGTACGTCTTCAAACACGCCCTGGTTCGTGACGTGGCATACGCCTCGCTGCCCAAGTCGCGTCGCGCGAGGGCCCACGCCGAAGTGGGCGCCTGGATCGAGGAGCTTGCCGGAGACCGGGCGGATGAGTTCGGAGAGCTGCTCGCGTACCACTTCAAGGCCGCCGTCGCCGGCGAGGACGCCGATCTTGCGTGGAGCGCAAGTGAGCGTGAGCCCGTGCGCCTGAAGGCCTTCGAGCACCTGGTCCGGGCCGGCGCACAAGCGCGCCGGAGATTTGCCGTAGACAGCTCGGTCGAGCTGCACATGCAGGCCGTCGGTCTTGCTGTGGGCCTCGAAGAGCGATCGCGCGCGCTGGAGGAGTTGGGCGACGACCACGGCTCGGCTTACCACGGCGAGGATGCGTTCAAGGCTTACACGCAGGCGCTTGACATCGCGCGCCAACTCGGTCGGGCTGACGAGCGAGCCCGGCTGTGCTCGAAGCTCGCTGAAATGATGTCGGGCAGTCCCGGCGCATTCAAGCGAAGCCCGGAGCCGGAGCCTGTCCAGGAGCTGGTCAACGAGGGGCTCGCGCAGACGACTGACCTCGAGATCACCGGCAAGCTTCTGGTCGCATTCGGGCGCTTGTCGCGCCTCTATCGCGGAAGCGAGCCGTTTGGTCAGGGCAGCAAGGGTGATCCGATACCGCTTGAAGAGCGCATTGCCGCTGTCGAGAAGGCCCGCGCAATCGGAGAGTCGCTGAATCAAACCGAGCTTGTCTGGATCGCCAACAATGCGCTGAGCCTCCTGTACGGCATGGCCGGTCGATACAAGGAGATGCTCGAGCTCGCCGAGCAAGAGCTCAGTACCGTCGACCGGATCGGATCGCGTCTCCGACAAGGCGATGCGGTCCGCCGCGCGGCGGTCGATACGATGCGGGTTGCCGGAAAGTACGAAGAAGGCTTGGGCCTGGCGTGGCGCTCGCTGGGCCTGTCTCGTGACACGAACCCGCATCAGATCATGCACAGCACCTTTCCTGTGCTCGAGGCGCTGTACGAACTTGGTCGTTGGGAGGAGATCCCTCCCATCCTTGAAGAGCATCTCCGCGCATTCCGGCAGGACCCTGCGGTGGAGTGTGAATTCGTGCGTGACGGGCCGGTGCTCGGCGCATTATTGGCGGCTAAGACTGGTGATCTGCAGCGGGCTCGAGAGCTGGCCGGTCTTTTGGACGACCCGACGACGGACATTGACGGCGCAAGCGCCTGGCAGGCCAGGCTGGCGGTGGCGCTGGGTGAGCCCAAAAAGGCTCGCCAGATCTCGGGCGACAAGGCGCTGCACAACAGAGCGTATGGGCCGGCTCACTCCCGGTCCCTGTTGGAGGCCATCTGTGCCCTCGAGGACTGGGAGGCGTTGGAGGAATTCCTGCCACGGGCGCGGGATCAAGTACCAGGCCTGGCCTTGTTGGGCCCGTGCTGTGACCGGGCCGAGGGTCAGCTTGCAAGCGCTCGGGGCGACAGCGCCGGATCTGTGGCGGCGTTCGAGCGCGCCCTAGCCGGCTTCGAAGCGCTCAACGTCCGCGTTGAGGCTGACATCACGCGCGGGGCCCTGACTCTGGAATCGTCGCGAAGCGCTCGACCCGATGGAAGGAGGCAAGGCTGATTGCCGGCCCGTGGTAGGTCGCTCTCGCCGTTTGAGTGCGCGGACGCCCAGGAATCCAAGGAAGGCGATCGCGAACAGAAGCCACGCCAGGATCATCTCCTTCGACCCCTGTCGGTTGTTGAGGGGGCTGACCGGCGTCGAAACGATCGCCACAGCCGCCGCGATCAGGACGCCGGCTCCCACCGGGCCGGCGGCCAGCATGATCGCAGCAGCAACGTCGAGCACCAGGTAGTCCTGCGGATGCCAGTAGGGGGCCAGCAGGAAAGAGCCCAAAAGCGCTGAAACAACCAGCGGCCACGCAGCGCGGGCTCGGCGTGCGTGGGCGGCAACCAGGACTGCAGCGATGACGGCGGCCGCCTGGATGGCAAGCACTGCGGTTCCACCGCCAAGAGCAGAGCGGAGGGTCTCTGCTGTGTCACCGCCGGGCTTGGGCACGAGCAGGGTCGATACATACGCCTGGATGCCGTCGGGATGAAGCGTCACGAGCATTCCAACGCCCGCCACCGCCGCCACCGTTGCGAAGCCCAGCAAGGCTCGGAACCGGCCGGCCACCAGGAGCGCCAGCGGGAGCAGCAGGACCAGGTGTGGCTTGAAGAGCGCCAGCGACAGGATCACGCCGCCGAGGAAGTCACGCCGCGTCTCGAGCAGCCGCCAACCCGCCAGCAGGGCGGCCGCCACAAGAATCGTGATCTGGCCCTCATAGGCCGAGAACCACAGCGGGCCGAGCGCGGCCCACCAGGTGAAGTACAGCGCGGCCGAGTAATGTCGCGGGCGGGCATACCACAGGGCCGCCCCGAGAGCCGCGAGGCTCAGCGCCACCCACACCCAGTACGCGTCCAGGTAGCCGATCAGCGTCAGCGGCGCGACCAGCCAGGTGATCGGTGCGGGCGTCAGGAGTGCGTACCACGGCCCCGCAGGCCGCAGCGCGGCTACCGCCGCCTGTTCGAGGTGCGTGTCGTAGATGTGGGACCACCCGTACCGAAGTCCGACCTGCGCGCCCGCGTAGTAGAGCCGGAAGTCGTTTTCACTGAAAAAGGCGCGGACATGGCCTAGGTAGACGACAAAGTTCAGCAGCGCTGAGACGACCAGGATGGTGACCCAGACGGGCCGGATTTGAGATAGCAGGCGAAACAGATGCCTGAGCCGTTCGGCAACGGCCAAACGCCAGGACGCCGCGTTCGTCAGGCGCGCTATTTTGTCGGCGCCGACTCTCCCCCCTATATTCACGCTGCCGCCAGGAATGTTCGCGTTGCGGCCTCATAACGTCCTGCGAATTTGCTGGGAGTCTCCTGAGACCGGCGTCGAGAAGCGGCCGCGTGTTCCGACATCCATATGAGAACGCCCTGGTACCGCGCCAGAACTGTGACCAAGGAGGAGAGCAGATGGACATGAAACTTGAGCTTGTGCCTGTACCGGTGTCAGATGTAGACCGCGCCAAGGCCTTTTACGTTGAAAAGGTCGGATTCAGCGTCGACCATGACACTCGGTTTGGCGACACCGCGAGAGTTATCCAACTAACGCCACCCGGGTCGGCTTGCTCGATCGTTATTGGAACCGGCCTGGGCGAAATCTCCGAGATGGCGCCTGGATCAGTCAAGGGCCTCCATCTTGTCGTCGCGTACGTGCGCAAGACACGCGAAGCGCTCGCGGGCAGAGGCGTCGAAGTGGGTGAGGTGGAGGAACACGGAAGAGGCGTCAAATTTGTTCATTTCCGTGACCCGGACGGCAACTCGTGGGCGCTGCAGGAAATGCCCTGGAGATCTTGAGACGGTTCTCTTTACTCCCCGGCACGCGACCTGTATCGTGCCGTTACGTTCCCGGTCGCACTGGAGGGGGTAGCCATGAGGAAGGTTTCGGCTTTCGCGGTCCTGCTGATCGCTGTGGCCGTCGTCGCCGCCGGAACCGTGACCGGGTCGGCACAGGGCAACCCCAGCCGCTACCAGGCGTCCTTGCTGCCAACCCTGCCAGGCATTGCGCCACTGGCCGCAGTCGTCAACGTCAGCGCGCTGTCGCGAGTAGTCGCCGAACCGCGCGGCGGCCTTGCTCTGGCGGATCACGCCGTCGGCCAGCCGGCCGCTAACGCCCCTGGCCACAACGCAATCGGGACGGGGAGCATCACGCCGAAGTTGGCGATCTCGGTGGGGACCGTGTTGACAAACCCCTTGAGCTCGTCCGACAACCCGTTCGGGCTCACGCCGCCTGACATGGGGCTGGCGGTGGGAAGTGGTGACGAGGTCCAGATGGTCAACATCGTTGGGCGGATCTGGAAAGGGACCACACCCGGCGCCGTATTCGACCTCCGGCCTTTCTTCGGCGCGCCGGCAAACAGCCTCAGCGATCCCTGGATTATTTTTGATCAGCGGTCTGTACGCTTCATCGCGGGGATCTTCGACATCACGCTGGGCGGGGAGGACTTCGCGATCTCGAAGACCTCCGACCCGGCTGGGAGCTGGTCCGTCTACCACATTAAATACCCGGGTGTCGCCGGCGGAGGCTGCCCCGACCAGGGCAAGGGCGGGGTCGACGACAACGTGATCGCCCTCGCTTTCAACGAATTCTCCACGGCTGGGTGCTCCGGGGGTACGTTCCTGGGCGCCGTCGTTGAGGTCTTCAACAAGGCGCAGATGCTTGCCGGAGCGGCGGTGAGCTTCGTCTACACGGCCCCGAATGCCGCGCGCGTGTCGCTCATCCCCGCCCAGTCGATGACATCGACGACGACGGAGTTCTTCGCCAGTCTCGACAACCCAAGCGGCACCAAGTTGCACCGGCTCACCTCGACGGGTGTCCCTCCGGCCGCAGTCACCCTGACGGCCCTTGCCGACCTGACCGTTGGCGCATACGGCTCACCGCCCGCGGCCCCCCAGGCAGGAACCCGAAAGAAGGTCGATTCGGGCGATGACCGCGTCCAGCACGTGGTGTGGAGCAGCAACACCTTGGTCCTCGCCGCCTCCGACAAATGCAAGCCGGCCGGAGACACGGCGAGCCGAGCCTGCGCGCGCGTGATCGCGGTCAACACCAGCACCAGCATTCTCAGCATGAACACGGACATCGCGAGCAAGGGGCACTACTTCTACTACCCGGCTCCCGGCATCAACTCGGCCGGCCAGGTTGTCGTCGTATTTGCCGACTCGAGCTCGACCACCTTCCCGCAGCTATTGGTGACAGCCGCTCCGATCGGGGGCACCTTCGCCACGCCCGTGGTGGTCCAGGCTGGGACGAAGCCCAACACGACGGGGCGTTATGGCGACTACTTCGCAGTCGCGATCGACCCGGCGTCGCCGACTAAAGCGTGGGTCGCCGGCGAGGTGGGTGGGCCGCTGACCGGGCCGTTCAAATGGAACACGGCGGTGGTGCAGGTCACGGTCATCTAGCCGAAGGGCGTCCCGAATCGTTCGGCCGAAACCACCTCGGCCATCGGCTTGCGCTTCTTCCTGCCCTTACCCAACGCGCGCTTCGGATATCCGAATGGGACTACAGCCAGTACGTCATAACTGTCCGGCACGCCGACTTCGTTACGCGCGCCTTCCAGCCCGCCGAAGCCGGTCCAGTTGGAGCCGACTCCATCTCCCCAAGCCGTGAGGATCATCGACTGGATCGCTCGGCTGGCGTCGGAGACGCCGTACCCGCTGTCCTTCTCATACGCGACGACGACAGCCGCGGCGGCGCTCGCGATGTAGGGTCCTGTTTTGATGAGCCTGCCCAGCACGCGCAGCACCTCGCGATTGGTCACCAGCACGAAATGCCACGGCTGGAGGTTGATCGAGCTGGCCGAGAGGTGACCGGACTCCACGATGCGGCGCAGCACCTCTTCAGGAATTGGCTTGTCCTGGAACTCGCGCACCGCCAGCACCGTCCGCACTGCCTCGAAGACAGGGTTAGCCACGTCTCAACTTCCCTCGTTTGGATGGTCTGGACAGCCGCGTCGGGGTAATCATCGCCTCTGGTGCGCTCGAGAAGGCATCACCGCGTTGAGTTTGGTGTCCTGGCCAGGACCAGGATGTAAGGCGAGCTCACCTTGACCTGCCCGCTGACCGATTCGTTCACCTCTTCGATGAGCGCGCTCTCAGCTGCGATCACTTTCTGGTACACATCGAGCGGGATCATTGCCTTCAACGCGTTCTGAGGCGCATTCGTCTCTTCCCAAAACTTGAGGAAGCTGGCGACCGAGCCGGACTCGAATGACAGCCGCCGGTGGGTAACCTCGATCGAAGCTGCAAGCCCGGCGAAGCGCCGGCGCACCTCGTCCTCGTCGCCCCACGCAAACGGAGACGGCAGCTCAAACGCCGGATGAGCCGAGAACGAGGCGAAGACGTCGCTGAGCCGACCCAGGAAGCCGGCCGGGCTGTAGTTGGCCATCGCCACGAGGCCGCCAGGCTTCGCCACGCGAAACAGCTCGGACGCCACCAGTTGCGGCTGCAGCGCGAACATCGCGCCGAATACCGACCCCACGACGTCGTAGCTCGCGTCCGCGAACGGCAGCTGCTCGGCGTCGGCTTCAGTCCACTCGATATTTGATCCGCTGGAAGCGGAGCGCGCGCGCCCGAGCTCGACCATGTGCGGTGTCAGGTCAGAGGCTGTGACGAGGGCGCCACGCCGGGCGGCCGCCAGGGCGAAGTTGCCGTTTCCGGCAGCCACGTCGAGCACTGTCGCGCCGGGACGGATCTTGCAGGCGTCAGCAAGCGCCTCGGCGTGGGGCTCGAGTACTTCTGCGAGCCTGGTGTAGTCGCCGAGGGACCACATCCAGCGCATCCCGTCCCTCAGCTTGTCGTAGGGGGAGCTCAACCCTAATTATATACCACATCGCACTCACCATTTGCAACAGCGAAAGTGCGAAATTGCTGGGTTGAGCGTCAACACGCCGAGCTAGCCCAGGAGGTAGCGCGCGCTTAAGGGCACTTCGTCCGCCGCCGGCGACGCCAACACGCGCCCGCCCAGCTGCACCGTGCCGTCGCCGGGATCGATCTGGATGGGCGCGACAGCCGTGTTGGCCACGAGGGAGGTGCGGCGCACCGCGCGGGTACCGGAGACCGCGACGAAGCGTCGCCTGCTGCCCAGCCGCTCCCGTAAGCCGGACTCGAGTGCTGCCTGCGAGACGAAGGTCAACCCCACAGCGGCGGGTGCCGAGCCCATTGCGGCCCAATGCGGTCCGAAGACGACCGGTTCGGCGACCTCGACCGACGCGTTCCCCTCTCCCAACGGACCCCACGCGAAGTGACCCGACTTGAGCACGAGCGCAGGTTTCACACCGAAGCTCGCCGGTGACCACAGGACGATGTCGGCCAGGCGTCCCGGCAGCAATGAGCCCACCTCGCCGGAGATGCCGTGCACGATCGCGGGCTCGGCAGTGATCTTGGCCAGGTAGCGGAGGACCCGTTCGTTGTCAGCAGGGTCCATTCCTTGGGACCGGCGTGCCCCTGGGTGAGCGACCGGCGGGGCGCTGGGGAAGCCCGCCCCCGCTTCGGAGTCACGCCAGGCCTTCATGAGGTGCGCCAGCTGGAAGGTCCGACGTACGGTCTCGCCGATCCTGCCCATGCCTTGCGAGTCGCTGTTCACTATCGAGATTGCGCCCAGCTCGTGGAGGGGTCCCTCCGCCGCCATCGTCGTCGTGCGCACCCGCTCGGAGGCCGCTTCCACGTCGCTTTCGACCGCCGGGTTGCCGCCGTGGACGGCGAGAATCATGTCCACGCTCTCGCCGGCAGCCGCGGCCCCGAACGGGATGGTAGGCGTCGTGGACGAACACACGATGTTGGGCTCGGCGACCATAGCCAGGACGTCCGGAATGTGGCCGCCCCCAGTCCCCTCGACGTGGTATGCGTGGACCGCGCGGCCGTCAATTGCCGCGACAGTCTCGGCGAGCTCAGCGGACTCATTCAGCGAATCGGTGTGCAGGCTGACTGCGATGTCGTGCGCATCGGCCAGACCGAGCGTGGCGTCTATCACCTCGGGGTAGGCTCCCCAGTCCTCGTGGATCTTCAGCCCGATCGCCCCGGCCTCGACCACCCGCTCCACTGCGCCCGGGACGTCCGTGCGGGCGCTGGCCTGCAGTCCGATGTTGACCGGCATCTGCTCGAAGGCCTGCATCGTGATGCCCATCGCCATGGGCGGCTCCTCGAACCCGGCGGTGATCAGCGTCGTTACGCCGGCCGAGAGCGCCACCGGCACGAGGTTCGGCGTGATCAGGTGCACGTGGCTGTCAACCGCGCCGGCGGTGGCGACAAGCCCGTATCCCATGATGGGCATCGTATTCGGGCCGATGGTCATGTCGACACCAGAGGTGATGTCGGGGTTGCCGGCCCGGCCGATACCGACGATGCGCCCGTCCTTGATGCCGATGTTGGTTTTCAGCGCTCCGAGGAACGGGTCCAGGAGCAGGACCCCTGCAATCAGCACGTCGAGCTCGCTTTCGGCGGTGGCCCGGTCGGACTGGGTCATCCGCAAGCGGATGTTCTTGCCGTAGCCCCACAGCGGCTCGTCGCCATACCCGACGTGGTCGTCTTCGATCTCGACCCACAGGTCGGTGTCCGCCAGGCGTACGCGGTCGCCGGTCGTGGGCCCGTAGCGACGTGCGTACTCCTCCCGTGACATCCCGAACGGCATCAGGCTTTGACCTCCAAACCGCGGACGCGTACCAGCCGAACCGTCCTACGCTCCCCAGGGGCCCAGCGCACTGTGTCGCCCGCGGGGATGTCGAGGCGTGACCCCCTGGCAGCCTCGCGGTCGAACCTCAGCCGGCGGTTCACGCGGTCGAACGGGAAGTGGGACGACACACGGATCTGGTGGTCGGAGTCGTTCAGCACCTCGAGCACGAACGAGGAAAGGCCGTCGTTGAGGGTGAGCACGCCGTCCACGACCACTGTTGCACCAGGGTCCACCGCGGCCGTCGCATCTGTCGCACCGAGGCCGCGCAGCACGATCAGGCGAGTACCCTCGTTCATGAGCACCTCGACGCGGATCTCAGCAATCAGCGCGGCGACCCCGTCCAGGAGCTGCTCCGGGGCAATCGAAGCCATTCCGGCCGCGACGACCTCGCCGAAGGTGCCCCCCGCCCGAGCCGCCATGTGCATCTCGTCGCACGCGATCGCGATCGCTTCGGGAGCGTTCAGGCGCAAACCGCGGCTCCGCTGCCGTCGGGCAAGCTCCGCGATCTGGAATACGAGCAACCTCGCTTGCTCCGTCGGTCCGAGCTTCATCAAACGCCCTCCGATCTGCCGGGATGATCAGCGACGCGAAGCGTAGGACCCGACGCTCGATTCGCGTGCAAGATCTCGAGGTCCACCTCTAGCGGATCCGCCGCGCGGATTGACCGGATGGGCGCCTGCGCCGAAGATAATGTCGGCTCATCGCCTGCTGGGAGGAATGTGACGGGACCCATCCTGATCGCTTTCGTGCTGCTGGCTGGGCTGTTGCTTTTAGCCATCGCCACATACAATGGCCTTGTTCGGCGCGCGAGTCGGGTCGAGTCGACATGGAGTGACATCGACGTGCTCTTGCGCCGTCGCCACGACCTGATCCCGAACCTGGTCGCCGCGGTCCAGGGCTACGCCCGCCACGAATCGGCTGCGCTGCGCGCCGTGGCTGATTCTCGAGCGGCTGCCGTGGCGGCGCAGGGGCCGGCGGCGCGCGGAGACGCGGAATCGACGCTTAGCGGTGGCGTGAAGACGTTGCTCGCCGTTGCAGAGGCCTACCCCGACCTCAAGGCCAGCACATCGTTCGTGGACCTGCAAGTGAAGCTGACCGATACGGAAGACGGCTTGGCGCATGCACGGCAGTTCTACAACGATGCCGTGTTCGCCTACAACACGGCCGTGCAGACGCTCCCGGGCAACCTGGTCGCAGGAACGTTTGGGTTCCGAGCACGGCAGCTCTTCCAGGCTGCGAGCGATGAGCGACCAGCGGGACAGGTTCGAATATGACCGCCTCGGACCTGGGGCTGGCAGCAAGCCTGGTTTGCAGCGGGGCGTTCTATGTCGTCACCGGTGTGGTCGTCATCAACCGGCGCCGTCCTTCGCCGCCTTCCCTACCGGCGACATCCGACCTCGGACCGGAGAGCCCGGCGGTCGCGAACCTGCTCGTCAATGGAGGCCGCCTAACACCCGATGCAGTGCCTGCCACGCTCCTCGACCTCGCGGCGCGTCATTTGGTGAAGATCGAGGAGACCGAGCCTGGCATTTACACATGCCGCCTCTCGACAGGGCCGGAGCAGACATTGACTCCCTACGAGGGTCAGGTGCTGGATCTTCTGCGCACCAGGGCCGTCGACGGCGTCGTCCCTGCCAAAGCGCTGACCGCCGGTCCCACCGACCAGGCGCGCGGCTGGATCAAGAATTTCAACCGCAAGGTCGTCGAGGAAGCAGATCGCGCTGGTATTTGTGAACCCCGCTGGCCTCCTGGCGTGTTGGCCCTGCTGGGTGGTCTCAGTTTGGTCGCCTTCCTGCTCGCAGCCTTCTCGGGTAACGAGGCGGAGAAGCTGGACGTGCCGCAGCTGATAGCGATTGCAGTTTCATTGCTCACGTTCGTGGTCATGAGCCGGACGTTCCCCGACGGCACCCAGGTGGTCACGCCGCTGGGTCTCCCCTCACAGGCTCGCTGGCTTGCATTGCGCCGGTATCTCCACAACGACGAGCTGTTCGCCGGCCTGCCGCCGACTGCGGTGGCAGTTCGAGATCGTTACATCGCGTATGGAGCGGCGCTTGGAGCGGCGACTGCGGCCGTTCGCGCGATGCCGATGGGTGCCGAGAGCGATCGCTGGGCCTGGACACGATACGGCGGCCAATGGCGCCAGGTCAGGGTTTCCTACCCAGGGTCGTCGTGGCCGCCCGCCTGGGGCTATTCGCCGGGCCAGGCTGCCTGGCTGGCGCTCCGGGTAGGGGCCATCGGTCTTTTTTGGTTCTGGCTCTCTTCGAAGATCCTGCCCCACGTCACCTTCACCGCCCAACAGGATCAGCTCGGTCGGCTCCTCAGCTTCGGGATCTTGCTGATCAACCTCGCCGCGCTGGCCGCCTCGGTATGTGCTCTCTGGCTCTTGGTGGCAGCCGTGCTGGGCATGGTCGGCGCCACCGAAGTGACCGGGGAGGCGATCCGGTTGCGCCAGTTACCGGGAGGCAGCGGAGTGCGATGCTACCTGGCGGTCTACCGCGGCACCGGCGACCACGTGCGTGCCTGGGTCGTCTCGCCCGAGCATTACGCCACACTCAACGAGTACGAGATCGTCACCGTGTCCGTCGCTGCTCTTCTGGGTCGCGTGCGCTCCGTCCGTCGCGCCGTCGACCCCGCGGTCGGCCAATCAAACGCCGCGCCGGGGGCCGCCAGGCCTTAGGTAGGAATCAACGTTCCCGTGTGCAACTCGGGGGCTTGACGCGGAATCGATTGGTCGCCTAGCGTAACGAAGGTGGAGCTCAGAGGCGCCGGCAGCGTTTCGAATTGATCTCGATACTGCGAAGAGCGGTCTTTGGGCTCCCCGCCGCGGGGGTGGCGATCCTGGCTTTGAATGCGGCCGCATCCGCCGGCTTCGATCCATATGTCACCGGCAGCATCGGCTATGACTACTCGTACCCCCAGTGTGGAGCGACCGCTCCCACCGCCGCCTTCGGAATCGTCGGCGTCAACGCAGGCTATCCGTTCACCTACTACAACAGCTGCCTCTCCGCCGAGTTTGCTGCGGCGCAGCACACTGGGAATGCCGCGGTCTACATCAACACAGGTTATGACCCGACATATACGGCGATCGACGGTCGCCATACGACACTGGCCTGCGCGAACAGCTCTCAGACAATCGCCGGCACGAAGGCTCAACAGGCTGCCTGGGCGGTCGGGTGCAGCGAGGCGCAGCGTGACGGAGCGTACGCATCATCTCAATCCGTGGCAGCCCCGACCGCGTGGTGGCTCGACGTGGAGATCGCCAACAGTTGGTCGTCGAGCGACCTGTCGCTCAATCGCTACACGATCCAGGGAATTGTCGCGACGTTGCGGGTGGCCACTGCGGTTCCAATCGGTATTTACTCGACTGGAAATCAATGGAAGGTGATCACCGGTGGTTACCAGGCGCTGGTGGACGCGAACTGGGTCGCCACCGGCCAGAGCACGTTGAGGCGCGCAAAGAAGTATTGCGGGTCGACCGGATTCACCGGAGCCAAGGTCTGGCTGGTTCAATACGTCGCACCCTACGACCACGACTATGTCTGCTAGGAGGGCAGCGAGCTGGTCGCAAAGAGCAGCCTCACCCGATCGCGGTTGCTGGATCGACCGAGAACAGACGTTGCCTCCATGC
>JALYYG010000152.1 GCA_030946685.1 Candidatus Dormiibacterota bacterium | reverse complement strand
CTTCCATTGGACCGGGCGGCCGTATGACGGGGCCCACGCGGAGGGGCGCCAGCCGGCGGCTGCCCGCTGTCTGTCGTATGCCACGCGCTTGGTGCTGCTGGTCAGAACGTCGTGCGCCAGGTTGATCAACTTCGCGTGCTCGAGCGCGTCCGGATGGTTGCCGCGGTCAGGGTGCCAGTACTTGAGTTGCCGACGCCAGGCGGCATGCAACTCCGTCTCCGTTGCGTCAGGCGGGACGCCGAGCACGAAGTAGTAGTCGGCTAAGGGACGGCGATCGTAAGGCGCGGCCGCACCTCCTTCGTCTCACACGTAGAAATGGGCTGTCGAAAGCGCAGTCTCGCACGGCGGCCAGGGCTTGTGGCAAGCCCCCTCGCCGGTGGGATAATGGTTATCGAGACAGCCGTTTTTCGCAACGCTTTGCCCGACTTTGGCCACAGCCCTGTACCTCTGCTCCGTCGCGCTTAACTCCCTCAACCGAGGGAGTTATCAAGAATCAGCCGAAGTACTGACGAACATCAGCCGAAGGCCTTTTGTCGCCTGTCAGCCGAACTTGCACAACATGATGGTGCTCGCGCAGGGAGTCGAACCCTGAACTCTCACCCGCGTCTACGCTCGCACCCCTTCGAGAATGCTGTTTGGCGAGGCGGTCGGTAAGACCTTTGACAGTCGTAGACCAGCTCCGGTGAACAGCTCGCGGAACTCTTTCTCGGTGCGAATTCGGCCACCAGCCTGGTTAAGCAGCATCAAGATGTCGAAAGGCTTGGCCGGACTCGGATCGTTGCCAGTTGGCATCAGCATCTCGACGACCAGCACTTTTCCATCCTCCGCGATGGCGCCCGCACACTGGCGAAGGATTGTCGTCGAGTCAGCGTCGCCCCAGTCCATCAGCACCCGCTTGATGAGGTAAGCATCGGCGCCCTCGGGGACCGCGCGTAGCATGTCGCCGCCGATGACCTCGCACCTATCAGCGACCCCCGCCTCATCGAGCGGAGCCGTGCGGGCTACCACCTGCGGAAGGTCGAGCAGGACTCCTCTGAGTGACGGATTAGCGATCAGGACGGCCGCCAGCGTAGAGCCCTGGCCGCCGCCAACGTCGACGACGAGGCGGAATGGCGAGAAGTCGTAAGCGGCCACCAGCGCGGAGTTGTGCTGCCTTGACTGGCGGGTCATCCAACCATTGAACGCCTCGCCTAAGTTCGGGTGGGCGGCGATCTACTCCCACATCGGGGCGCCATGCACGGCCGTAAAGGACGCCTCTCCGCTCATAACGCTGGCGCGCAGTCCGGCCCACACCGCCCACATCTCCGGCACTCCGACGAACAGCGCCCATTCGCGGACGGAATCGGGGCCGTCGCTTCGGAGCGTCGCGCCGAGCGGCGTAATCGCGAAGCGCCCGTCCGCCTCCTCCCGAAACACGCCTGGACCCGTAAGCATCCGCAGCAGGCGGTGCAACGATGAGCGATCGGCTTTGGTGGCAGCTGCCAACTCATCAACAGTTTTCGATCCAGCGGCGAGGAGGTCGGCTACACCAAGGAAGGCGGCTACGTGGAGCGCCTGCACCGTCAAGAACGCGTTAAGCATCCGCAGCATCTCGGCCGATGGTTGGGGGGCCGGGTCGGCATTGATTGTCGAGGTCATCGGCCTTCCTGCAGCATCGGATCTGCCGCGAAGATAGACCTGCCTCTGGCTCGGTGCAAGTCAGAGTGGGAGTGAGGTCAGTGGCGCCATAGGCGTGATTGCCTTGTCACCTGAGTCACGACTCTTGACGCGACTGTGTCACAGTGCGTCACCAGCGTCATGGCGTGCCACGGTTAAGCTGTTGAACAAGCTGTCGGAATGGCTGCCGACCAAGGACGGAACCGGACCAATTAAGTGGTGAGCGTAACAGCGATCGCAACGGCCTGGATGCTGCGCCACTTCGTGAAGCCGCGGATGGCCGGCGGTACGCTGGAAGAGGGACGCCGCAGTTTCGAATCGATGGCCCTTCGTACGAAAGTACCCGAAGGCACCGTCGTTAATGCGGTCCGGATTGGCGAGCTCGGAGGTGAGCGGCTCACATCGCAAGGCGTCGATGAGGGGCGTGCATTGCTGTGGTTTTTTGGTGGCGGCTACCAGGTTGGGTCGCCTCTCACAACCCGTGCCCTTGCCATCAGAATTGCGGCCGCTGCGAGAGTGTGTGCCTTTGTTCCCGCTTATCGCCGTTGCCCCGAGCACCCGCTGACCGCGAGTCTCGAGGACGCACTTGTCGCTTATCGATGGCTTCAGGGAGATCTGGGTTCAGGCGATGGAATCGTGGTTGGTGGCGAATCCGCAGGGGGCGGCCTAGCGCTGCGGTTGGTGGGCGCGCTTCGTGACGCTGGTGACTCGCTGCCGGCCGCCGTGGTCGTGATCTCGCCCTGGACGGACCTGGCAATGACGGGACCGTCCATCAAGAGCAACGCCAGGTCCGATGCTCTTTTCAGTCCAGCTTTCCTGGAACGAACAGCCGCGGGCCTTATGGGTGTTACGGACCCGCGCGACCCGCGATTCTCACCACTTTATGCGGATCTATCCGGATTCCCGCCTCTTCTTGTTCATGTGTCCGGGGACGAAGTTCTTCGCGACGACTCGGTACGTTTGGCGGAGCGAGCCAGATCGGCCGGAGTCGACGTAACGCTCCGTGTCTTTCCAGGTCTCTGGCACGTGTTTCACGCCTCCACGGATCTTCCTGAGGCTCGCAAGGCGGTGAGCGAGATTGCGGACTTTGCCCGAGACCGTCTTGCTCGGCGCGAGTCCCGTATCGCAAGGCCGGAGTAATCCAAAGCGGGTTACTGTCGTCATTGGCCTTGCCACCAAGGGCGTGCGAGTGCCTACGTTCTGGTGCTCGCGCAGGGAGTCGAACCCTGAACCTTGGGACTAAGAACGCTGAACCTTGGGACTAAGAGGAGATTGACCGTCATTGCCTGGACGGGGAGTGCCAATTGAGAGCGGATTAAATGACGCAGCAGTCTCACAGAGCGTCAGGGAGTATCAGAGAGTGTCCGCGGGAAGGTGTCAATTAAGGGTCAGCATGCGGTTTACCCGCCCACACGCGCTCAGCTTCGAGCTGCGCACGCCCTGGGCACGTTCCCTCGTGGAGGTCGAGTGAGCAGACGAAGCCGTGGTCGAGCCGGCTTCGCCGTCGCTAGTCGCGCCGCTCGCTGTTGAGCGAGTTGATCACCCCGTCGTAGAACTCGTAGACCCCGATGTTGTCGAGCATGGCCGCCCAGCCCGGCCCGTCGAACGGAACCGGCAGGCCGTGGTTGGTGAGAAAGACGCCGAACAGGTCGCGTCGGCGGTCTACCCAAAAGAAGGTGCCGGCGCCGCCCGCCTTGCCGAAAGAGCCCGGCGTCAGCCGCATGCCGCCGCTGGAGAACCGGTGCGTCCACAGCTCCCAGCCGTAACCCTTGTGCGTGAACAGCAGGTTCGAGATGGGGTCGACGTCGACCGTCTCGTTCACCTGCGGCGTCTGGTCGGCGGTCATCGTGCGGACGGTTGACGGGCTGAGGATCTTCACGCCGCCGTACGAACCGTCGTTGAGGATCAACTGCAGGAAGACGGCGATGTCGTGTGCGGTCGAGAAGAGGCCGTCGCAGCCGACGATGCCGCCCATCACCCAGTCGAAGTCGTCCTCAACGACGCCGCGGATGGTCCCGGTGCGCAGGTTCCACGAGCCCGGCCCGGTGGCTGCGGTGTCGGACACAGTGAAGCCGTTATCGAGCGGGTTGTACGTCGTGCGTGTCATGCCGAGCTTCGACCAGACGTTGGCCTTCGCGAACTGCTGCAGGTTCTGGCCCGTGATCGCCTCGAAGGTGTGGCCGAGGAGCCTGTAGGTCAGGTCGGAGTACTCAACTTTCGTGCCGGTCGGATACTCGAGCGGCGTCTCTTCCATCAGCGTCCAGAGGGCGCTTGGGCTAGGCACGTCGGCGAGGTTCGGCGCTCCGGGTAGGTTGATGTCGATCGGCAGGCCAGACGAATACCGCAGCATGTCGCGCAGCGTTACGTGCTCCTTGCCGTTGGTGGCGAAGTGCGGTAGGAACTTCGCGATCGGGTCACTGAGGCTGACGGCGCGCCGCTCGACGAGGAGCATGTAGGAGATCGCGGTGGCGAGGACCTTGGTGTTCGACTCGAGGTCGAAGAGCGTGTCTTTCGTCATTGCGTCTTTGCCCGCTTCCTTCGCGCCCATCGCCTGGTGGAGCACGACCTGGCCGTGCCGGGCGACGAGGACGACCGCGCCGGGCATCAAACCGCGGTCGATGCGGTTCCGGACACGCGCCGCGACGTCGTCGAGCCGGGCCCGCGAAATGCCGACGTCTGCCGCACCGCCCTCACGAAGAGCGCGACCGCCGTCGGCCGCGAAGGCCTCCAGCGCCCCGGTTTCAAGATTCAGTCCTGTGATAGCGGCGCCGCCTAGCACCGCGCCGCCCGCCTTGATGAAGCTTCGGCGCGACATGCCAGTCGCTTTCGTTGCGCGCTCGTCTGCATTCATGGCAACCCCTCCATGCCAGTGCCCAGCCAGTGGCTCGAACGGCCGTATGCTAGCGGCTTTTTGTCGCGAGCTTTGGGCGGCGTATGACCGAAAGCGCGCTTTATCGCTCTGCCCCGCGCCGGTGGCTTGTGGCTCCCCAATTACCGCCAGATCCGCCGGACATGACCCAAAAGCGAAAATGCCACCCCCGAGCGTAAGAGCAACCTGAATCACGGACGCTGTGACATCTGGAGGGTTGGCGGGCGGCCCAGCCCGGACCCTGCAATCCCCAGAAGAGAGCCAAAACGAACATGACCGGCAAATTGAGGCGACCTGCGGCGATGTAAATGGCGATCCTTGCGGCAATAGGTAGGTGGGACCTCTCCGGGGGCCACTCGCTGCCATCGTCTTCGGCTCGTCGACGATGTCCGGCGGTTCAGAGGCGGGCGCTCCTTTCGAATTACCGCCAGAACTGCCTTGTACCTTTGCTCAGTCCCGCTCATCTCCCTCATGGCCGGGGAGCGTTGCGCAAGTACCGAAGTAGCTGTAGCGAATCAGCCTAAGGTCTGTAGCACAGCAGCCGAAGGCGAGTTGTCGCCGAGCAGCCGAACTTGCACAAACATGATGGTGCTCGCGCAGGGAGTCGAACCCTGAACCTTGGGATTAAGAGGAGATTGACCTTCCTTGCCAGGACTTGTCAGGGCATGTCAGGACGTGTCTCACGTATTCGGCGGTCTGACGCGTTCGTGTCACGAAGCGTCCTGGCGTGTCACAGACTGCCCCAGCTAAGCTGTCAGAGTCCCCGATGGTCAGATGCCAGCACCTTGGCGGACCATTCGGTGCGAACGAATCCCCAAGACGCCTGTGGCGTGCCGCGGTCAAGGCAGGAGGATTCGGCCATTACCAGTCGGTCATATGAGCGGACTCAGGTCGGGGCTCGGCTCCTGAGAACCTGGAGCAGGGCCGTGACTTCCCCCATGTGCACGCGCACATGGCCGACGCACGGACCAGCTACGAATTGCCAGATGGGAGTACCGGCGTCCTCTTTGATCCACCCCTCGAGTCGCGGCGAGCTCAGATACATTCCGTTCGAACGGTAGTTGCGCTCGAGGTCCGGCACGGCATCGAGCTCGGTCTCGGACTGGGCGTCGATCCAGGAGATCACGCTCTTCTGAACCTCGCCAGCGTACTCGACCAGGTCTGCACGAGAAACGTTCGCGGCGACCTCGGAAGCCATATCCGGACTGACCTCGTAGCCGTACCATGCCGTCGATGCAAGCATGCCTTGCCACCTACGTTGGCCCGCGACTTCCGGTATGCCGCGGATGGCGCAATTGACCGCCCAGTCGATTTCGCGAACGCAGTGCCATAAGGTGAATCCGGCGGGATTCTGGCCGACTAAGGCCTGGGAACTCCACTCCTCATCAGAAGTCTCACCAGCGACCTCGACGATAAACGCAAACGACTCTTTCAATTGGGTGCGGAGTAAGGAAACTGCGTTGATTTCGCCACAATTCTATGCACTCAACGTCCATCAGGCGACGAAACCTGGCTTGTCTTCCCGGACAGGAAGCGATTGAATCCGACCGTTCTGGATGGTGCTCGGGTGGTGTCGACCTTCGCGCACGGAGCCGAACCCTGGACCTTGGGATTAAGAGGCCCCGACAGATCGTCTGGGGGCATCTCAGAGCATCTCAGCGTGTCTCTCCCGTATTCGGGTTATGACGCAGTCGTCTCAGGGCGTCTCCGCATGCATCACGGAGTCTCCCGGCGAAGCTGTGAAATCGGAGCGGTGGGCGCGGGACTCCATCACGCGAACCAGATTGGGATCGCGGGTTGTCAACTGAGCTCCGGCTGAACGACTGTCGTTCGCGGATCAGCTGCCCTTCGAGGGAGGATCGCCCGATGCTCGCACGCCACATACGACAAGCGCATCCCAGGCGGCGCTCAGGTCTTGCCGCTATTGGGGGAATGGAGGAAATGAGGATTTCCTGTTCCGCGTTCGGTTCATCAATGGACGGGATTGAGAGGATGATGCAGTCGCGCTTGACCCGGGGGCGGCAGGAAGTTTCTCAGGCCCATCTTCATGCGAGCGGATAAGACAGCTCGAACGATTTCTCTCGGACCACAAGCCGCATGCCCTTGGCATTGCCCCGGCCCACCAGCCCCGGCTCCATTGGGCGCTGATCGGCGTGCGGTAAACGACCGCTTCCTTTTTACACCCGATCGAACCGGGGCCAGACGCGCGAAGTCGCGAATGAGGCGAAACTCGATCACGCAGAAAAATGCGACCACCAACGCGAGGAGCACCCATTGCATCACGGGCAGGTTAATCCAGACATGCGAGCCGCGGACGTGGGTTCGCAAGCGTGACGGAAGTAGTGGTGGGCCGCGCTGAACTCGAACCACCTACCTCCGCGGTAACAGGCCCTGAGCGCTGCGCCGAAGATCTCCGGGAACTCGACATCGACGAGCGCTGCAGCCGGTGTTATGTGGTATCCCTACGGCGTACCCACCTCGGCGGTGGATCGGGCTAAACGATCCAGTCGGTAGACGGCGCGAAGAAATCGCCGAGGGTGCGGACGAGGCCATTTGAAAGGGCTCAACATGCCTTGTGGAGGGATGAGTGTTCGAGACTGACTTCACGCGGCTTCTTGGAGTTCAACATCCACTGGTTTGCGCAGGGATGGGTGCAGGCACCGCCGATGGCGAACTTGCGGGCCGCGTCTCCGAGGCCGGAGCCCTCGGAGTGATCGGGGCATCCTGGCTCGGCCCCGACGAGATCGGCAAACTCGTTTACCGGGCAAGGGAAATCACGTCAAACCCAATCGGCATCAATCTGCTCTTGTTCGGCAATGACGATCTGCTCCCGATGGTGTTGAAGGCGAGGCCCGCCGTGCTTTCCACAGCATGGGCAAAGGAAGATCAGGACTTGGGTTCGATATTCGCCAAAGCACACGAATCCGGCGCAAAGGTGATGCATATGGTGCCGACAATGAAAGATGCCGAGCGCGCGGCCGAGGCCGGAGCCGACCTCATCGTCGCTCAAGGGACAGAAGGTGGCGGCCACGTGGGCTTGATGGCCGCTACCGTGATCGTGCGGCAGGTTGTGAAGGCGGTGGCACCGGTCCCTGTGCTGGCGGCGGGTGGCTTCGCGGACGGCGCAGGATTGGCGGCAGCACTTGCGCTGGGTGCGCATGGGGTACTCATGGGAACCCGGTTCTTGGCCACGCACGAGTGCCCAGTTCCCCAGTTTTTCAAGGACGCCATCGTGGCGAGCGATGGCACAGACACCCTCCTCAGCACAGTTCCGGACACCCTCACCGGCCGGGATTGGCCGGGGGCGTGGGCCCGAGTTGCCCGGACAGACTTCGTCGAAGATTGGACTGGCAAAGAGCCGGAACTTCGCCGTCGCCGAACCGAAGTCCAGGCGCGACTCGAGCGCGCCTGGGATACAGACCAGCCCGACTACTGGAATTTCTGGTGGGGGCAGTCCGCCGGACTGGTCGAATCTGTGCTGCCCGCCGAGGAACTGGTCCGGCGAATCATGACTGAGGCCGAGAACTCAGTGCGCACACTGTGCTCGAGGCTGGTCACGCATTGATGGAGGTGGGCTTCGAAGGACTCGAACCATCAATCTCGGTGGTCGTTCACACGCGGGCGACACTCGGTGTCCCGGCGAAGCTGTCAAACGAAGCTGTCAAATGCCGCGAATATGACGCATTGCGGTAGACCGACCACAACATGTAGATCACTGAGTGGCAGCAGCCACTCCAGGATGGTGCTCGCGCAGGGAATCGAACCCTGAACCTTGGGATTGCGCGAGCACCATCATGTTGTGTCTCACAGCGTCAAGACGTGTCTCTGGTGTACCTGACGTGCCAACCGGTGGTTGGCAGAATGTGCCCAGTCGTCGTTGACAGCGCAATCGTCTCAGGACGTCTCCTGGCATCTCCTCGTGTCTCCTGGCGAAGGTGTCAGCGAAGGTACACTCCGCGGCTGGTCACTTAGTAAAACTCTGACACCGGGCTCATGAGCGTCATGAGAGACCAGGCTCAATCAGGACTCAGCGGCGGTCCCAGCAGGGTCATGTCATATTTTTCGAAGAGGGCCGCGATGACCTGTCGATCTGGATTAGCACCGCGGGAGATCGGTCCCAGCTCCTCATAGAACTTGTGTCCGCCCCCGGGCGTGTAGACCACCACGATCTCGCCGGGCTCATCGGTCAGGTTTAAGAAGGCATGCGGGACGCGTGACGGAAGGTACGCAAAGCCGCCTTCCTCGCAGCGGAAGATCTCCTTTCCAATCCTGATCTTGTATCGCCCTTTCATTACGTGGATCGTTTCTTCCTGCTTGTGGTGCACATGTAGCGGAGGGCCGCCGTGAGGTGCGACTTCGACGATGAAGTAGTCGAATGCCCCACCGGTATCTTCGCCCGTGACCTTAAAGATGAGATCGCGGCCCGGGCCGGATTGCAGACGCAGCCCCTCGCCTCGGTCTAGAACCTTGTGCTGACTTGTCGCAACTTTCATTTCGGCCTCCTAACTTCAAGTGATTAGGTGCCATACTATCTGGTGCCTAGCGAAATGTCCAGACCCTTATAGTTAGGTGCCATACCGATGGAGATGCCGACTCGCGTCAGCCGTGACTTCGCCGTGAAATACCCAGACGCCAGCGCTTCGGCGACAGAGTGCGCGATGAACCTCGCCCGGACCGGCGATCTAGTCCTCGGGCGGGTCGCCGCAGCGTTGCAGCCGTTCGACGTCAGCCCTGCCGGCGGGCTGGTGTTGGGCATTCTCAAAGATGCCGGACAGCCCTGCCCACCGAACTACATCAGCGACCGGCTGATCGTTAGCCGCGCCACCGTGACGGGCGTGCTCGACACACTGGTCAAGCGGGGCCTGGTGCGCCGGGAGCCGCATCCGACGGATCGGCGGATGGTGCTGGTGCACCTTACGAATGCCGGCTCTCGCATGGCCGACAAGGTTCGCCGTACTGTGCACCACGCCGAGGCGGAGTGGATGGGCTCATTGAGCGAGCATGAGAGAGCCCAGTTGACGGAGCTCCTGGGCAAGCTTCAGAGGCACCTGGCTTAGTGGCATGGTGGTGCTCGCGCAGGGAGTCGAACCCTGAACCTTGGGATTAAGAGGAGATTGACCTTCCTTGCCAGGAAGCGTCAGTACGCGTCAGGGCGTGCCTCACGTATTCGCCGGTCTGACGCGCTTGTGTCACAGCATGTCCTGGCGTGTTACAGACTGCCCCGGGTAAGCTGTCAAATAAGCTGTTTCCACACGCCCGCAAGGCCGGGCTCCATCGTGGAGGATCCCAGCTTCGACCGAATCGGTGGGGCCTCATCCCAGGCAGGAGATAAGGGCCTGCTCGAGGAGGTCGCTGCGCTCGTGGCCGGCCATGCGTCGAGTCACGTATCCGAACGAGTAGCCATGGGTCCGGCTGGCGAAGCCGTCCGCACCGCCAGTACCGCCCATCCCAAACGAGCCGTCTTCGAAATCCATGAAGCCCAGGCCCCAGGCGACATCTTCCCCCAGTACCAGATCGAGGCCTCGGCGCTGCGGCCGGATGGCTTCGGCAACGATACTCGGGGCGAGTAGCGGCTCCGCCGTGGACTTCGCCTGCAGCAGCTGGTCATAGAAGGTCGCCAGTCCACGTGCGGTGCCATGACCGTTGACCGCCGGGATCTGCGCGCCGCGCCAAGCGGCGCTGTTGATGACGGTCTCGTCGGTGCCTCCGGGCGTGTTGACCATCGCCTGCAGGAACAAATCGGTCCGGTCACGTAGAAGTTGAGCGTGCCACCCCTCGTCCATGCCGACGACGGTCGCGCAGCGCGCCTGCTGGTCCGGTGTAAGTCCGACGTGGAAATCGATTCCGTACGGGCCGCACAGTTCCTCGGACAGGAAGGTGCCGAGCGGGCGGCCATCGACTCTTCGCACGATCTCCCCGACGAGATGGCCGTAAAGGAAGAGCGATTCGCCAATCGCTTCGCCAGGTGTCCACAGCGGGGTTTCGGAGGCGCACAGAGCAGCGGCGCGACTCCAATCAAGCAGGGCCTCCAGAGGCTGCGGTCGAGACCAAGCCACAACGCCCGCTTGATGACTGAGGAGGTGGCGAACGGTCGTGACTTCCTTTCCGGCTGCTGAGTACTCCAGCCAATAACTGTGCACGCGCTTGTCGAGATCAACACGACCTTTCTCGACCAATTTGAGCAGGCACGCGGCGGCGAAAGGTTTGGCGACTGAATAGGTATGGACCATGGTTTCCGGTTGCCAAGGGATACCGTCATCAGCCGTTCCTCCCCAGAGATCGACCACAAGCTGGCCGTCAACGAAAACAGCGAAGGCAGCGCCGATTTCTACTTCCGAGGCAACGAGCTCTTGGAGGGCGTCGCGTACCCGCTCAAACCGCGCATCGCAGGACCCGGCAACCAGGCGACTATGCTCGCTCATTGCGAAAAGATTGCACGATGTCAATCGTGCCTCGACGATGGTGACGTCGGGATGGACCCCGGTGACGACAGTTCGTGGGCTTCTTTCCGGATCGGTAAGCTGTCAAATAAGCTGTCAACAGGCGACTGGGCCGATGTTGCCCACCACCGGTTGACACGTCAGGTACACCAGAGGTACGTCCTGACGCTGTGGGACACAACATGATGGTGCTCGCGCAGGGAGTCGAACCCTGAACCTTGGGATTAAGAGCAGATTGACCATCCTTGCCTGGACGTGTCAGGGAATGTCAGGGAGTGACTCACGTATTTGGCGATCTGACGCGTTTGTGTCACAGAGCGTCCTGGCGTGTCACAGAGTGTCCTGAGTAAGCTGTCAAAATAAGCTGTCAAACGATTCGCCTCTAGGGTTTGCCCTCAGGTGGTTGCCGCGCGAAGATACGCGAGGACAGCGGCGACCCGGCGGCTGAGCAGCCGCTCCTCGGACAGGCCTAGCTTGGAGAAGATCGAGTTCACGTATTTCTCGACCGACGACTCGGACAGGTGGAGGCTACCCGCGATCGACGAGTTCGCCTTGCCCTCTGCCATCTCGCGCAGCACGTCGATCTCGCGCTCGCTGAGTAGCCGCAGAGGCGACTCAGCCTGCCGCGACCGGTATTCGACGAGGCGCTCGACGACGCCGGAGTCCACCACCGACCGCCCCGCTGCCACCTCGCGCAGCGCGTGCAGTAATTCGTCCAGCTCGCCGACTCGTGTCTTGAGCAGGTAGCCGAGGCCCTCGGTGCCATCCTTCAGCAGGTGCACCGCATAGGCGGCGTCTGAGTGCTGCGACAGCACGACCACGCCGATCCGGGGATGCTTCTTCCGGATCGCGTGGGCCGCCTCGATACCCTCGACCTGGTGGCCAGGAGGCATTCGAATGTCGGTCAGGACGGCGTCAGGGCGCAGCCCGTCAACCGCCTGCAGCAGCTCCTCCGCATTGCTCACTGACGCCAGAACGTCGACCTCGCCCGAATCCTCCAGCAACCGCCGAGTGCCCTCGCGCACGAGGTAGTTGTCCTCCGCGATGACGACCCGCAATCGGTCAGGCACGCGCGGTATCACGTACAGGAAGGTAGGCGCGCAGCTCCGTGCCGTGGCCGGGCCGGCTGGCGACCTCCACTCGCCCGCCGAGCGCGGAGATCCGGTCCTCGAGTCCGCGCAGCCCAGACTTCTCGACGCCGGCCGGCTCGAACCCTCGGCCGTTGTCTTC
>JALYYG010000147.1 GCA_030946685.1 Candidatus Dormiibacterota bacterium | reverse complement strand
CGGAGAGAGCGCGCCGGATCCTGGACGGTCTGTCCGACAACTACCGGCGGGTCCTGGAGCTGCGTTTCCTACACGGGTATTCCCTCAAAGAGGTGGCTGCCGAGATGCGTTCGACGGTTGGGGCCGTAAAGGTCATGCAGCTGCGCGCCCTGCGCGCGGCGGCCAAGGTGCGCCTGGATGGGTAAGAGGCCTGAGAACCGAGTCGACAAGATCGTCAGCGACCTCCTGCGCGGCCGCCGGCTGAGGTTGCGCGGAGGAGACGCCGAGGAAAAGGAGGCCATCACCGCCGCCGCTCGGCTGGTCGCCGCCGGTCAGGGCGTGCAGCGCATGCACCCGGCGTTTCGCAAGCGACTGGCGGCCGCCCTTGAAACGGCGCCGAAGAGTGGCTGGCTGACGCGGCGCGCCGCCCTGGTGGCGGGTTTGGGAGTCGCCGCCGGGGCGGTCACAGGAGGCTTGGTCGGAAGGTCGCTCGACACTTTGGCGCCCGGACCCCTCGCCCGCGGGGTATCGGTCAATCCGGAACCCGGTCGGTGGGTGGATGTTGGCGCCCTGACGGACTTCACCGTAGGCCAAGGCAAGCGGGTCACCGCCGGCGCCGTCGGCGCGTTCGTCTTCCGCAGTAGCCCCACCACTGTCACCGCGGTTTCCTCGATCTGCTCGCACCTTCCCTGCGAGCTCTGGTGGAACGGCGGCCACGGCTCGCTCGACTGTCCGTGCCACCCGGCCTCGTTCAAGCCCGATGGCCAGCCGACCAACCAGGCGTATGGGCTGGTGGCCCTGAATCAGGTGAGCGTCCGCGTGACCTCGACGGGGAGGGTGGAGGTGTTGGGGACGTGAGCGTTCGCGAGCACAGGCAGCGGCAGCTGGCACTCGACCGCTGCCTTCAGCTGCTCGAGGAGGCGCAGGTACGCGGACGGTCTCGGGTCGACGGGCCCTTGGGTGGTTTGCTGCGGACCCAGCTCGAGCGGGCGGGGGTGATCGCCGACCATCGCCTCGAAGGCAGGCGAATCGATCGCGTCCTCGATGACGTCTTCGCCCTGCAGGCGCAGCTGCTCGGCCAGGCCCGCGAGGATCGCCGCCAGCGTACTGGCACTTGAGGCGGGTCTTCGACCCGCCTGCGCTCTTTCCGGTATAGCGATGGGATTTTATTGAGGATTAGTCTCTCCATGCCACGCTTGGCGATTAAGAAGACAAAGTCATGGTCGGGGAAACCCCGACCAACCCTGCTGCGCCCGATAGTCGTATTACTCAACTAGGGTTAGACCTTCGTCCACGGTTATCATTGGCAGCCGTTGTGACAACTTCATTCGGCACCTCTCCGTCTTTCCTGATGACCTCCGAGTCGGTCACCGAAGGTCATCCCGACAAGGTGTGCGACCAGGTCTCGGATGCGGTCCTCGACGGGATGCTCGCGCAGGACGCCAACGCCCGAGTCGCCTGCGAGACAGCTATCACCAAGGGCCTGTGCGTGGTGATCGGCGAGGTGACGACCCACGCCGAGCTCGACATCCAGCGCGCGATCCGCGACACCATCCGCGGCATTGGTTACAACTCCGAGGAGATCGGGTTCGACGCCGACCACGCGCTGATCCAGGTCTACCTCAAGGAGCAGTCGCCGGATATCGCAGCGAGCGTCGACCACTCGCTCGAAGAGCGTGAAGGGACGCTCGAAGACGACCCGTTCGAGCTGCAGGGCGCGGGTGACCAGGGCATGATGATCGGCTTCGCATGCCGTGAGACGCCCGAGCTGATGCCGCTGACCATCTCACTCGCTCACAGGCTGGCGTGGCGCCTTGCACAGACGCGGAAGGACCGCACTCTTCCTTTTCTGCGGCCGGATGGCAAGACCCAGGTCACTGTGGAGTACGACCATGGCGTGCCCAAGCGAATCGAAGCGATAGTCGTCTCAACGCATCACGCGCCGGGTGTAAGCCAGAAGGATGTCGCCGATGGCGTCCGCTCGCTGGTCATCGACCCTGTCCTCAAGGGCCTGGTCGTGGACGCGAACACAAAGATCATGGTCAACCCCAGCGGCCAGTTCATAGTCGGAGGACCCGCGGCGGACGCCGGCCTTACCGGCCGCAAGATCATCGTCGACACGTACGGGGGGGTCGCGCGGCACGGCGGCGGCGCTTTCAGCGGGAAGGATCCGAGCAAGGTCGATCGTTCCGCCGCATACGCTGCGCGGCACGTGGCCAAGAACCTCGTCGCGGCCGGCCTGGCGGATCGGTGTGAGGTACAGGTCTCTTACGCGATCGGACGCGCACACCCAACTTCGATCGCAGTGGAGACCTTCGGCACCGCTACCGTGTCGGAGGCGGAGCTGCTGCAGCTGGTGCGCCGCCACTTCGACCTGCGTCCCGGGGCCATCATTGCGAACATGAACCTGAAACGTCCCATCTATCAGCGCACAGCCGCGTACGGGCACTTCGGCCGCGACGACCTGGGTGTTGCCTGGGAGCTGACTGACAAGGCCGAGGCCATGCGCGCCGACGCCTCCGTGCGAGCGCAGGCCGTCAGCTAATCGGCCAGCGGCGCGGCTCCCGTGTCTGACGCTTTCAAGTTTCGTGTGCGCGACACCTTGTCACAGCGGAAGGTCCGCTTGCGGCCGTCGACCAAACGGGGAAGGCAGGAGCTGAGCCTGTACGTGTGCGGGATCACCCCGTACGACTCGGGGCACATGGGCCATGCATTCACCTTCTGCATGTTCGACATCCTCGTGCGTTTCGCGGAAGCGAATGGCGTGCGCGTTCGGTACGTGCAAAACGTCACGGACGTTGACGATCCCCTGTTTGCGCGAGCGAGGCGAGACGGGGTCGATTGGAGGGTTCTGGCCGATCGAGAGACCAAAGTCCACATCCGCGACATGACCGCGCTGGGCTGGCGGCCGCCCGACTTCATGCCTCGCGTGTCGGGCGAGATCGCACGTATTCTGGCGGCCGCCTCGCGCCTGCACCGCACCGGCCACGCCTACAAGACCGATGCGCTGTACTTCAATGTCAGCCGTTACCGCCGATTCGGAGGGCTGTCGCACCGCACGCGCCAGTCGATGCTGCGCAAGCTGCGGGAAGAGGGACTGCTCGGCACCGTTGGTCCGGATGCGAAGCGGGACGCGCTCGATTTCCCGCTGTGGCGAGGTTCGGCGCCGGATGAGCCGTCATGGCCGTCCGCGTTCGGACCGGGCCGGCCGGGGTGGCACATTGAATGCTCGGCGATGGCTATGCACTATCTGGGTGAGCAGATCGACGTTCATGGCGGTGGTCGCGACCTGACGTTCAGCCATCACGAGGCTGAACGGGCGCAATCCGAGTCGTTAACAGGCAAGGTTCCCTTCGCCCGAGCCTGGGTGCACACTGGCATGGTCCGGTTCGAGGGCCGGAAGATGAGCAAATCGCTGGGCAACCTGGTGCACGTGAGCCAGGCGCTGCAGCGAGCGCCCGCGGCCGCGGTGCGGCTCTACCTGGCCTCGCATCGTTACGGGCGCGACTGGGATTTCAGCTGGTCGGGATTGGCGCGAGCCTCCCGGCTGGTTGAGCGCGTGCGCGCTCTCTTGGCGGAGGCAGCTCGGGGGGCGGGCGAGCTGCCGGCCGCGGTGGTGGTGGGGGCGGGCCCAGCGCTCCGCGCGCCCAAGGACGCCGGCAAGTCTCTCGTCGGGGAGTTCAACGCCGCGCTCGAGGACGATCTCGATACGCCCCGGGCGATTCGAGCCCTCAGGCGCGCGACCCGGGAGGGCGATGCGGCCGCGGCGCGGTGGATGCTCGAGATCCTTGTCGGCAGCGCCTCCCTGACTTAGGAGGCCGACCGTCGCTTATGCGACTTCGAGCGGCGCGCCGCAGTTAGGACACTCCATGCCTGAGTCGACCTGGACGAGGGTTTCGCATACGGGGCAGAGGATGTCCGTCCCGGCGGGGGCTGAGTCCTCGTCAGCCTCGGCTTCCATCTCGGCCGGGACCTCGCTGAGGTCCATGGCCGGGGAGCCGCAGTTGAGGCAGATGTAGCCTGGCTGCGCGATCCGATGGTCCTGGTAAGCGCCTCCCGAGTCCAGCTCAACCTCGGCGAACAAAGCGCGGAAGAGCCGGCCGCCGCAGCGGTGCGAGCAGACGAGCAGCATGGCTGCAGCTTACGAAACGGCTAGGCGATCCGCCGCCGCAGGGTGGCGATTCCGGCCACGATGACCAGCACGCAGAACCCCGCGACGACGCCGACGTCAAGCTGCAGGGACGACCACGTCAGGTCGGCCCCCTTGACCATGATGTCGCGGAGCCCGTTGACGGCATAGGTCAGCGGCAGCACGTCCGAGAGGTACTGCAGAGGCTTGGGCTCCGTCGAGACTGGGAAGAGGATGCCGGACAGCAACACCTGGGGCACGATCACCAGCGGGATGAACTGCACCGCCTGAAACTCCGTGCGGGCGAACATGCTCAGGAAGACGCCAAGGTTGACTGCGCTGATCGCCATCAGCGCCTCGAGCCCGAAGATCAAAAGCACATTGCCCTGGTTGTGGACCTTGAGCACGGCCAGTGAGAACACGAGCACCTCTGCCGCCTGGACGAGCGCAATGACTGTGAAGCCGAGCATGTAGCCGACGACGATCTCGCCACGCCTGAGTGGGCTCGCCATCAAACGCTCGAGCGTGCCCTGCGAGCGTTCGCGCAGGAAGGAAACGATAGTGATCACGAACACCAGGAAGAACACGATCAAACCGATGAAGGCGGCGCCGAAGTAGTCCAGCTGATCGAAATCACGGCCGCCGTAGAGATAGGTCACCTTCGGCTGGAAGCGGATTGCTGATGGCGAGGCGGCCGCCAGGGAGGCGAGCGCATCCTGGAGAGCCTGAAGGACAGACGCTTGTGATCCAGGTTGGGATCCCTCCAGGTGAACCTCTGGAGCAATGGCGCCCTGCATGGCGCGCTGGCTGAAGTCCGTGGGAAAGAGGATGTAGGCGACCAGCGATCCGTCCTTGAGCCTGGCATCGCCGTCAGACAGGCTGATTGCGGTCGCGCTGATCTTGCCCGAATGCTCCAGTGAGCTCGTGATCGTCGCGCCTAATGTGCCCTGGTCTTCGTTGGCGACGCCCAGGTTGGGTGCCGACGCTGATCCGCGCATGAGGTAGCCGAGCAAGCCAAGGATCACGATTGGGGCAACGAACAGCAGCGCGAGCGTTCGACGGTCGCGACGGAATTGGTGGAGCAGCCGGCTTGTGATCGCGGCGACGCGGTGGCCGCTCATTCCGAGGCCCTCCCCGAGAGCTTGAGAAACGCTTCTTCGAGGTTGTTCGTGCCCGCAGCAGCGCGCACCTCGTTGGGGGT
>JALYYG010000139.1 GCA_030946685.1 Candidatus Dormiibacterota bacterium | reverse complement strand
ACCACCGGACCGGCGTCCCACAGGGAGGCAATCGCTGCCGGGAAGTCCCCGCTGGCTCGAGCCGCGTCACCTCGACCACATCGCCGGGCCGCACACAAACTTTGCCGAGACTCTCCGAACAGCCTTTCTTCATCGTTCAGCCGCGAGGTTCCGACGTTCGGCTGATATGGAGTCACGTGAGCTATCGGTTCGACTGTCCACTTCCAGCGAGGGCCACGCACAGCCGCCGCGCCGGGACCAACCAGAACGTGAGGCGGACGGCACTCCAGGGGAGTGCTAAGGCGCGGCGCCTCTGCCGGAGATCAGTGGTCCGCGAGTCCGGTGGGATCAGGAGGTTGTCGTGCCGTATGTCTGACGCAACCAGAGAATCGCGCCAGAACTCGCGCGTGATAACGATTGGTTAGGGGTGATGCTTTTTGGTTCGCTGATTCTCCGGCGGATGATCGACCGTGACATCAGGCGTGCCACCCAGATACCAGGGGAGCAAGTGAACGGGGTGCGTAGCACGCCGTAGAGCACGACGACGACCCGCGAAGGCGAGCTTGCCGATCACCGTCACCAGGATCGGTTCCCGTCGAGCCCTCCGGCTACCGGCCACTTGGTCGGCGCACTCGAACTACTACGTCGCTTGTACGAGTTGACTGCCCCAGCGTGGACACCACGCCGGTCCGGGAGGCCTACGTTCAGTCAGATAGTTGACGTGGGTTCGACGCTTGCACCTCAATGCGGGCCGGGCCTGCGGGGAGGCAATCATGCGGATTCGACCCATGCTCGGCACCCTGATCGCGAGCGTCGTGGCGTGCAGCGCGGGCTGTGCACCGACTCTGAGTACCGGTCCGAGCCAAACCACGCCGCCAACCGCAATCAGCACGGCCGCTGCGACCTTCTCCGTACCGGCAACCTTCGCTGCCGTGTGCGGGACTGCCAGCGGTCGCGTCGCCAGGACTGCCTCGACGAACGCGACATTCCTGCTCAATTCGCCGGGACGACCGCCCCTGAAGATCGCCTCGACTGGGAACGCGCCGATCGACGCAGTGATCCCCGGAGGCTACGTGTGCCTCTTGCTCAGGCCCGGTGTGCCGTTCCCAATTTTCGACGGGCTCGTCGGACCACAAATGCCCGGCTTCGTCGCTGAGGGCACCTTCCCCGCGACAGCGGCGCGGCCTGCTCCCACAGGCTTCGTCCTTCCACAGACGTGCGCCTTCGTGGAGCCGCCAGTCGTCGGCACCGACTTCACGACGTGGGCAGTGGATTGCGGTGCGCAGGCGAACCACGACGCGCGTGGCACGCTCGGACCTGCCTTGACCCAGCAGGGCTGGAGCGGGTGCGCGATCGGTCTCGGCACCATGCAAGTGAAGAAGAACGGCGTGATGCTCAGCCTGCAGGAGTCCACGCTCGCCCCCGGCGAGTACCCGGGACTCACGCAGTTCGCGCGCCTGATTTCGCCCTGCTCGTGAGAGCCCCGGTACTCTCCGCTGGCTCGGTTCCGCAGACTCCACCTGGACGCTCCGCGCCTACGACGAACGACATTGCCACCTGCCAGCGTTCGCGACTGACCCATGACCCCTTGCAAATCGGTGAACGGCACGCGCCGCGCTCGGTCGGCTAATTGTGAATCAGCTGAGCCGATCAATTACGCGGAGATCCGCCGCCCACAACGAGCACCGGCGGACTACTTCTTCGGCTGTAACTCGAGCACCCTGGCGAAAGCCTGCCATCCGCGACGAGCGACCCATGCGCCAACTATGAGCATTACCGCAATAAGGACTGCTCCCATCGTCCAAAGGCTCAAGCTAACTCCAAGGTCGCCGGGAGTCTCAATCAGGAGCACGAGGGCGCCCAACACAGGGGCTAGTAAAAGTGCCGACGCTCGGCAGGCGCGGCCCGCCCACCGAATACGGAATTTGCGTTCGCTATCCCCCCACCACCAGGCTGAGAACTAGGAGCACGACACCAAAGCCAAAGATTCCGACGATCACGATGGCGACAATCCCCACCCACGTCACTGACGGCATTGTCGCACTCGATTCGGGGGGCTTTGAGACTCGGTAAACGTGTGCACGCTGCCTCCAACATTCTGAGCATCTGATTTCTCTCGGCGGTACCAGGACAGCCGCCCTCCAGGGCGGTCCCGCCACTCGGACAGGATCGCGAAAGGCGATCGGCGAGCGCATTCGCGCTCGCCTGGGGCGACCCTAGGTCTGCAATATGGACTCAGGTGGTCGCTGGTGATCGCCGCGTCGCAGGTTGCTGACCGAAATCAGGGGGCCGGAGCGTCATATAGACATGCGGGCGAGGAGGAGTCACTGGACCAGCGCTGGGATCGCTTGTATCGGGACTGCCGGGACGAGTTGTATCGCGGCGCTTGCATGCTCGTGGGGGCACGGGATGCCGAGGAAGTGGTCCAAGAGGCATTCGAGCGCGCGATGCGGGAGCAACAGTTCTTCGAGCGGGTCGACAATCCCGTTGGTTGGCTGCGCGTGGTTGCTGCGCGCCAAGCGCTCTCGCGATTGCGGCGGGCCCAGCGCTGGTCCGCGATCCAAGCGTTCGTCCGACCGGCACCACCACCCGAGGCCGATCTCGATCTGGCACACGCGTTGACCACACTGCCAGCGACGCAGCGCGCCGCGATCGTGCTTCGCTACTACCACGGTCTCGATTACGCGGAGATCGCAGCCGCGGTCGGGATCGCTCCGTCGAGCGTTGGTCCGCTGCTCACTCGGGCACGTTCCGCGCTCCGCGAGCTGGTCCGATGATCGACGATGAGCGCGAGCTCGAGCGGCGGGTGCGCGAGGTCGCGGCGGCCATCCGAGTGCCGTCGACGCCACTGCGGCGAGCGAGCGCGGGGCCGAATCGCCTACTGGTGGCTGCCTCGGTCGTGGCGGTCGTGCTCGCTGCGGTGCTCGTTGGGCGTGGGCTCGGCAGTCTGCGGACGCCCGCGCCCACGGATGTGACCGCTGCCGACGCGGCCTGCCCAGTGACGCCGATCTCCACCCTGCACCCGACGAACTACAACTTCTCGGACCCGTATGCCCTCATCATCGGTGGTCGGCTCGCGGCCGCGCCGTTCAACCTGTTCTCTCCCGATCACTACTGGTATCTGCAGGACAGCGATCCGCAGCCGGCGATCGTGTTGCGCGCGGAGCGTCTGGACGCGCCGGCGCCGCCGGCGTTGATCGCCGCGACCGGCTATTACCTCGGCGACGGATTTCCGACCGGCTGGTCACGAAACTGGTACTACCGCACGTCGGTGATAAGCGCCGACCCATTTCCGTCGGGCTGCTGGCGCATCGCGCTCGAAGACGATCCGCAGAGCGCTGTCGTGTACTACCAGAAACTCCAGGACCGGCGCGGGATCGCAAAACCAGACGTGCGTGCATCCGATCCCCTGGCACCGCTATCGCTCGACGTCGACGGCTACCGATTCACGATCCGCGCCTTGCCAGACGAGTCGTACACCGACGGGTCCCATGCGGACATCGCTGCGCATGTCAGCGGCGTCACTGGCCTCGGTCTTGAGTGCCAGTGGACGCGCGTGGGAACCGATGTGCCGTCGGCCCAAGAGTTGTGGGGACCCGCATCGACGACGCAGGCGGAGATCGCTGGCTACGCGCCCGTGCGGGCGGGAAGCGGCAGCGATCACATCGCTGGCGTTCCGGAGCCCGCGCTACTGTCGGGGTGGCCCGGCGAGACCGACACCGTCTGCGCCCTACGGGATGGCCAGGGTACGCACGGCGTCGTGATAATGGCGCAGTGGGTCAGACCATCGACGACGACGCGTGTACTTGGGCTCGCCCTCACGGCGTGGAGGCGCCCATGACTCCGCGCCGAATCTCGATGTTCGCCTGATCTCGAATTAGACCAATCGGCTGACCTGCGACTGCCACCGAAGTAATCGACTAACGCCCTGTCGGTTTGGGACCGCTCACCGTCGCCGCCGTGCTCAATTCGCCTCTACAGACCAAAGCAATGGTTTCGCTGATCAATAGTCTAAAAGTGCGGCGGGCAGGCTGCACGCTTATGGATCAGCCAATCGGAGGTTCGAATCCTCCCTCCCCAGCCGAATCCGAGTGTTGCTTCGCAATCACGCGGATTCGCCTTCGACGAGTTGCAACCTCCGACCATCTGATTTCCCGAACGACGCTCTAACTGCCACGTTCTTCCGATCCCGCAACAGCGCGTCCATCGGACTCGGTCCGCGCCGACGTTCGGACAACGGACCCTGATGGGCGTACCGCCCGATCATCTTGAGGTCGCTCCAGCCGCCTTCGTACTTCAGGTCGTACAGGTCGCCGCAGTCGCGCCGGCGGTAATTCGTCGCCCAGGTGTGCCGGCAAACGTGCGCCGAAAAGTGCTTGACCCCGCTGCGTTTCCGAATCCGCTGGAAAATCTGTCCGATGCCGCCGATGGTCAGGGTCAGCCCGTTGCTTCCGAGGAAAACCGTCCGACTGCCGCTCGGGTGCTCGTCGCGAAAGTCCTTGACGTACCAGTCCAAAGAGCGTGCTGTCTCTCGTCAAACAGCTTTCTTGAGTTGCCCGGGCGGCTCCCAGGAGACATTGCGAACTGACCCCGTTAGCGAGTACGGCTGACCTGTGGAAACAGTGCTAGACCACGATGCCTGCGGCAAGAGAACCCGCTCCGCAGCGTGGTCTTCTGCGCGCAGTCGCTCGACTATCCACTCACGGATAAGCGACGTGTACCCAACGCGCTTCTGACTCGCGATGCGCCTCAGAATCTCCGCAACGTCGGGATCCAACCGCAGCGAGACCTGCGTGCCAAGACGCGACTTCTCTGCCGTCGCTGGTGCCGGATCATCCTGCCAAAGTGACTCGTCGGCAGCGTCGTCTTCCATTGACTTAGCCAGCTTCTCGTCCCTCTCTCGCTTCATTCGTATCCTTCCTTCCTTTCAACTACAGCTGCCAGCCACCTATCGCACGCAGGATGCCTACCTCTTGATCCGCCCAGAGGATATTGATTCGTAGCTGTCGTCCATCATCGTCTCTCCCGATCATTGCCCAACGAGCGGTTCCAGACCTCTTGTTCCGTCGATACTGCGGGTGGTTGGAATGAACTTGTTCGACGTGCCACGGGAATATCCCTCGGACCTCGAGCTTCGGCTCGTTTCCGTCATCCCACTGGAACCGGACGGCGCTAGACGGGTGCCGAATCCAAACCCTCCGAACGCCAAGTTTGGTCCCTGACCTTGACTGCCTCCAGCACACTGTAGTACACCGGTAATACAAACGCAATACAGCCGAGGAGGCCCCGAATGCCCAAGAAGAAGACCCCGCTCCCAGTCGAGAAGTCGCGCCTTGTCACGTTCATGCTTGCCGATCATGCAGAAGCCGTTAACGGCAAGCTGTACGTGACGGGCGGGTCGTGGAACATGATCAACGCAAAAGACATTCCCTACGTTCATCCGCACATGTCGGTGGCTGCGACGATCGAAGTCCCATGGACGCAGACAAACGAGCTTCACTCGCTCAACGTTCAGCTGTTTGACGAGGACGAGAAATCGGTTGTTCCCCAGCGACTCGAAGGTCAATTCGAGGTTGGCCGGCCTCCGGGAATGCGGCCCGGAGACTACGCGCTCGTTGTCCTCGTGTTCCACCTGAATGGCCTGACCTTCGACAAGGCGGGTTCGTACTCGTTCGTAATGACGTTCGACGCAGAGCCACTCGGCCGGACGAAGTTCCGGCTGCAGCAGGTCTCACAAACCAGCTAGGGACCCGAAACGACCACGTGACCCCCTGTCGGTTTGGACTCTGGAGCTAGTGCACGATGGGCCGCTCCCCAACTCCGCACGCACAGGATTAGTCAGGCACGCGGCTCGAACTCCCAATCCACCGCGAAGGATCGTTTGGGGCGCCAGCTTCTCGAGAACTTGATGTGGCACGACCACCTCTCGCGCTCCGGTCTCGGTCCGAAACCCTTCCGTAGCGTCGAACCCGGAGGACGCCCGTCGAGTTGCTCGAGCCACTGCGCTAGCGGGCGCGCGTGGTCGTGCTCCTTGGGGATCGGCTCGCCCGCATCGAAGGCCCGGAGCGTCAGCCACGCAACGCCCTTGGTAGTCGCTCCGTCGAGACTCGTGCCAGCACCGCGTGGAATATTCGCGATCACGGCAATACGGACGGACTCGAAAAGCAATCGCATCGGCGGCAGCGTACGAGTAGCACACGCCGCAGGCACACCTCTCACCGACAAGAGACACCGCTGCGCTCAACTCCGCCCTGGTGCGGGACCGCTCATCTAACACCCAGTCACGTTGGGACCGCTCGCCATTCGCCTTCGTGCTCAATTCATCTCTGGAATGCGAAATCGCGCTTACTAGGTTCTGGATTTGGCTATGAGCACAGAGTGCAGCCTGCCCGCCGCACTCCAAGACTATTGATCACTGAAACCATTGCTCTTTGATGCGAAATATCGGTATCAGCCCTGAGTTGTCGAGCAATTTCGCAAATCCGCGCGGCGGCGGTTCTTCAGACCATTG